>JAGXFT010000188.1 GCA_024637135.1 Nitriliruptorales bacterium | reverse complement strand
CTCGTACTCGACACCCTGGCCGAGGACCCTGATCTCGCCCTCCTCGGAGAGGTGCCGGTCGCCACGGCCGAGGTCGTCACCACGACCTGCCCGTGCTCGGCGGCCAGCGAGGTGGCCCGCCCGATGTCCCCGCTGGCGAACGCCTCCGTGATCTCGGCGCGTAGGGGTTGTCGCGGTCGATCGAGAACTCGACCGACGCGGCCTGGCCGCCGACGCCCCCGGGCAGGTCGAAGCCCAGGCTGTCGAGTGGGACCGAACCGCCGACCTCGGCCGACAGGGTCAGGCTCTGGAACTCGTTGCCGTCGCCCAGGACCAGTTCCCCGGCGACCTCGGCGCGGGCCCCGCCGACCGACTCGTCCGGGGTGGCACCCAGGAAGGAGGCGTCGACAGTGGCCGACGCGCGCAGGCCCCGTTCCCGGTCGGCGAAGTCGTAGAACCACGCGTCGGCCTCCTCGGCACTGTCGAAGTCGATCAGCACCTCACCGCTGAGGCCGACCTCGACCTCACCGGCGGCCGTCCGAACTCGCGGCCGAGGTCGCCCTCCAACCGCAGGTGCAGTTGCACCTGTCGTCGCCCAGGATCCGGTACTCGCCCCGGGCGGCACCCTCGACCTCGAAGGTGGCGATGTCGACCTCGGCCTCCAGGAACGCGGCCGCGGTGGAGATGGCGACGTCGTCGAGGCGTTCCCGGGCGAAGCGGGCCTCGGCGTCGGCCCGCACGTCGGGGTCGAGGCCCTCCATCCGCATCACGGCCTCGGGGTACATCTCCAGCAGTTCGGCCCGCTGCTCGTCGGTCAACTCGTCCCAGCGTGCGGCCTGTTCGTCCGGATCCAGCCCCAGCAACTCCGCGACCAGTTCCCGCCGGGCCTGCATCTCCTCGCGCCAGTCCTGGAGGTCGTCGACGCGGTCGCGTCCCCAGCCCCCCACGGTGTCGAGGATGCTGGGCCCCGAGTCGTTATCGGGCAGGCTGCCCGGACCCCGCCGGGGTCGTCGAAGGCGGGGCTGCCGGTCCCGGGTCCGCCGCGTCCCGGCCCGGGTGCGACGGGCCCCGGACCGCCGGGCGCGGTGGTGCTGGACGACTCCCGCTGCTGCTCGGCCTGTTGGGCGAGGTCGGAGGCGAGTTCCCGCTGGATCTCGGCGGCCTCGACCAACGCGGCGCGATCGGCCCCGTTCCAGGACTGTCGGTAGCCGTCGGCGAACGCGCCGCTCCACCACGCGGTCCGCAGCGACGACGTGACCTCGTCGGCCGTGCCCTGCAGGGTGGTCGCCGACGCACGCAACGTGGTTGCGAGGTCGTCGAGTTGGGCGACGTCGGCGCCGAGCACCTGCACGACGGGGTGCCTCGGGTCGGGGGGCAGCGGGTCCGGGTCAGTTGCCCGAGGTGCGTCGTTGCTGGGTGGCCTGGGCACGCACGTCGACCTGGGCCGTGGCGAGGCGTTCGGCGGCGCGGGCGATGCGGGTGCGGTGGGAGACCTGCCACTGGTCGCGGAAGGCCTCGGCGTCGTCGCCCTCCCACCACGTGGCCTCGAGGCGGTTGTCCAGGGTCGCCAGCACCTGCTGGATCTCCTGGTTGCCACGCTGCATGCGTGCGGCGAGGCGGTCGAGCGCCACGACATCGGCTCCCAGTGACCTACCCGTCCTCCGGGGTCGACCATGCCCGGTGTGGCATGCGTCCACGATGCTAGGACAGGCACGCCGCGGCTCCATCACCCGCAGGGGGTGATCCTGTCAGTCGCGGTCGGGGAGTTGCTGGAGCGACCACTGGTTGCCGTCGGGGTCCGTGAAGTACAGGAACTCGCCCCAGGCCTGGTGGTCGACCTCGGTGACCTCGATGCCGCGTCCAGCCAGGTCGTCGTGGATCGCCAGGGCATCGTCGACGACCATCTGGACGCGTGCCGTGACCCCGGAGCCATGTCCGTCAGGCCTTCACCGAGGTAGATCGAGCAGGCGGAGCCGGGCGGTGTGAGCTGGACGAATCGCAGCGTCTCGTCGACCATCGAGTCGTGGTCCAGCACGAACCCGGCCCGGACGTAGAAGTCGCGGCCGCGGTCGATGTCGGTGACCGGGATCGGGACGAGTTCGATCTTCATGTCCATCATTGGTCCTTTCCGGACGCGGAGGTGGCGCGACGCAACACGTGCGACGCCGCGGCCCAGCACGGCCTGCCGGTGGTCGTGCAGGGTCGATCAGGTGGAGGCGGCGAAGGCCACGTCGGCGGTGTCCACCACGGCGGTCGAGCGACCGGGCGCACCGGTGAAGCCCCAGTACGCGTTGGTGTAGCCGATGGCCTGTTCGGGCGACACCGGCACGCCCCACTGCCGCAGGTCCTCGGTGGTGTGGGCGTCACCGACCAGGGTGACGTCGTAGCCGCGGGCCAGCGCCCCGTGCAGGGTGCTGCGGATGCAGGCATCGGTCTGGGCACCGGCCACCACCAGGTGGCCGACGTGGCGCTCGGCCAGTCGGTCCTCGAGGTCGGTGTCCTCGAACGAGTCGCCGAAGGACTTGTGCACGACGGGTTCGTCGTCGCCCGGCGGCAGTTCGTCCACGTACTGCCAGCCGTCGGTGTCGCGCGCCATGCCGTCGTCGGCGTGTTGGACCCACACCACCGGCACGTCCTCGCGCCGGGCGCGGTCGACCAGGTCGACGATGTTGGCGATCACGGCATCCCGGTCGTGGGCCTCGGCCACGACGTCACGTTGGACGTCGATGACCAGCAGGGCGGTGTCGGAGCGGTCGGCGAGGGTGGTCATGGTCCTCCGTGTGACGTGAGCGGGTCGCGAGCCGGCCACAGGTCGTGCCGCCGGGTCCTGACAGTACGCAGTGTGCCCGGAGATGAGGACGGTGGATGGCCGGATCAGGCGCGATGGAACGCCGGCGCCGGGGTCCCTCGTCGGCGGCCCGCACGTGGTCCGTGCGTGCGCCGCGCGGGTGGTCCTTCGCGGCCCGGGATGCGCGCTCGGGGCGGTCACCACCTCCCGGATGGTTCGACACGTTCCTGGTGCAGGGCCGATTGGTCAGTCGTGGTCCGCGACAGCCCGTTCGAGGACGGCACGGATCCGGGTGGCGGGGCGGCCGAGAAGATCTTGGAGTGTGGAGTCGGTGGCGGCGAACTCGTCGACGCGAGCCGCGCGGAACATGCCCAGCAGGATGTCGGCGTGGGCGTCGGGGACCCCTCGTTGCACCATGCCGGCGTGATGGTCGTCGTCGTCGGCGACGACGCGGGTGATCGTGCGGCCGGTGATCCCGGGTCTCCATCGGCCCGGCCCGTCGACACGACGAGCACCTGCGTGGCGCCGTCGAATGCCGACGCGAGGGTGTCCGGTCGGGTGAAGTCTCCGCGGCGAACGCGGACCCCGCGCTCGGCAAGGTCACCGGCCCGATCGGGGTCGCGGACGCTCACCCCGACATCCTCGGCAGGAACCCGATCGAGCAGGTGGTCGACGATCTGGGATCCGAGATGGCCGGTCGCGCCGCCTGTTCGGAGACAAGGCGGGGCCGCTCGACGCGGTCGCCGAGCATGTCTTTGCCACCTACGTCGCCGAGAAGGCACAAATCAACGACAACGAGGACCCTCTTGCCGACCTCCGGGCCGGGTGGAACACCCACATCGACTTCGGCCTGGCCAATGCCGCGCTGTTCATCCTGCTCGTCGACCCCGGCCGCGCCACCGCCTCCCCGGCGGCCGGTGCGGGTCTCCAGGTCCTGGAGGCGCGAGTCCACCGTGTCGCCGAGGTCGGTCGACTCCGGATGCCGGAACACCGCGCCGTCGAACTCATCCACGCCGCCGGGACCGGGGTCGTCCTCACGCTGCTGCGCACACCGCCGCCAACTCGGGGCCGCGACCTCGCCGACCTCATGTACGACACCCTTGCCCGATCGATCCTGACCGACGTGCCTGCCCTCGACCACGGCGACCCAGCCACCGCCGCCGTCACCTTCCAGACCCTCGTCCCACGGCTCACCATGCTCACCCAGCCCGAGCGCACCTTGATGTCCGAATGGCTGCAACGCGCCGCCGATCGCTGATCGGCCCTGCCCGTCCGCCACGGATCGCGTCGATCTGATGGACGTGGACATCGTCGGCGTCGCCAACGCCGTCGGCGACGCCTTCGTGCTGCCGGTGGGATGTCCAACAGCGCCCACCTCGTCGCCCGACCGGTTCGCGCACGTCATCGAGCGGCAGCGCCTATCGTCGTCCGGGCCACCCGGCACCACGCGCCCAGGAGGCCACGTGAAGCCACCACCCTTCCGGTACGTCGCGCCCCGGACGGTCGACGAGGCGGTCACCGCCCTGGCCGACGCGGGGGTGGGCGGCAAGGTCCTCGCGGGTGGTCAGAGCCTGGTGCCGCTGTTGAACATGCGGTTGGTCGCACCGTCGACCATCGTCGACATCAACGGGGTCGCGGGCCTCGACGCCATCGAGGTGGACGACGACGCCGTCGTGGTGGGTGCGACCGTGCGCCACCGCGAGCTCGAGCGCCACCCGTCCGCCGTCGACGCGCTCCCCGTGCTGCGACAGGCACTGGTACTGGTGGCCCACCCGGTGATCCGCAACCGCGGCACCGTCGTCGGGTCGTTGGTGCACGCCGACCCGGCCGCAGAACTGCCCGCCGTGCTCGCCCTGGTCGGCGGGTCGGTGACCCTGGTCGGACCGGACGGCCGGCGCGAGGTGACCGCCCCGGCGTGCTTCCGCAGCGCGATGGAGTTCGACCTGCGACCGGGCGAACTGGCCGTGGCGGCCACGTTCCCGCGGCTGCCGGTCACCACCGGCACCGCCTTCCTCGAACTGGCCCGACGACACGGCGACTACGCGATGGCCGGCGTGTGCGTGGCCGTGGACACGTCCGGCCCGGTGGACGGTGGGGATCGCGACCACGCCACCGTCACCGGCGCCCGGGCGGTGTTCATCGGCGTGTCCGACACGCCGACGCCGATCGACCTCGGACCGCACCTGGTCGGCCAGTCCACCACCTCGCTGGACACCGACGCGGCCGTGGAGGCGGCCCGGTCGGGCCTGGCACCCACCACCGACATCCACGCCACGGCCGACTACCGCCGCCACCTCGCCGGCGTCCTGCTGGCGCGTGCGCTGGTGGCCGCCGCCCCGACGTCCGTGGCCACGGTGGCGGCATGAGCACCCCCGACGCCCTGGCCGAATCCACCCACACCGTGACCGTGACGGTCAACGGGGCCGTGCGCACCGCGACCGTGCCCGCCCGCCGCCTCCTCAGCGACTTCCTCCGCCACGACCTCGGGTTGACCGGCACCCACGTCGGCTGCGAACACGGCGTCTGTGGATGCTGCACCGTGCTGCTGGACGGGTCCGCGGTGCGCGCCTGCCTGCTGCTGGCGGTCGGCGTCCAGGGCCGCGACCTGACCACGATCGAGGGACTGGCGGCCAAGGACGGATCGTTGCACCCGGTCCAGCAGGCCTTCCACGACCACCACGGACTGCAGTGCGGGTTCTGCACGCCGGGATTCGTGCTCAGTGCGTGCGACTTCCTGGCCGACCACCCGGACCCGACGACCGCCGAGATCCGCGAGGGCATGTCCGGCAACCTGTGCCGCTGCACGGGCTACCAGAACATCGCCACCGCGGTCGGTGCGGCGGCCGCGACCCTGCGCGAGACCGGCCATGACCCACGGGCCCGTTGTCCCGGTTCCGACGGCGACACCGGGACGGGGTCCAACGCGCGCGGTGCACTGGGCGCGACCCCCAACGAGTCCGGCACGACCGGCCGTGGTCCCGACGGCGCGCAGGCCCCGGCGCGCCGGCAGGGCCACGACGAGGTGGACCGATGACCACCCAGTTGTTCGGCCAGTCGATCGCGCGCAAGGAGGACCGCCGGTTGCTGACCGGTCGTGGTCGGTTCGTCGACGACCTCGCCCACGATGCGTGGGAGGTCGCGGTCGTGCGCAGCCCCCACGCCCACGCCCGGGTGCGCGACATCGACGTGCTGGCGGCGCTGGACGTCGACGACCTGGTCGCGATCTACACCTTCGAGGACCTGCCCGACCGCATGCGCCAACCCTTGCCGTTGTTGATCCCGCACCCGGCCCTGACGGCGCCCCGGACCCAGTTCGTGCTGGCCAACGGCGAGGTCAACCACGTCGGCGAGGCGGTCGTGCTGGTCGTCGCCCGGACCCGCTACGCCGCCGAGGACGCGGTCGATCGCATCCGGGTCGACTACGAGGTGATGGACCCGGTGGTGGGCGTCGAGGTCGCCGCCGCGGCCGACCGGGTCGTGCACGACGAGATCCCCGACAACGTCGCGGCCCACCTGGTGCAGGAGATCGGGGACCCGCGGGCGGCGATCGAGGCGGCCCCGCACCGGTTGTCGTTCCGCCTGGACATCGAACGGTCGGCCTCGACCCCGCTGGAGACCCGGGGGGTGCTGGCGCGCTGGGACGCCGACGAGGGCCACCTGCGCCTGTACTCGTCGACCCAGGCACCGACGTCGGTACGGGCTGCGGTGGCGACGATCCTCGAACTGGACTTCCAGAAGGTCGAGTGCATCGCGCCCGACGTGGGCGGCGGGTTCGGGGTCAAGATCATGCACCCGTGGCCCGAGGAGGTCCTGGTGCCCTGGGCCGCCACGGTGCTGGGCCACGACGTGTCCTACACCGAGGACCGTCGCGAGCACTTCGTCGCCGCCAACCACGAGCGTGAACAGGTCCAGCACCTCGACGTGGGGTTCGACGACGACGGCCGCATCCTCGGGATCGACTTCACCTTCCTGCACGACCACGGGGCCTACATCCCGTACGGCCTGATCGTGCCGATCATCACCTCCACCCAGTTCCTGGGGCCCTACGCCATCACCGACTACCGGGTCGAGTTCACCTCCCTGTACACCAACACGGTGCCGGTGACGCCCTATCGCGGTGCCGGCCGACCCCAGGGCTGCTTCGCGATGGAGCGGCTGATGGACAAGGTCGCCGCCGAACTGGACCTGGACCGGGTCGCGGTCCGACGCGCCAACCTCATCCAGCCCGACCAGTTCCCCTACGAATTCGGGCTGACCTTCCAGGACGGGCGCCCCTACACCTACGACTCGGGGGACTTCCCGGGCTCGATGGACACGTTGGTCGACCTCGTCGGCTGGGACGACTTCCCAGCCCGCCAGGCCGCCGCGCGCGAGGAGGGCCGGTTGCTTGGCATCGGGCTGGCGACCTACGTCGAGGGCACCGGCGTCGGTCCCTACGAGGGCGGTCACGTGCTGGTCGAGCCCACCGGACGGGTCCAGGTCGCCACCGGGTTGTCCAGCCAGGGCCAGGGCCACGAGACCGTGTTCGCCCAGATCGTGGCCGACATCCTCGGCGTGGCGATCGACGACGTCGAGGTGGTGGTGGGCGACTCGTCGCGGATGCAGTACGCGGTCGGGACCTTCGCGTCGCGGGCGGCGGTCATGTCGGGCAACGCGATCGCCAAGGCCGCCCATCGTGTGCGCGAACGGGCGCTCGAACTGGCGTCGGCGGCACTGGAGGTGGACCCGGCCGACCTCGAGTTCGTCGACGGCCAGGTCCGGGTCGCCGGCAGTCCGGACACCGCGCTGGCCCTGAAGATGCTGGCGACGCTGTCCAATCCGCTGCGCTACGCCTTCGACGCCGACGCCGCCGCGGCGACCCAGTTCGCCGGCCCGTCCGACGAGACCCGGCCGCCGGTGGCCGACGGCGTCGCGCCCGGGCTGGAGGGCACCGACTTCTACTCCCCGATCCGGTCCACCTTCGCCAACGGCATGCACGCCGTGGTGGTGGAGGTCGACCCGGACACCTCCGACGTGACGATCCTGGACTACGCGGTGGTGCACGACTGCGGGCGGCTGATCAACCCGGCCATCGTGGCGGGCCAGGTCCACGGCGGCGTCGGCCAGGGCGTCGGCGGCGCGCTGTACGAGCGCATGGCCTACGACGAGCACGGGCAGTTGCTGAACGCGTCGTTCATGGACTTCCTGATGCCGTACATGACCGAGGTGCCCGACGGCATCCGCATCGACCACCTCGAGACCCCGTCACCGCTGAACCCGTTGGGCATCAAGGGCGCGGGCGAGGCCGGCGTGATCCCGTCCGCGGCCGTGTTCGCCGCCGCGATCGAGGACGCCGTCGGGGTGCCGGTCGACGCCATGCCGATCAGCCCGTCGGACCTCCACCACCTCCGCCTCGCCGCCGACCGACCGGACCCGACATGACGGCCCCGGCCAACAGGTGTGCCTGCCGGCGACCGATGCGAGAACGATTCGCGCACTGATGACGACGTTCGGGAGGACGACGAGATGAGGATCGACGGGACGAACACGATCGCGGCGCCGCGCGACCAGGTGTGGGCGGCACTCAACGACCCGGCCGTGCTGGCTCGCACGCTGCCGGGGTGTGAGTCGCTGGAGGTTGTGGACGACGACACCTACCGCGCCCGGGTGACCGCCGGGGTGGCGTCGATCCGCGGCACCTACGACGGCATCGTGTCGCTGTCTGACCGGGACGAACCCGGATCGCTGCGCCTGCACGTCGACGGGGCCGGTGCGCCGGGCACGATCGGGGCCGACGTGGACGTCCGCCTCGACGAGGTCGGGGATGCGACCGAGGTCACCTGGGATGCCAACGCGGTCGTGGGTGGCATGATCGGTGGCGTCGGGCAACGGATGCTGGCCGGCGTGTCGACCCGGATGGCGGGCGAGTTCTTCGAGGCGCTGGAACGGGACCTGCTCGAGGGCCCGGCACCGGCCCCCGCCGACACGGACGCCCACGCAGCCCCGACGGACGGCCCGACGACACCGACCACGACCGACGGGAGGACCGCGGGCACCGTCCACGCCGGTCGGGCCGTCGCGGCGGCCGGTGGTGGTTCCGAACCTGTCCAGCTCTTCGCCGCGTTCGCGCTGGGCGCGGCCGTGGCGCTGGCCGGCGTGGCGCTGGGACGACGCACGCGATGACCTCGCCCCGTCGGGACCGGCCAGCGCGCTCGGGCGACCGGCGCCGGAGGATGGCGCGCACTCGATGGGACGTCCTCGGCTCACGGGCAGAACTCATCCCGCAGGACCACCCCGGATCACCGCCGGGCATGACCGTCGCGGACACCGTCCTTCGTAGCGTGACCCTCACCGACACGAGGAGTCACCATGGCGTTGACGATCCTGCACCAACTCGCCCCCCGCACCCGGCCCGCCCGGGTGCTGGCATGGACCGCGGTGTTCTGGGCGATCTCGGCGCTGTTCCACGCCGGGGTGTACGCGGTCGACGGCGGGGCGTGGGCCGGGCCGGCGTCGTGGCGCAAGCCGATCGTGTTCTCGTTGTCGTTCGCGATGACCCTGTGGGCCGTGGGCTGGGTGCTGGACCGCATGCCGCACCCTCGACCACGACTGGCCGGGGTGCTGGCGTGGGCGTTCGCGGTGTCGTCCACGATCGAGACCGGGCTGATCGCGATGCAGACGTGGCGCGGCCGGGCCTCGCACTTCAACGTGGCGGCGCCCGGGGACGCGGCGGTCTTCGCGATCATGGGCATGACCGTCGGGGTGCTGTCGCTCGTGCTGGTCGTGCTGTTGCTGTGGGTGCTGCGCGAGCCGCCGCTCGATCGGGCGACTCGCTGGGCTGTCACCGGCGGGCTGTTCGCGATCGCCACCGGCCTCGGGATCGGGCAGTGGCTGATCGAACTGGGCAACGACTGGGTCGCGGCCACCGGGACCGTGCCGGAGGCCGTCATGAACGGTGACGCCGTCGGCAAGTTTCCCCACGCCATCGCCTTCCACGGCATCCAGGCCTTCGCCGTCCTGCTGGCGGTCGCAACCGTCCGTCGCTTCGGTCCGGACCGCCGTCTCCGGATCATGCGGACCGCCGTGGTCGGCTACCTCGGCGTGCTGACGTGGGCGACCGTCACCACGGTCGTCGGGACCGCCCCGCTGCAGGCCCGAGGGTGGACGGTGGGCCTGGGCGTTGCGTCCGGGGTCGCGCTGGTCGTGGCCGGGATCGACACGCTGTGGCCGGGCCGCCGGGTCCGCGAGACGGCGGCCACGGCGTGACCGAGGATGGGCCGCTGCGCACCACCCCCGGCTGGGACGTGGTGGCAGCGGTCGTCTACCTCGGGCTGACGCAGGCCGAGGTGTGGATCTTCCTCGAGGGGGAGATCACCCCCGACACGCAGGTGGCCGGGTCGGTCCTGGTCACCCTGATGGCCGTGGCGCTGGCCTTCCGGTCGTCCCGTCCGGTGCCGGCCTTCTTCGTGCACGGGATCCTGATCGGGGCGGCGACCGTGCTGGGGATTCCCGGTGACGTCTACCCGTTGGGGAACCTGTTCCTGCTGGCGACCGTGGCCAGCGTCGCGACGCCGCCGATCGCATGGGTGTCGTTGGCCACCGGACTGGTCGGCGTCGGCTCGTACTTCTGGCGCTTCGGGCAGCCCGTGATCTTCGCCGCCTTCACGATGTCCCTGTGGGCCCTGGCGTGGGCGGGCGGTCGGGCGGCCCGGTCACGCCGGCGTGAACTGGTCCTGGCCCACGAGCGCAACCTGTCGGTGGCCTCGGCCGAGGCCCGTGATGCCCGCCTCGCGTTGGAGGTGCAGCGCCGCGACATCGGCCGCGAGATCCACGACCTGGTGGGCCACACCATCAACGTGATGGTCGTCCACGCGGGGGCCGGACGACGCGGCCTCGACCGTGACCCGGACGAGGCCCGCCGGGCGCTGGTCACGATCGAACAGGTCGGGCGTGGTGCGCTGGAGGCGCTGGACGGGCTCCTGGCCAGCCTGTCGACCACCACCAACGGCCGTCGGCCGCTGCAGGGGATCGCCGACCTGGGCCGGCTGGTCGACGGCGTCGGGACGACCGGGATCGAGGTCAGCCTCGATGACGGTCTGGAACGGCCGGTGCCACGCGTGGTCGGCGCCACCGTCTACCGCGTGGTGCAGGAGGCCCTGACCAACACGCTCAAGCATGCCGGGGCCCAGCACGTCGAGGTCGAACTGGTCGAACGGGCGGGGGAGGTGGTGGTCACGGTGCGCGACGACGGCAACGGGTCGACGGGGGGCGTCGGGCGCGGGCTTGACGGCATGGAGGAGCGGGTTGCCGCTCACGGCGGCGTGGTGGACCATGGTGATCGCCCGGACGGCGGCTACCGCGTGACCGCGACGATCCCGGTGCGCCGATGATCACGGTCGTGGTGGTCGACGACGACGAGTTGATGCGGGCGGGCCTGCGGCTGATCCTCGACCAGGCCGACGGCATCCAGGTGGTCGGGGAGGCCGCGGACGGCCGCACCGCGCCGGGGGTGGTGGCGCGGACGACCCCGGACGTGGTGCTGATGGACGTCCGGATGCCCGACGTCGACGGGATCGCGGCCACCGAGGCGGTGCTGGCCCTGCCGCAACCACCCCGGGTGATCGTGCTGACCACCTTCGAACTCGACGACTACGTGTTCGACGCGCTGGCGGCCGGGGCCAGTGGGTTCCTGCTCAAGCGGACGCCGCCCGAGCGGCTGGTGGAGGCCATCGGGGTGGTCGCGGCGGGGGAGTCGATGCTGTCGCCGGCCGTCACGGCACGTGTGATCGCGCGGGCCACCGACGGCGCCCGGGCCACGTCCGTCCCGACGTGGGTGGGCGACCTGACCGAGCGCGAGCGGGAGGTGTTGCGGGCGATGGCGCGAGGTCTGTCCAACGGCGAGATCGCCGCGGAACTGTTCATCGGCGAGAACACGGTCAAGACCCACGTCGGACGCGTGTTCGCCAAGCTCGATGCCCGCGATCGCGCGCAGGCCGTGGTGCTGGCGTTCCGCGCCGGCCTGGTGGACTGAACCGGTTGGTGGCCCCGCGTTACCGTCGATCGTCCCGCCGCCAGGAAGCCTCGCCATGCCCGACGTCCGCCTCGAGGTCGGGGTCGCGTGGCCCCATGCCTGGGCCGCGTTCGCCCGCTACGAGCACTGGAGCACGTGGGGCCCGAGCGTGACGGCGGTGGAGCCGGGCTCGGGCGAGGTCCGGGCGGGCGACACCGGACGGGTGCGCACGCCGGTCGGGGGCTGGGTGCCGTTCCGCATCGACGAGGTGGATCCCGGCCGCCGCTGGAGCTGGCGCGTCGTCGGGTTGCGGGCGACCGCCCACCGGGTCGAACCGGCCGGCCCGGACCGCAGCGTGCTGGTATTCGAGGTGCCGTGGTGGGCCGCGCCCTACGCCGTGGTGTGCCGGCTCGCCCTCGGACGGCTGGCCGCGGTCGCGCAGCAGCTGGCCGACGAGGCCTGAGGTCGAGCTGGTCGCTCAGGGTCAACCCTGAGGGCAGGGACGGCGTCCATTCCTACGGTCGGAGACGACCTCGGAAACGGACCCCGGATGACGACCATGACCCGCCTTGCATCACCTACCCCGACGACCGCCACGCCACGCACGTCGGCCAGCGCCGGCGACATCGACGAGCTGGCGGCCGGGCGGGACCGGGTCATCGACCTTGCGCGGGCCGTGTCGATGCTGGCCGTCGCGTTCGGCCACTGGCTGGTGACCGACGTCCGCGTGGCCGCCGACGGGTCGTTGCGACTGGTCGACGTGCTCGCGGCGGTGCCGGCGATGCAGGCCGTCACCTGGGTGTTCCAGGTGATGCCGATCTTCTTCTTCGCCGGCGGGGTGGTGGGCTTCGCCTCGTGGCGCCGGCACCGGGACGGCGACGGGACCGCCGGGTCGTGGGTGGCCGCACGGTTGTGGCGGCTCGCGTGGCCGACCATGCCCGTCGTCGTCTTCTGGGTCGCGGTGACGCAGGTCGGTGACCGGGTGTTCGGACTGCCGGCGGAAGTCCTCGCGGCCAGCCGGGGGATCGCGGTCGTGATCTGGTTCCTGGCCGTGTACGGGCTGGTCGTCGCGCTGATCCCGGTGCTGGCCCGCGGTTGCGATCGCTGGGGCACGCGGGTCCCGGCCGCCCTGCTGGCCGCGGCGTTCGCCGTCGACCTGGTCGTGCTGCGCCTGGGCGGCGACTACCCGCTTTGGGTGTTCGTGAACTACCTCACCGTGTGGGGTGCGATCACCTGCCTCGGCCGGTGGTGGCCGTCGATCGCCCGGCCGGGTGACGTCCGCCGGGGACTGGCCGTGGCCGGCACCGCCGGGATCGCGCTGGCGACGTCGGTGGCCACGGGCCTCTACCCGCTGTCCATGGTGGGGGTCGCCGGGGCCGAGCGGTCGAACTCGTGGCCCCCGACCGTGGGACTGGCCCTGCT
>JAGXFT010000187.1 GCA_024637135.1 Nitriliruptorales bacterium | reverse complement strand
GTGGCTGCGGCCGTCCCCGAGGTCGGTGATGGCCAGGTGGAACCGGTTGCGTGGCAGGTCGTCGTTGGGCGTGCCGTCGGGATGCGCGAAGCCGTCGTGCACGACGAGTCCGTGGGGGGCGTCCACCTCCTCGACCTCCCAACGGCGACCACTGGCCCCCGACCGGATCGCCCCCGGCCGGAGGCGCCCCCGGCCGAGGCGCCCCCGGCCTGGCCGCCAGCCTGGTCGGGCGCTGCCGGGGTCGTCGGGCGCGGGTCGAACGCGTGCAGCCCGGCGACGACCGAGTCGCGGCCCTCGTGGTGTGCCGCCCGAGTGTCGGCGTCGGCGTCGCGACGTCCGGTGGCCAACCGCGGGTCAGCGGACGCCGATCTCGGCCAGCAGTTGCTGGCGCAGTTCGGCTGACACGCCCGGCCCGGGATCAGCGCTCGCGCCGTCGGCCGCGGCGAGGTCGAACGGGTTGAACTCCTGGGGACAGAACGCCCCGTCGATGGCCGGCGCGGTGGAAGGGTCCAGCAGGTACTGGCCCATCAGGAACCCGGTGCAGCCGCTGGCACCCAGCGACACGTGCCCGGGCAGGTCGGCGGTCACCAGGGCCGAGTTCGGCAGCAGGTCGCGGACCGCGTTGGCGCCCTCGTAACGGGTGGCCGGGTCGTACAGGTTGCCGATGACCAGCACGTCGTTGGCGGTCGCGGCGGTCCAGGGGCCTTCGTAGGCGTCGACGTCGTCCAGCGGCCATTGGGCACACGGGCTCGAGGCCCACGTCCACAGGCGGCCGAAGTACGAGTCCTGGTCGGCCGCGGCGCCTTCGGCGGACCACACGGCGTAGTCGGTCGGATTGTTGGTGTCGCTGCAGGCCACGGCCGGGAAGCTCTCGACGAAGTTGTCGTAGCGCAGGAAGCTGGTCGGGGTGGCCGTGCGGGCCGCGGCGGTGGCCGGGAGGTCCAGGCGACCGGCGTCGGCCAGGGCGCCCTCGACCGCGACCAGTTCCTGGAACAGGAAGGGCCCGGAGAACGGGTCGTACAGGGCGCCGAGCGTGGCCCCGACCAGGTCCTGGTAGGTCAGGCGGAACGGCACGGGGAAGTCGGGCAACAGCACGTCGACGGGCCCGCCCGTCAACAGTTCGTCGGCGATGGCGGCGTAGCGATCGCCGGGATCGGGCGCCAACGGACAGGCACCCGGCTGGGCCTCCTCGCAGAGCGCGAAGACCTGTTCGAGTGTCGCCTGGGCACCCTGGCCGGACTCCAGCCGGGTGGAGAACGGGACCTCGGCCTCGACGTTGGCCCACGCCACGGGGTCCAGCACGCCGTCGACGATCACGGCCCGGACCCGGTCCGGGAACAGGTTGGCGTAGGTGACGCCCAGGTAGGAGCCGTACGAGGCGCCGAAGTAGGTCAACTGGTCGTCACCGGCGGCCGCGCGCAACATGTCGAGGTCACGCGCGACGTTGGCCGTCGACATGTGGCTGCCGACCCGGTTGGCCCGGATGTCGCAGCGCTCGGCCAGCAGCGTGTCGCCGGCGATCCACTCGGCCTCCTCCTCGGGCGTCAGCGGGAAGGCGAACGGCGCGAACACCTCGGTGGCCTGGTCGATGGTGCCGAAGCAGCGCACCGGCGTGCTGCGCGCGATCCCACGAGGGTCGAAGCCGACGATGTCGAAGCGGTCGGCGACCTCCTGTCCCCACACGAACCCTGCGGCCGGGCCGAAGAACAACGCGAAGTCCACGCCCGAGCCACCGGGCCCGCCCGGGTTGAGGAAGATCGAGCCGATCCGGGCATCGGGGTCGCCAGCCGGGATCCGCACCACCGACAGCCGGATGGAGGTCCCGCGCGGGCGGTCATGGTCCAGTGGCACCTTCAACTGCGCGCACTCGTAGCCGACCCCGGTGTCGACGGTCACGTCGCGGTAGCACGTCGACCAGTTGAGGCGCCGGGCGGCATCGGCGCTCGGTGGTGACCAGCCGGACGGCGCGGCGGCGGCGACCAGCGCACCCACCAGGACGACGATCCGACGACGAGCATGGATGGCAGTGGTCACGGCGAACCCCCGTGTCTCGACCCGCGCGAGCCCGACCCCGGACCTCGATTCCCTGACCCTAGATGGGCACGCCGACGTCCGGTATGGGTCGTTCGAGCCATTGCCCGAAGTCGGCTCGTGCCCACACTCGTAGGACTCCGCCGTGTTCCACTGGCGCCCTTCTTGGCGTGTATGTCGCCCCTGGTTCACCCGCGCGAGGTCCTGGTCCAGGCCTTCCCCGGGCATGTCAGTCAAGCCATCCTGTGTTCCTCGGAGGGCTGGAGTTGGACGGGTGTTCTTCAACCATTTCCGGCGAAACGGTTGACGTTTGCTATAAGTGATAATATGTTACGGGAAACGGCATGGGAGCCGGACCTGTACACCGACCGACCAGCAGCACGCCCCGTCCCTCGATCCTGTTTCGCGCGTTCGCGCGACCGCCAGCCTGCCGATCGTGACCCGGTCGCGGGGCGGGGCTGAGGATGCCGGTCGCCTCGTGGCTCGAACCGACATCGCTCGACCAGGCCTGTGACCTGCTGGCCGACGACGAGTTCGAGTCGACCGCGCTCGCCGGGGGCACGGCGGTGTCGTTGATGCTCAAGATGGGCTTCCTGGACCCCGAGCGGTTGGTCAGCCTCGCGCGCCTGCCAGGCCTCGACCAGATCGACGTCGGCGACGATCACGTCGACATCGGCGCTGCCGTCAGCCTCAGCCAGGTCGCCCAGCACGCAACCCTCCGTGCGTGCCTGCCCAGCCTGGCAACGGCCTGCGCGAGCGTCGGCAACGTCCGCGTGCGCAACATTGCGACCCTCGGCGGCAACCTCGCCGAGGCCGACTACGCCTCGGACCCGCCGGCCGTGCTGGTCAGCCTGGGTGCCGTCTGCGTCATTCGCGGCCCGTCCGGCGAGCGCCGGGCCGGCGTCGAGGACGTCGTGGTCGGGCACTACACGACCTCGCTGGAACCGGGCGAACTGATCACGTCCGTGCGGATCCCGACGCCGCCGGGCCGCAGCGCCACCTACCTCAAGTACCTGACTCGCTCCTCCGAGGACCGGCCCTGCATCGGCGTGGCAGCAAGGGTCGACCGCGCAGAAGCCCGCCCCGACGCATCCGTCACCGGGCTCGATGTCGTGGTCGGCGCGGTGGCCGGCACTCCGCAGCGCGTCGCCGAGGCAACCGAGGCAGAGGTGGGCCGTCCGCTGGATCGGGCGGCGGCCGACCGGCTCGCGACCGCCTACGCCGAGGCCATCGACCCGATCGACGACGCTCGCGGGTCGTCCTGGTACCGCACGCAGATGATCGAGGTGTTCGTGCGCCGGGCCGTCATCGAGCTCAGCGACGGTCCCGGTCGGGGAGGCACGGCATGACCGCGCACACGTCCGTCATCGGCACCGACTTTCCGGTTCGCGACGCCCGCGACCGGGTCACCGGCTCGATCCGATTCGTGCTCGACCACGCCGTGCCGGACATGGCCCACGCCCGTCTCGTCACCTCGCAGCTGCCGCACGCCCGGATCCGCTCGATCGACACCGACGCCGCGACCGCGATGCCCGGCGTGGTCACGGTCGTGACCGGGGCCGACCTGGTCGACCGTGACGGCCTTGACCCCTACTTCGGCGACCAGCGCGCCGACCAGCCCGCCATCGCCATCGACAAGGTCCGCCACGTGGGCGAGCCCGTCGCCGTCGTGGTGGCCGACTCCGCCGCGACCGCCCGCGAGGCCGCGCTGCGCGTCGTGGTCGACTACGACCCGCTGGACCACGTCGTCGACGCCGAAGAGGCCCTCGAACTGGGGGCCCCCACCCTTCACGACGCCCATCCGGGCAACGACTGCGGTGCGTGGGGCCTGCACCGCGGCGACGTCGACGCCGCCCTCGCCGACGCCGACCACGTCTACCGCGGCACCTGGACCACCCCGCCCGGCAGCCACGTCCCCATGGAGCCGCACGTGTGCATCGCCCGATGGGAGGACGAGGCGCACGACGGACGTACAGGCAACGGGGACGACCGTGGCCACGGTGGCCGCTCCCTTCACGTGTGGAGTGCCGCCCAGTCACCCCATGCGGTCCGCACCGCCCTGTCCGGGATGTTCGGGCTGCCTGAAGATGACGTCCGGGTCGAGGTCGGCAACCTCGGCGGCGCCTACGGCGCGAAGGGACAGGTCAAGATCGAACCCCTGGTGGCCTGCGCGGCCCTGGTCGCCGGACGGCCCGTTCGCCTCGAGTTGGATCGGGACGAGGTCTTCTTCACCATCGGGCGCCACGCCGCGGTCGTGCGGCTGACCACGGGGATGGATGCCCAGGGCCACATCGTCGCCCGGGACGTCGACGTGGTCTACAACGCCGGGGCCTACGCCGTCACCAGCCCGGGTGCGACCCGCCAGGCACTGGTGCGCGCACCCGGCCCATACCGCTTGGCGAACGTGCGGCTGCGCTCGCGCGCGGCCTACACCAACACGGTCCCGACCGGGCCGTTCAGAGGCGCGATGACCGCCCAGGTGTGCTTCGCCTACGAGAGCCAACTCGACGACATCGCGGCCGACCTGGGCATCGACCCGGTCGAGTTGCGACGTCGCAACCTCCTGCGGGAAGGGGACGTCTTCGCCACCGGCGAGGAACTGGAGGACGTCCACTTCACCTCGCTGCTGGACGACGCCGCCACGGCGATCGGGTGGGACGAACCGTTGCCGGCGACCGCGCCGGGCCGGGTCCGGGGCCGGGGGTTGGGGATCATGCTCAAGTCGACGATTACGCCATCGCGGACCGAGGTGCGGCTCGCCGTCGACACCGCGGGCCGGATCCGGCTCGACTCGTCCAGCGTGGAGATGGGCCAGGGCGTGACCGCCACGCTGGTGCAGCTGGTCGCGGACTGGCTGGAAGTCGACCCCGACCTGGTGGACGTGCCCGCGCCCGACACCGCCCGTACCCCGTTCGACACCACCACCAGTTCCAGTCGCACGACCTTCTCGGCCGGCGCGGCCGTGCGCGACGCGATAGCCGCCCTCCGCGACGAGCTCGCCGCCCTGGCCGCCGGGCAGTGGGGCTGCGACCGCGACGACGTCGAGGTGGACGGCGGCACGGTCATGCGGCGCGCCGACCCTGCCAGCGCGGTGACCTGGGCCGAGCTGGTCGCCGCGTCGGGCCGCGACGAGGTGCTGGTCGACGGGGTGTTCCAGAGCCGCGATGAGCTCGACTCGACCGACCCGATGGACGTCCATGGCCGCGCGACCGTTCACTGGCACCAGGGTGCTGCCGCCGTCGAGGTGGAGGTGGACGTCGAGACCGGACGCGTGACGGTCGAGCGCGCCCACGGCAACTGCTGGGCCGGGCGCGTGGTCAGCCCGCTGCGGGTCCGCCAGCAGAACCAGGGCTGCATCGTGTTCGGCCTCGGACCGGCGCTGTTCGAGCAGGTCGTCTACGAGGGCGGCCAGTTCACCAACCCCAACCTGTCCGAATACCTGCTCCCGTCGATCCTGGACGTCCCGCGTGACCTGACCAGCTCCGCGCTGGAGGGTGGCCCGGATTCCGAACTCCACGGGGTCGGGGAGATGGCCCTGCCCGGCCTGGCACCGGCCATCGCCAATGCGCTGTTCCACGCCACCGGCGCCCGCGTCCGGGACCTGCCGCTCACCCCCGAGCGGGTCCTGCGCGCCCTGCGCGAGGCCGGCGCCACCCCGGACCGCGCGACCGGCACCATCCCCGAGCGGGCCAGTGACCCCGCCGGGACCGGCGCCGGCGACCCGACCACCATGGGAGGCGCGAGCGCGCATGCCTGACCCCGAAGTCGCCACCACCAAGGTCCGCTTCGACCTGAACGGGTCCGTGGCGGCGGTCGATGCCCCGATCGGGCAGCCGCTGTTGACGACCCTGCGAGAGGGCCTCGGGATCCGCAGTGCGCGCGGCACCTGTGGTGTCGGCGTGTGCGGCACCTGCACCGTGCTGGTCGACGGCCGCGCCGCCAGTGCCTGCCTCCTCATGACCCAGCAGGTCGACGGGCGCGAGGTCGTGACCTCCGAGGGGCTGGTCGGCGACCACGGCGAACTCGACGAGGTCCAGGACGCCTTCCTCGGCGCCAACGCCTTCCAGTGCTCGTTCTGCATCCCCGCCATGGTGTTGACGGTCCGGGCCCACCTCGACGAGCATCCCGACGCGGACGCCGAGGACGTGCGCGAGGCACTGGCCGGCAACCTCTGCCGCTGTGGCAGCTACCCGGAGATCCTGGCCGCCGTCGACGAGCTCGTGGCCGCACGGGCCGCCGACGACGTGGCCGCACGGGCCGCCGACGATGCGGCCGTCGACCGAGAGGATCCACGATGAGCACGGCCAACGGCGGGACCGACACCGAGGGCGCAGACGGTGCTGCCGCGACCACGGCGGGAGAGACGGTCGGGCATGCAACCTCGCCCGCGACGGTGGCCGACGGCCCCGACGCCCGGGAGGTCAAGGTCCGGATCCGCGG
The DNA here is from genome assembly GCA_024637135.1 of Nitriliruptorales bacterium. Classification (GTDB taxonomy): domain Bacteria; phylum Actinomycetota; class Nitriliruptoria; order Nitriliruptorales; family Nitriliruptoraceae; genus Salsipaludibacter. Next base: position 12,130 of record JAGXFT010000187.1, on the reverse strand, counting down.
CGTGAGCAAGACGTTCCGATGGGAGAAGAAGGGGCGCCACCACGAACTGCTGGCTCTGGACGGCATCGACCTGGACCTCCGGGCCGGCGAGTTCGTGTCCGTGATCGGCCCGAGCGGCTGCGGCAAGACCACGCTGCTGCGGATCGTGGCCGGACTGGAACAGCCCGACGGCGGCGAGATCCACGTCGACGGCACGCCCATCGACGGGCCCGGTCCCGAGCGCGCGATGGTGTTCCAGAGCTTCGGGCTGTTCCCGTGGAAGACCGTGCTCGAGAACGTCATGTTTCCGCTGGTCGTGCGCAAGGAGGACCCGACGGTCGCCGACGAACGTGCTCGCAGCTTCATCGACAAGGTCGGGCTGGCCGGTTTCGAGGACACCCATCCCGGCCAGCTGTCAGGCGGGATGCAGCAGCGGGTCGGGCTGGCGCGGGCGCTCGCGACCGACCCCGACGTCCTGCTGATGGACGAGCCGTTCGGCTCGATCGACGCCCAGACCCGCGAGCTCATGCAGGAGGAACTGCTCCGGCTGTGGTCGGATTCGGGCAAGACGGTGATGTTCGTCACCCACGACCTCGACGAGGCCGTGACCCTGGCCGACCGGGTCGTGGTGCTGACCAAGGGCCCCGGCCGGCTGCGCGACGACGTGGTGGTCGAATTGCCGCGGCCTCGCTGGGACTACGACTTCCGCGGACGCACCGAGTTCACCGCTGTCCGCCGTCGCATCTGGGACATGCTGCGCGAGGACCTCCAGGCCGAGCGCGGGACGGTGGTCAGCGATGGGTGACGCCTGGACCAGGTTCGCCCACGCACGACCGTGGGTGCGGCACCTGCTGTTCGCCGTCGTGCTGTTCGGGGCGTGGGAGGTCTACGCCCGGATCCTGGCCGAGCCGGTGCTGCTGCCGACGCCCAGCGCGGTCGCGCTGGCCTTCGGCGACATCACCGTGACGGGGAAGTTGTTGCCGGCCCTGCTGGAGAGCATGCGCCTGCTGGTCCTGGGCTTCCTCGCCGCGCTGGTGCTCGGCATCGTGCTGGGGTTGCTGGTCGGGCGTTACACCATCGCGGACCGCACTTTGAGCCCCTACTTCAACGGCCTGTACGCCCTGCCGGTCGTGGCGCTGGTGCCGCTGGTCCTCGTGTGGTTCGGCTTCGGCCTGACCGGGCGGGTGATCGTGGTGTTCCTGGCCGCGTTCTTCCCGATCCTCATCAACACCTACACGGGGGTACGCGAGACGCCGTCCGACCTGCTGGAGGTCGCGCGCTCGTTCGGCGTCGACAACGAGCTCGGGCTGCTGCGTCGGGTCGTGGTGCCCGCGACGGTCCCGTTCATGATGGCCGGCGTCCGCCTGGGCATCGGCCGCGCCGTCGTCGGGATGGCGATCGCCGAGGTGTACCTGCGCCTGGGCGGCATCGGCGCCCTGATTGCGGGCTACGGCGCGGTGTTCCGCACCGCCTACCTCATGGCCGCGATCCTGCCCCTGCCCCTGCTGGGGATCGGCCTCACCAAACTCTTCGCTCGATTCGAGAGGCGGTTCGAGTACTGGAGGGTGTCGACCGCGCCCTAGCCCCGTCCGGGCGACCCTCCATCGGGCCCCGCCCGACCCCGCCCCGGACACCAACCGACACAAAAGGAACCGACATGGCCATCGCCACGTCATCTGTCCGACATGCACGAGCTGGGGTGGTGGCCGCCGTGGCCGTACTGCTCCTCACCGGCTGCGGCGGCACCACCGAGACCACCGAAGACCCCGGGTCCTCGGACGACGCAGCGTCCACCGCGGTCGTCGAACCCACAGGCGGCTCCGAACCGACCGACGGCTCCGAGCCCACCGACGGCTCCGAGGACCCCGGCGGCGGTGACGGCGCCATGGTCGACCTGGCCGGGGTCACCATCACCGCGAGCACGTCCCAGGCGGGTGCGCTGCTGATCCCGCAGTTCTACGCCTTCGACCTGCTCGAGGAGTGGGGGGCCACGGTCGAGCCGGTCACGCTGACCAACACCACCGGGGTGCAGGCACTGGTCGCCAACCAGACCAACCTCGCCCCGCACGGCGCCGACGAGCTGATCCTGGGCGCAGCCGAGGGCGCGACGCCGGTGGCGATCGGGTCGACGGTGGCCAAGCAGGACTACGTGCTGGTCGCGACCGGGGACATCACCACGGTCGAGGACCTGCAGGGCGTGAGCGTGGGGATGTCCGGCCCGGCCGGCTTCGACGCACTGCTGACCCGCTTCGCGCTGGAGGACGCCGGGATGGATCCGGAGGTCGACGTGAACTTCGTCCAGGTCGGCGGCAGTCCCGACCGCGCCGCGGCCCTGCTGGCCGGCAGCGTCCAGGCCGCGACCATCGGGGTCGACGACTGGTTCCAGCTGCAGAGCCAGTCCGACGAGGTCCACCTGGTGGTGCGCATGGCCGAGACCGTGCCGGACTACCCGTCGCAGGTGTACTTCAGCCTGGCGGAGTTCTGGGATGCCAACCCGGACGCCGCACTTGGCGTCGCGTGTGCCAACCTCGAGGCCAACAAGTGGGCGTCCGAGGACAAGCAGGCGTTCGTCGACTACGGCGTGGAGATCATCGAGGGCGTCGAGCCGAGCGCCGTCGAGGAACTGTACGACTACGCGATGGACGTCGGGATGTTCCCGACCGACCCGGCCGAGGTCCTGTCCGAGCGCGGCATGGAGGGGCTGATGGAGGCGATGGTGGAGACCGGCGACATCTCCGCGCCGATCGACGTCGCCACCGTCATCGACACCAGCTACCTCGAGGAGGCGGCCGGCATGGGATGCGGCCAGTGACTGCGATTCCGGGCGGGTTGCGGGGGCGCACCTGACCCGGCTGGTCTGGGCGTCGTCCATCCCCCGGACGGCGCCCGGATCGGGAACCGACCTTCGACAGACAGGAACCGCCATGGATGGCCAGACCACCGGCCAGGCCACTGCTCGTCCACCGGACGAGCCGTCGGGCGCGCCCGACCGCGCCGACCGCGCGGCGGAGACCCCGTCGACCGCGGTGGCGAGCAAGTCGGACCGGGGACGGTGGTGGCGTCCCGAGTGGTACCTCCCGGGGCTGGCCGCGATCGTGTTCCTGACCGCCTGGGAGTTGTTCGGGCGGGCGACCAACCCGATCCTGTTCTCCCCGCCGTCGCGGGTGGCATCGGCGTTCGCGGAGCTGACCGCCAGCGGGCGGCTGCCGACGGCGCTGCTGACGACGCTGAACACGTTGACCGTCGGCTACCTGCTGTCGGTCGTGGTGGGCCTGGCGGTCGGGGTGCTGCTCGGGCGCCAGCAGGTGCTGGCGGAGCTGTTCGAGCCCTACATCGACGCGGTCTACGCGACCCCGCGGGTGGTGCTCGTGCCGCTGGTGATCCTGTGGTTCGGGGTGGGCTACTCCGGCCGGTTGTTCCTGATCTGGCTGGGGACGGTCATCCCGATCATCCTCAACACCGCGATCGGGGTGCGCAACTCGCGGCCGGACCTGGTCGAGGTGGCGCAGTCGTTCGGGGCGTCGGAGCGACAGCTGATCCGGCACGTGATCATCCCCGGGTCGATCCCCTACATCGTGGCCGGGCTGCGGATCGCCGCCGGTCGGGCGCTGGTCGGGGTGATCGTGGCCGAGATCTTCCTCGACCTGACCGGACTTGGCGGCATCATCCAGACCGAGTCGGCCTACTTCCGCACGGCGAACATGCTGGCGGCGGTGCTCCTGATCGCCGCGCTGGGTGCGTTGTTCATCGGCGGGCTCGGGATCGTGGAGAAGCGCTTCTCGTCCTGGAAGCAGTCGACCGTCGTGTAGTCCCGGGGTCGTGGCGCCGATCGGGGTGGGTCGTTCGGCACCCGGCGCGACCGGGCCTGCCGACTACGATGCGGCATCGTGGCCGTGGTCTGTCCACGGCGGGGTGGGGCGAACGGTCGGCCGTGCGCCTGGGGCCGGAGCGAACGTGGTGGAGGAGGACGCGATGGTCTCGGGCGGACCGATCGGGGTCGAGAGCGTGTCGCAGCAGGTGGCGACGCGGCTCCGCGACGACATCCTGTCGGGAAACCCGCCGCCGGGGGAGCGGCTGGTGGTGCGCGACCTGGTGGCCAGCCTTGGAGTGAGCCACGTCCCGATACGCGAGGCGTTGCGGGAGCTGGAGGCCGAGGGGCTGGTGGAGTCGCGACTCAACCGTGGGGTGGTGGTGGCCGGGGTCGACATCGAGGAACTGCACGACCTCTACCGGATCCGGCGGCTGCTGGAGGTCGACGCGATCGGGCGCGCCTTCCACAACTACGACGAGGAGCACCTTGCCCATGCCGACGAGCTGTTCCGGGATCTGCTGGACCTGGCGCCGGAGCGCGGCAACGGGTCGTGGTGGGGTGCGCACCGCGACTACCACTGGGCGTTCCTGGCACCCGGGTTGAGCGACTGGGCAACGAGGTTGCTGAAGCTGGTGTGGCAGAGTTCGGAGCGCTACCAGCGGCTGTACACGCTGGTGTTCGGCTCGGCTGAGGAGGCGAACGCCGAGCACCGCGAGATCCTGGCCGCCGCCAGCGGCGACGACTGCGACGTGTTCGTCGAGGCCTGGCTGCACCACCTCGACCGCACCGAGGAGACCATCGCCTCCGGCTATCACGCACGCCACGACGAGGAGTCCGACGACGCCAACTCCCCCGAGGACCGCGCCACTGGCTGACCAGCGACCTGCCTCGGCTCAGGTTCCATCGTTGGCCGTGGTCAGTCGGCACGTCGTCGAGCGACATGGGTCGAGGTTCGTCGTCGCTTCACCCGGGTCCTCCTTCGTGCCCCGAAGGGTGAGCGGGTCGCCGGGACGTGCAGCCAAACGGAGGGAGGTCGTCGTGATCGACGATCGTTGCGGCCATCGTCATCGCTCTCGCGATCGACCGAACGGGGGCGCGTCGACCTGCTGCTCGCATCCCGGGGCGTGTCCGTGGTCGAGCTCCTCGTCCGGTGCGGTCACGCTGGCGCGAATCAGTTCGTCTTCGACGCGACAGACCTCCACGAGGACCCAGGCGGCGTATTCCTCGGTATGAACTGGGGTGGGGGAACGCTGAACTCTGACCACTCGCTGGGTGCTTCGGTGGGTGGGTCGATGCCGGCGGTGGGCGTCGGGGTCGGGGGAGCGGTCGCGGTCGTCGGGGTGGGTTCTGGGGTGGCGGTCTGCGTCGGCGTCGGAGAGGTGCGATCGCCGGTCGAAGCCACGGCCGTGGGGGACTCGGGCGGCGTGGGACCGCCACCGCCGGTGCAACCGGCCACCAGCATCGCGGCGAGCGCGAGCGTGAGCACGACCGAGCTCCGGGCGTGGCGTCGGCGGGAGGTGGATGGCATCGGCGGTCCGGCGGGCGGCGGCCTGCATCCTGGAGCAAGTGGGTGGTGACCGGGGCGGCCAGCCGTGCGGGGACGAGGACTGTGCGGGCGCTCAGAACTCCTCAGACGATCCCCACGTGGCCCCCAAGCGTTCGTTGCCGAATCAACGAACACTGCGCTCCATGACATCTGCTCCCGCGCCGACAAGGGCTCGGGACACCGAGCCTGAGGAGTCCTCGATGAGCATCACGACCCGCACGCACGCGAAACGCACGCCGACCACCGCCATCGTCATCGGGGCCAGCATGGCCGGCCTGGTGACCGCGCGGGCCCTGAGCGACCACGCCGACCGGGTCGTGGTCCTGGATCGGGACCGACTGCCCGCGGCCGCCGTCACTCGCCAACGGGTGCCCCAGAGTGCGCACACCCACATCCTGCTGGGTGCCGGGCAGCGGCTGCTCGACGGCTGGTTCCCCGGCCTGACCCTCGACCTGCGCCTGCAGGGCGCGGTCGCCGTCCCTCCGCGTGACCTCAGCTGGTTCCAGGGCGGCGCACACCGCGCGCCGGCCGACGCCGGCGTCACGCTGGTGTCCATGAGCCGACCGCTGCTGGAGACGACGGTTCGTGAGCGCCTCCTGTCCCGCTGCCGCAACGTCACCATCAGCGACGACGTCGCCGTGCAGGGCCTGGTCGTCCAGGCCGGCCGGGTGACCGGTGTCCGGGTCGACGGGATCGACCACCGGGCCGACCTGGTGGTCGACTGCTCGGGACGCACCACGCCGTTCCTCGACCAGCTCGCCGACGTGGGGTACCCGTCACCCGACGTCTCGGCGATCCGGATCCAGATGGCCTACGGCACCCGCGTGGTGCGCCCACGCGAAGGTGACGGCCCCCTGGGCGCGCTCGTCATCGACGACCCGACCCGCGGTCACCGCCTGGGCACGATGCTGCCGATCGAGGGTGGTCGCTGGATCGTCACCCTCGCCGGCTTCCACGGCGACGCTCCTCCCACCGATCCGGAGGCGTTCGCGGCCTTCGCCCGCTCGCTCCCGTCGCCCGAACTGGCCGACCTGCTCGATCGCTCCGAGGCACTGACCCCGGTGCTGACCCACGGGATGCCCACCAGCCGTCGCCGCCACGTGGAACGGCTCGACCGGACCCCGCCCGGGTTCGTCGTCCTCGGTGACGCCATCTGCAGCTTCAACCCCGTCTACGGACAGGGCATGTCCTCGGCTGCGTTGCAGGCCGATGCGCTGGGCCACGCGGTCGCGCGCCACGGGTTGCGTTCGGCGCGGCTGGCCCGGTCGTTCTACCGACGGGCAGCAAAGGTTGTCGACGTGCCGTGGCGGATCGCCGCCGGGGCGGACTTCGCCGACCCCCGGACGACCGGGCCGAAGCCCGTCGGCACCGACCTCGTGAACCGCTACCTGGCTCGCATGGTGCTGGCCAGCCACGCCTCCGCGCCCGTGGTCCGCAAGCTCCTGCTCGTGCAGAACCTGCTGGCGCCGCCGGCGACCCTGATGACCCCGGCGACGATGCTGCGCGTGCTGTTGGCATCGAGTCGCTCCGCGGTCGTTCGGCGTCCGACGTCCGTCACGGACATCCCGGTCCCCCGTTCCGCTCCACGCTCCAGGGACAAGGGGAGCGCGGCGATCGACCCCCACCACCACGCGCTCGCCCTGGCGTCGCACCCGGCTGCAGGGGCACACCCCAGCATGATCGCACGATGACCGCCACCACCGTGATCACCGCCCTTGGCTGGGTCGGATCGGGGCTCGTCGTCCTGTCCCTGAACCAGCGCGACGTCCGCCGACTCCGGCAGGTCAACCTCGTCGCATCCCTCGTGCTCAGCGTGTTCAACGTGGTCGTTGGCATCCCGTCGATGATCGCGCTGAACGTGGTCCTGGCCGCCGTGAACGGCCACCACCTCCTTGCCGATCGCCGGACCGCGCGACGGCGTGACGAACGGATCGACAACGACACGCGGCTGTACGCCGCTGCCTGAGTTCGCGCCGGGTCCCGACCGAGCGTCGTCGCGACCGGACCGTCGTCCCGACGTGCCCGGCGCACCACGCGACTGGCCACGACGGTGCCTCCACGGAGGTCGCGTCGTGGCCAGTTCGCGTGTCAGGCGGCCAGGAAGTCGTCGATGTGGGCGAGGAACTCCGGCCAGGCGGGTTCGCGCTCGCCGAGGAGGTGGTTGCGGCTGTCGAGCAGGACCAGTTCGCTGTGGGGGATCAGCGCGGCCAGCTCGCGGGCCTGCGAGGCCGGCACGCGCACGTCCTCACGGGCGTGGAGGATCAGTGTCGGGCACTGCACCTGGTGGGCGATGTCGGAGACGTCGATGCGTGCGAACTCCTCCAGGAACCGCACGCCGTTGGCGGGGGAGGTGGTCTGGCGCTGGAAGGTGGTGAAGTCCTCCCAGTCCTCGGGGGTGCCGTCGGGCAGGAACTGGGAGGCGAAGACCTGCAGGAAGCTGGGGTCGGAGCGCGCCCAGCCGACCCGTGCGAGGTCGAGGTCCAGTGCCGCCGCGTCGCGCTGGGCGTCGGTGCGGGCGCGGACCGACCGGCCCCGGGCGTAGGCACCGGCGAGGACCAGCCGGCTGACCCGTTCGGGATGGCGGACCGCATAGGCGACCGCGACCGCGCCGCCCTGGGACACGCCCAGCAGGGGGAACCGGTCGAGCCCGACGGCGTCGACCACCACCTGCAGGTCGTCGACCCAGTCGTCGAAGCCGAACCCGGCGACATCCCAGTCGGACAGCCCGCAGCCGCGTTCGTCGTAGCGGATCAGGGTGCGGTCGCGGGCCAGGCCGCTGAGCCAGTGCGACCACACCGGACTGGACCACTCGAGGTCGAGGTGGGTCATCCAGTTGGCGGCCTTGAGCAGGGGCGGGCCCGAGCCGATGGTGGCGTGGGCGATGCGGGTGCCGTCCGGGGCGCGGCAGAAGCGGATGGCCTGGTCTTCGCCACCGGTCGGCTCACGGTCGGCGGCCGAGGTCGCGGCGTCCGGCGGCCCGTCGGGCTGGGCCGTGGTGACGGGGGCGACGAACTGGTAGCCGCGTCCGTGGACCGTGCGGATGAGGCGTTGGTCACGACCGGTGTCGCCGATGGCCTGGCGGGCGGTCCGCAGGGCCGTGGTGATGGCGGCCTCGCTGACGAAGCGGTCACCCCAGACCTCGTCCAGGAGTTCGTCCTTGGAGACCACGCGTTCGCGATGTTGCACCAGGTGGGCGAGGACGTCCAGCGCGCGCGGCTCGATCCGCACCGGTGACCCGTCGTGGCGGAGCTCGAACCGCCCGGTCTCGAGTTCGTAGTCATCGAACTGATGCACCTCGTTCACGAGATGTCCTCGTCGTCGACCGCGGTGTGCGTCCCGCGCCGTTGGCCATCGTCGGCTGGCCCCGACTCGACATCGGGTTCGGCCGGCGGGGCGAGCTGGCTGGCGGTGCCCCCACGAGCCTAGGTCCACTGCCTCGTCGTCCGGCGGGTTCCCCGTCAGTATCCGTCGTGCGGTCGCGTCCCCGAGGTACGGGGGGTGGGCCCGGCGCCTGCTGCACCGGGCCGGCGGTCCGGTCGGTTCAGTCCTCGTTCGGGTCGGTCCGGGCGTCCCGGTGGGTCTCGTGGATGGTGCCGGGCACGTGGTCCGGGGGGCCGTAGATGGCATAGACCTTCATGGGTTCGTCGCCGATGTTGGTGACGTTGTGCCACGTGCCGGCCGGGACCAGGATCGCGTCGTCGGCCCCGACCTCCTCGTCGAACTCCAGGTCGTCCTCGGTCGGGCCCATCTGGCAGCGACCGTGGCCCTGTTCCAGGCGGAGGAACTGGTCGATGCCGTGGTGGACCTCCAACCCGATGTCGTCGCCGGGTTCGATGCTCATCACCGTCAACTGCAGGTGCTCGCCCGTCCACAGGGTGGTGCGGAAGGTGTCGTTGTCGAGCGTCGTCTGCTCGATGTCGACGGTGTATGGCTCGCCTCCGTGGTCGCTCATCGCGTGTTCCTCGCTGGTCGGTCGTGCCGTGGGTGGGGATCGGCCGACGGAGGACCGTGGCCGTGGATTCCTCCTCGACACTATGTGGCGCATGGCGGGTTGCACAGGGCCGAAGGTCCTCCGACGACAACACCCTTCGGCCCCCCGGATCCATCGCAGGCGGCCACGCGACATCGGCCGCGAGCCGTGGCCACCACGGCCCAAGCACCGCGGCCCGTGAACCCAGGCTCGTCCACCTCGGCCCTGCCCAGGCATCGGCGGCGACCGGTGGCCACGACGCCCCAAGCACCAGCCCGTGGCCACCACGAGCTGGCCACGACGGATGCTCGCCGCGACCTGGCCACGACGGATGGTCGCCGCGATCCGGGCACCGACCACGGCCACTGCAGCATCGAACGACCGGCACGTGCGGGCACGGGTGATCGGCCCCACGACCGCGGGGCCGAACGGAGTGCCGTCATGGTCGCGGTGGGCCGCCGGAGGTCGTGGCCAGGGGGAACAGGGTCGAGGAGTCGGTGTCGATCGTCGGCCGTGCCACCTCCGCGTGGTCACCGCGTCCGTGGTCCCGGCCGGTGCGCCGTACGGGCTGGGACGGTGATGGTCCGCGTTTGGGTCGGGTGGTGGTGGCGGTGCCGTCGGGTGAGGTCCAGCTGGCGTGGGCGGTGGTCGGGTCGAGGTCGAGTGTCCAGCCGTGGTCGTGGACCAGTCTGTGGCACTGGTGGCACAGGGCGAGGCCGTTGTCGATGGCCGTGGGGCCGTGGTCGCGTTGCCACCAGCGGACGTGGTGGATGGCGGTCCACGCGATCGGGCGGGAGCAGTTGGGGCCGCGGCAGTGGCGGTCGCGGGCGTTGATGGCGCGGCGTTGGGGTTGCGACCACTCCCGGGTGGCCCGGCCGACGTCGAGCACCTGGGAGGGTCCGGCCATCACGATCCGGGAGATCGATGCGTCGCAACACAGGCGACGGACCGCCTGTGGTGACAGCTGTCCGCCCCACGTCGTTTCGCCGGGGGCCAGGTCGGCCCAGCGGGCATCCGTGGGAGCCGGCGCCGCCGTGGGGTCGTCGGGGTCAGGCGAGGTCGGGGCGGTGAGGTCGGTGTCGAGCGTGTTGACGTCGACGATGATCGACAGGTGTGGGCGCACGACACCGCCGGTGGCGGGTGCCAGGCCGCGGTCCAGGACGGCATGGGTCACGGCCGCCAGTGCGTCGTGAAGTCGCTGGTCGGGTCGACGGTGGTCGCCGGAGCCCCGGCCGTTCGTGGCGTGGTCGTCCGATGCCGGGTCGGCCCGGGGACCGGGGTCGAGCACGTCGAATGCGTCGAGGGCGATCCGGAACGCGGTTCCGACCTCGTCGGTGAGGTCACCGGACACGCCCCACATGCCGGTCGCCTTGCGCCACAGACGGGTGGAGCGTCGCGCGTGTTGGCGGTTCTCGTCGCGGAGCATCGCGGCGGGGTCGGCGGCCTGTTGGCGGGTCCGGATCTGGGCGCGGAGGTCTTCGGGTGATGACGTGGTCGCGACCGGCAACAGCTCGGTCTCGGCGTGTTCGGGCGGACCGAGTCGGCCGTCGCGGGCCGCCTGGACGACGGCGTCGGCGGCCTCGTCGGACAGTCGACCCTGGGTGAGGGCGGCCCGGGTGGCGGGCAGGTCGTCGAGGTCCGTGGCGAGCCTGGCGATGCGGGCGGCGTCGCGGCCGGAGCGGTGGGTTGTGGCCTTGATCCACTCGGTCGTGGAGGACGCCCCGTCGGCCTCCACCCCACCGGCGTCGGCCAGTGCACGCACGGTGTCGGCGAGTCCGGCGGTGGCGATGCCCTGGAGCCGTTCCAGCAGGCGGACCCGATGGCGAAACCCGCCCGCTTCACCGGGTGCACATGCGTCGTTGTCGAGCACCGCGGCGACCTCGTCGATGGCCCTGCGCAGGCGCCGGTCACCGGTCGAGTTGGTGTGTGAATCGGGGGATGCTGCCTCATCCCCACACCGGTAGGTCCCACGTTCGTCGGCCGCCAGCACCACCGCGCGCCGCGGTGCCTCCGTCCTCCCGACGACGTCCCACAGTTCACCAGAACGATCCATTGGGCGGAGCCGGAAGGGCTTCGCCGCGGTGCGAGACAACTGAAGAGATACGAACATGTGTTTGATTCTATGAGCGCAAAGGAGATATGTCAAGGTGTTCCATGGCATTCCTGTGGAACGTTCCGGCCCGGCTCGTGTTGCCCTCCGTCGGGCCGTGGTGGATCCGGGGCCGGCGTGGCGCCGACCCGACATGCGGAGGACGCACGGCCGGCCGTCCAACTCGCCGCTCGTGTCACACAACGGGTCGCTGCGTCGTCAGTACTGGTGACCGACACGACCGGAGGAGTCGGAGATGAAGATCGTCGTCACGGGTGCCACCGGGGTGCTGGGCCGTCGGGTGGTGACCCTGCTGGTCGCGGCCGGCCACGAGGTCACGGCCGTGGCCCGTGGGAAGGCCGCCGCCGTCCGGGCCGCCGGGGCCACCCCCGTCGCGCTGGACCTGTTCGACCCGGCTGCCGTCACGCGGGTGGTGGACGGCCACGACGCCGTGGTCGACCTGGCCACGCGCATCCCGTCGGTCAACCACATGGCCCGGCGCTCGGCATGGCGGGACAACGACCGCCTTCGCACGGAGGGCGCCGCCACGATGGCCGCCGCCGTGCTGACGACGGGAACCCACCGGTACGTCCGCGAGTCCTACTTCGGGGTGTTCGCCGATGGCGGCCGCGCACCCGTCGCGGAGGACTCGCCGGTCGACCCGGCGTGGCCGGCCAGGACCGCGCTGGACGCCGAGGCGTCGGCGTCCCGGGTCACCGCCGGTGGCCGCGTCGG
>JAGXFT010000186.1 GCA_024637135.1 Nitriliruptorales bacterium | reverse complement strand
GTGCCCACCAGGGCGTGGCCCATCCGCTGGCCAAGGCCGCCATCGAGGTCGAGACGGCCGCCCTGATGGTCCACCGGGCGGCCTGGCAACACGACCACGGCGAGCCCGCTGGCGAGGCCGCGAACATGGCCAAGTACGCCGCCGCGGAGGCCTCGCTGGCCGCGATCGACGCTGCCATCCAGACCCACGGTGGCAACGGCGTGTCCCGCGAGTACGGACTGCTGCCCTACTGGGGGATGGCCCGGCTCCTGCGCATCGCGCCCGTCAATTCCGAGATGATCCTCAACCACGTGGCCCAGCACACCCTCGGCCTGCCCCGCTCCTACTAGGTCCCTGGACATGATCCTCACCTCCCACCTCGATCCCACCGACGAGGCCGCGCGCCACAACCGGCAGGTCCAACTCACCCTGCTGGACCAGCTGCGCACCGAGTTCGCGCGGGCGGCGGCCGGTGGCGGGGAGCGCTACGTCCAGCGCCACCGGGATCGTGGGCGGCTGTTGGTGCGCGAGCGCATCGACCTGCTGGTCGACCCGGACAGCCCGTTCCTCGAACTGTCGACCCTGGCCGCATGGGGCAGCGACTTCACCGTGGGGGCAAGCATCGTGACCGGCATCGGGGTGGTGGCCGACCGCCTGTGCATGGTCATCGGCCACGACGCGACCGTGCGGGGCGGGGCGATGAACCCATGGTCGCTGCGCAAGACCCTGCGCGCACTGGAGATCGCCCGCGTCAACCGCCTCCCGGTGGTCAACCTGGTCGAGTCGGGTGGTGCCGACCTGCCCAGCCAGGCCGAGTTGTTCGTCCCGGCCGGGCGGATCTTCCACGAGTTGACCGCGTTGTCGGCGGCCGGGGTCCCGACGGTGGCGTTGGTGTTCGGCAACGCGACCGCCGGCGGGGCCTACGTGCCGGCGATGTGCGACCACACCGTGATGGTGGACGGCCAGGCCAAGGTGTTCCTGGGCGGGCCGCCGCTGGTGAAGATGGCCACCGGCGAGGAGGCCGACGCCGAGGAACTGGGTGGCGCCGCCATGCACACCCGCGTGTCCGGGCTGTCCGACCACCTGGCCCGTGACGACCGTGATGCCATCCGGATCGGCCGCGAGATCCTGGCGCGGGTGGCGCGGACCCGCCCGGCCCCCCTGCCGGTGGGCACGGTGGTGCCGCCACGCGAGGACCCCGACGACCTGCTGGCAGTGGTCCCCGCCGACCCCAAGGTGGCCTTCGACCCCCGCGAGGTGCTCGCCCGGGTGGTCGACGATTCCGAGTTCGACGAGGTCAAGGCCCAGTACGGCACGGCGCTGGTGACCGGCTGGGCGCGGATCCACGGCCATCCCGTCGGTGTGCTGGCCAACCACCGCGGCGTCCTGTCGCACGAGGAGTCCGAGAAGGCCACCGAGTTCGTGGTCCAGGCCAACCACGACGACACGCCGCTGGTCTTCCTCCAGAACACGACCGGTTTCATGGTCGGGACCGAGTACGAGCAGCGCGGCATCATCAAGGACGGTGCCAAGTTGATCAACGCGGTCGCCAACAGCGACGTCCCGCACCTGACCGTCAACGTGGCCGGGTCCTTCGGCGCGGGCAACTACGGCATGTCCGGGCGGTCGTTCGACCCGCGTCTGTTGTTCGCCTGGCCCGGCGCGAGGCTGGCGGTCATGGGCGCCGAGCAGTTGGCCGGCGTGCTGTCGATCGTGGCGCGCGAGTCGGCCGCCGCGCGGGGGCGGGACTTCGACGAGGACGCCGACGCGCGTCGCACCGCGGCCATCACCGACCAGATCGAGGCCGAGTCCGACGCCCGGTCGGTGTCGGGTCGGCTGCATGACGACGGCGTCATCGATCCCCGTGACACCCGCGACGTGTTGGGCATGGCCCTGGCCGTGGTCACCGCCACCGAGGTCCGGGGCCGTCGTGGCTTCGGCACGTTCCGGATGTGACGATGCGACGTCTGTTGGTGGCCAACCGGGGCGAGATCGCCCGACGCGTGCTCCGCAGTGCCCACTCATTGGGGATCTCGACCGTGGCGGTGTACGCGGCCGACGACGCCGACGCGCCGCACGTGCGCGAGGCCGACGTGGCAGTGGTGTTGCCGGGCACGACCACGGCCGACACCTACCTGGACGCCGATCGGCTGGTCGCGGCCGCGGTGGCGACCGGGGCCGACGCCGTCCATCCCGGCTACGGGTTCCTGTCCGAGGACGCCGACTTCGCGCGGGCCTGTGGTGACGCCGGGCTGACGTTCGTCGGGCCGTCACCCGAGGTCATCACGGCGATGGGGTCGAAGGTGGCGGCGCGGGCGCGCATGGCGGGCGCGGGCGTGCCGGTGCTTCCCGGCGCCACCCTGGACGCCGATGCCAGCGCGGACGACCTGGATGCGCTGGCACGCGAGATCGGCTTCCCGGTCCTGGTCAAGGCCGCCTTCGGGGGTGGTGGCCGGGGGATGAGGGCGGTCCACGAGCCGGGCGACCTGGTCGAGGCGGTCGCGGCCGCACGACGCGAGTCCGCCGCGACCTTCGGCGACGACACGGTCTTCCTCGAGCGGCTGGTGGTCGACCCACGCCACGTCGAGGTCCAGGTCATGGGGGACGAACACGGTCGCGTGTTGCACCTGTTCGAACGGGAGTGCTCGATCCAGCGTCGCTACCAGAAGGTCGTCGAGGAGGCACCGTCACCGGCCGTGGACGCCGACCTGCGTGCACGGCTGGGCCGCGCCGCGGTGACCGCCGGCCAGGAGCTCGGCTACGTCGGGGCCGGCACGGTCGAGTTCGTGCTGGGCACCGACGGCGAGTTCCACTTCCTGGAGGTGAACACGCGGCTGCAGGTGGAGCACCCGGTCACCGAACTGGTCACCGGGCTGGACCTGGTCGCGTGGCAACTCCGCATCGCCGACGGCGAACGCATCGACGACCTGCTGGTTGGTGACGCGCCGACCCTGGACGGCCACGCGATCGAGGTGCGGCTCTACGCCGAGGACCCGGCCGCCGACTTCGTCCCGACCGTGGGCACCCTGACCTGTTTCGAGGTGCCCACCGACGTCGGGGTCCGGGTCGACGCCGGGGTCGAGACCGGGTCGGTCGTGGGCGCGAACTACGACGGGATGCTGGCCAAGGTCGTTGCCCACGGGCCGACCCGCGACATCGCGGCGCGGCGCCTCCGTCGGGCGCTGCTCGCGAGCCGGATCCACGGCGTGGTGACCAACCGGGACCTGCTGGTGGGCATCCTGGGCGAGGACGACTTCCTGGCCGGACGGATCGACACCGGATACCTGCACCGCCATTCCCCGGCCGACCTCGTGGTGAACGAGGTGGACGTCGACACCTGCGCCGTCGTGGCGGTGCTGGCCGCTCGCGCGCGCAACCGCCTGACGGCGGAGGCGGTCCCGAGCCTGCCGGCCGGGTGGCGCAACGTCGCGACGGGCACGGTGCCGGTCGTGCTGCGCCACGCCGACCGCGAACTGGCCGTCACCGTCGACGGCGGCTGGCACCACGACGGCCTCGGCGTGCGGGTGGACGACAACCCGGTCGACGACGTCCGGGTGGTGGCGGCCGAGCCGGACCGGGTCGACCTGGTCGTGGGCGGTGTCCGCCAGCACCACCGGGTGCGCCACGACCCGGGCGTGGTGCACGTCGACGGACCGGCCGGGTCGGTGTCGTTCGACCTGGTCGCACGGTTCCCCGACCCGCTGGACACCGAGGTCGCCGGCTCGTTGCACGCCCCGATGCCCGGTGCCGTCGTACGGGTCGCCGTCGACGACGGGGCCACCGTCACCGCGGGCGACGTGCTGGTGGTGCTCGAGGCGATGAAGATGGAGCACGCGATCGTGGCCCCGCACGACGGCGTCGTGACCACCGTGACCGTCACCACCGGCGACCAGGTCGCGACCGGCACGGTCGTGGCCGTGGTCGAGGCCCACGATCCCGACGACCCGCCGGACGGAGTTCCTGCATGAGCGACGACGCACGCACGACCATCCTGGTCGACGAAGTCGCCGACGGCGTCACGCGACTGACCGTCCACGGGCCGCGGACCCGGGGCTCGCTCACGCCGGCCGCCTTCGACGACATGAACACTGCGATCGCCGCGATCGACCGCTCCACGCGTGTGGTGGTCCTGGCCGGTGGGGACGGCACCTTCTGCAGCGGACTGGACCTCGCCACCGCGCGTGACCTGCCGGACTGGTCGGTCGAGGACATGTTCGACCTGGCCGAGCGCGCCGGGTGCATGGTGCTGGGCCTGCGTGGCCTGCCCCAACCGGTCGTGGCGGCCGTGGACGGCCCGGCCATCGGTGCTGGCCTGTCGTTGGCGCTGGCGGCCGACATCCGCATCGCCACCCCGCGCGCACGGTTCGCCGCGGCGTTCGTGCGCGTCGGCATGAGCGGGGGCGACTGCGGCACGTCCTGGTTGCTGCCGCGGTTGGTCGGGTTGTCGGTGGCCACCGACCTGCTGTTGACCGGTCGCACGATCGACGTGGACGAGGCCGAACGCATCGGCCTCGTCAGCCGGGTCGTGGAGCCGGCCGACCTGGACGTCACCGTGCAGGAGGTGACGACCGGGCTGGCCGGACTGGGGAGCCTGGCCGTGGAACTGACCAAGCAGGTGGTCCACGCCAACGCCGGGCCGACCACGCTGGCCGACGCGATCGCCCTGGAGAACCGCAACCAGACCATGGCGTCCCGGTCGTCGACGTTCCGCGACATCGTCGGGGGAGGGCCGTGAGCGCGGCTGCCGCCGACCCTCCGCGTCCGCGCGGACGTCGGGACCCGGACCGGCGCGAACGGATCCTTGACGCGGCCGCCGACCTGGTCGGCCAGCGGGGCCTGGGCGGCGTCAGCGTGGCCGACATCGGTGCCGCCGCCGGGATCGTCGGGTCCGGCGTCTACCGGCACTTCGACAGCAAGGCGGCGGTCGTGACCGCGATGCTGGAGGAGGCGTTGCAACGACTGCTGGACCGGACCGAGGCGGAACTGGCGACGGTCGACGACGCCGTCGAGGTGCTCGCGCTGCTGGTCCGTGGCCAGGTCGACTTCGCCCTGGACGAACGGTTGCCCCTGCAGGTCTACCACCGCGAACTGCACGCGCTGCCCGATCCCGCCCAGCGCCGACTGCGGCGGTCGCAGCGCCTGTACGTCGAGGAATGGGTCCATGCCCTGCGCGAGGTCCGGGCCGACCTCACCGACGTCGACGCCCGCATCACCGTGCATGCCTGCATCGGCGCCATCCAGTCCGTGACGACCTACGACAGCGGCCAGCCCCGCGACCACGTCGAGGCCCGCCTCCGAGCCGTCGCCGACGCCTGCCTGGGGCTGCGGCCCGACGCCCCGCCGCCCGAGGCGCAGGAGGCGCCGTGAGACGACCGATCCGCATCGCGAACTGTTCCGGCTTCTACGGCGACCGTCGCAGCGCGGCCCGCGAGATGGTCGAGGGTGGGCCCATCGACGTGCTGACCGGGGACTGGCTGGCCGAACTGACGATGCTGATCCTGGCCAAGGCGCAGGGGCGTCCGGACGGTGTCGGGTGGGCGCGCACCTTCCTGCCCCAACTGGAGGGGGTGCTGGCGCGCTGCGTCCGCGACGGGATCCGGGTGGTCGCCAACGCCGGCGGGCTGGACCCGGCCGGGTGCGCCGACGCCGTGCGCGACCTGGCCGAGCGACTCGGGCTGGACGTCGCCGTCGCCCACGTCGAGGGCGACGACCTGCGTGGCGACGTGTCGGCGATCTCCCCACCGGTCGGGCGCGAGCCGGTGTCGGCCAACGCCTACCTCGGGGGCTGGGGGATCGCGCGGGCACTGCAGGCCGGCGCCGACGTGGTGGTCACCGGACGGGTCACCGATGCCTCGGTGGTGGTCGGGCCGGCAGCGTGGTGGCACGACTGGTCGCCGACCGACTGGGACGCGCTGGCCGGCGCGGTCGTCGCCGGCCACGTCATCGAGTGCGGACCACAGGCGACCGGGGGCAACTACGCCTTCCTGGACGAGATCACCGACCGGCGCGCACCCGGGTTCCCGATCGCCGAGGTCGCCGCCGACGGGTCGTCGACCATCACCAAGCACCCCGACACCGGGGGACTGGTCTCGGTCGGCACCGTGACGGCGCAACTGCTCTACGAGATCGGCCCGCCGGCGTACCTCAACCCGGACGTGACGACCCACTTCGACACCATCACGCTGGCTCCCGACGGCGACGACCGGGTCGCGATCAGCGGTGTACGGGGCACGCCCCCGCCACCGACGCTGAAGGTCGCGTTGACGGCATCGGGCGGGTACCGCAACACGATGACCATGGTGATCACGGGGCTGGACGTCGAGGCGAAGGCGGCCCGGGCCGAGGAACTGCTGCTCGAACGCCTGGGCGGGCGCGACCGCTTCGACGACGTCGAGTTCGACCTGCTTCGCGTCGACCGCCCGGACGCCCCCACCAACCCGCAGGCCACCGCCCACCTGCGCATCACGGTCAAGGGCGACGACCGCGACCTGGTCGGCCGGACCTTCTCCAACGCCGTCGTCGAACAGGCCCTGGGCGGCTACGCGGGCGTCCACACCACCACGCCACCGAGCAGCGCCTCGGCCTTCGGCATCTACACCCCGGCGTCGGTGCCACGCGCGGCGGTCGAGCACGTGGTCGTCCTGCCCGACGGGTCGCGCGAAGTGGTGGCCGACCCGCCGACGTCGTCGGACGCCGGATCCGCAGCCGGCCACGACGCACCCGCCCCGACCCCGGCGGCCGCCGGGGTCGGACCCACCCGACGGGTCCCGCTGGGGACCGTGTGCGGTGCCCGGTCGGGGGACAAGGGCGGGAACGCCAACGTCGGGCTGTGGACGCGCGACGAGGCGTCGTTCGCGTGGCTGCGCGACACCCTGACCGTCGATCGTGTCCGGACGTTGCTTGGCCCCGAGGCCGCCGACCTGCCGATCGACCGCCACGAGTTGCCCAACCTGCGCGCACTCAACGTCGTGGTCCACGGCCTGCTGGGCGACGGCGTGGCGTCGTCCACCCGTCCTGACCCCCAGGCCAAGGGGCTCGGGGAGTACCTGCGCAGTCGGTTGGTCGAGGCGCCCGTCCGGCTGGTGGGGCCGGTCCAGGACGACGCCCGGGGGTCCGGTTCGCCGGCCTGACCCGGTCCCGGCGACGACCGGGGCCACGGCAGGGGAGGTGCGACGACGACCAGTCCGTTCGTTCGCTTGACCGGTGTCGCGTGGGTGCCGTAGGTTCGTCCTTCACTCGAACACATGTTCGAACACTCGCAGGGTGCGGGCCCGGGGCCGAGATCCGGGACGGACGAGGAGCAGGCGAATGAGCAAGCGCTACCGCGAAGTACTGGAGGAGGTCGAGACGCCCGCCACCCGTCGTGCCGCCGAGGTGGCCGTCACCGAGTCCGACCCCCCGGCAGACCCGGCAGACCCGGTGGTGGGCGGGGGCGGGGTGGCGACCCTGGTGCGACCCACGCGCACCGACCCGGCTCGGACCGCGGTGGGGCAACGCCCGGTCACGATGCGATCCGCCCCCGCGCGACCGGGCAATGGTCCCGCGGACGCCGACGAACCCCTGGCCTTCGCCTGGCGCGGACGCCACTACGAGGTCACCCGGATCCTGGGCCACTGGCGCGAGGAGGAGGGCTGGTGGCGTCGCCCCGACGGCGAGCCGATCAAGGTCGAACAGTCCGACCTGTGGCGGGTCGAGGCCGCTCGGGGCACCGGGACCTCGGCCGATGCACGCGGGGTCTACGAACTGGCCCGTCGCGGCTCGACCTGGCGTCTCGACCGCGTGTGGGACTGATCGCGATCGTGGCCGGGATCAGTCCCGGTCGTCACCGGGACGGTGGTGCAGCGGCCGGTGCAGCGGCCGGTGGAGGTTCTTCGCCAGTGGCACCGCGAGCGGCCGTGGCGGGGGCTTCGGCGTGGCGAGGCCTGGGAGCTCGGTGTGCAGCGGAGTGCCCAGGGGCTCGTGCAGGGGCTTGGAGAGGGATCGGGACGCCATTGTCCGCACCTTGTCTCGGGACGTGTGTCGCCCGGTGCCCCGGTCGTGGGGCCGTTCGTGCCGGTGCCCGGCGGGCAGGCTCGGTTCGGTCGAGGTCGACTCCACGTCGGTCGGTCAGTCTCCCCATGATATGCCACCAGCGGTCGAAATCGAGGGGTTTCCGCGAAATCGATCCGTCCCACGAACGGCGGCCGTCCGGGTCGGCCGTCAGGTTCCACCACCTCCCGGAGTGGGTCGCCGACGCACCATGGTGCGAGCGCCGCCGGTGTCGCCGACCGTGACGAACCCGGTGTCCTCGTAGAGTCCGACCGCGGGGTTGTCGGGCTCGACCGACAGGGACAGGCCGGGCAGGTCCCGGCGATCCGCGATCCGGCACAGCCCGTCGAGCAGGGCTCGTCCGAGACCCCGGCGGCGGTGGCCGGGCACGACCCCGATGCCCAGTTCCGGGACGTCGTCGGCGACGAAGCCGTGTCCCGGATCGTCGATGGTGAACCGGGTCCACCACGCCGCGCCCAGGTCGGTCCCGTTCTCCGTGGCGATCACGCCGGCCTCGCCGTCGCGAGGCCAGTTCGGTGGGAGGTAGTGGCCCACGTCGGGTGGGGCGACGATCTCCGCAACGGGACGATCCACACCGGTTCGCCACGCCGCTGCCTCGGCGAGCATCGCCAGCAGGAACGGACGGTCCTCGCCGGTGGCCGGCCGCACCTGCCGGGTGGCCTCGGGGGGGACGTCGGTCATCGCGTCCTCCAGTCGACGTGCAGCGCGACCGCGATCGACGTCAGGACGCCGTGGTGCAGGCGAGACTTGGTCGCGTCGGCGTCCCAGGTCGGCGCCACGGCCCAGTGCCTGCAGGGCGTCGTCGAACGGGACCAACTCACAACAGGGCCGACGCCACCACGCCATGCGCTCCTTCGTCCGCGATCGCCACCCGCGCAACGGGCCACCTCCGGTCACCATTCCGGCGGGCCGGACATGTCGACGGCGGACCGCCAGCGGCTTCACGCCCGTCGCGTTGACGAGTCCGAGGGGGAGGCGTACCGTCGATCGAACACCTGTTCGATTGACGGAGGCGCAGTGGGAGACCAGGACGACCGACCGCGACGGTGGCACGCCGACGTGTCCGCCGCCGCGACGCGAGGTGGCTGTGGTGCCGGGTAGCCGGGCGTTCAGCGCGGACGAGGTGGCCATCACGGCGATGGACCACGACGTCGACCAGCGGCGGGCGGCCGCGGCGGCGACGCGGGTCCGGGACCGGTTGGCGGCGGGCAGCGACGACGGCGACGCCGGTGCCACCACCGCGTTCACCCACCTGACCACCAGGACCGGGTACTCGTTGCGGGACGGGATGATCCGTCCGGGTGAACTGGTGTCGGCGGCCGCGGCGGCCGGGATGACCCACGTGGCGGTCACCGACCGGGACGGTGTCTACGGCGCGGTCCGGGTGGCCCAGGCGGCTGCCCTGGCCGGCATCACCCCGATCCTGGGGGCCGACCTGGCGCTGGCGGTCACCGACGACCCGGGCTGGTCCTCGCCGCGGGTCGGGCGCGACCGGGGTGGCCGCTCGGGTCCGGCCGTCGGGGGCGGTTGGCTGGAGGACGACGCGGCGCGGCTCACCCTGGTCGCGGCCACCAACGCCGGGTACGGCGACCTGTGCCGGGCGATCACCGCCGCCCACCTCGGCCCCGACGGGCTGGACAGGCTGGTCGCGGGCACCTCGCTGGACCGCGAGTCGTGGCGTGACGAGGTCGACCTCGTCGACCGTTCCAGCCCCCACCTGTCCTTCACCGACCTGGGGGTGGCGACGGCGCACGACGACACCTGGGTGCTGCTGGGCAACGACTCGCCGGTGGGGCGGCTGGCCGCGGTCGGACGCCTGGATGCGGCCACCGACCAGCTGCGCCGGTTCCTGGACGTGGTCGGCCCGGACCGGCTGCGGATCGCGGTGCGCAACCACCTGGTCCCGCCGTCGGGTCGGCGCCGGGGCGACGCGGTGCGCCTGACCGCCGACGGCGCCCCCGCGGTCGGTGCCGACGGGGTGTTGGACGAACCCGGCGACGACGTCCGGATCCGCAACCTGCTGGAGGTCGCCCGGCGCAGTGGGGTCGAGGTCGTGGCGGTCAACGACGTGCGCCACCTCGAACCCGACGACGTCCACGTCGCCGACGTGCTGGCGTGCGTGCGCCAACAGGTCCCGCTGGGCGCCCACCACCTCGGTCGCACCACCGCCGAGGCCCACTTCGCCACCGGGGCCGAGATGGCCGCGCGCTTCGCCGAACGCCCCGACCTGGTCACCGCCGCCCACGACCTGGCGGTGACCTGCGAGGTCGACCTGGACCTGGGCGAGGTGCAGGTGCCCCACCTGACCGGGCTGAGCGACGAGGTCGCGGCGGGGGAGTTGCACCGACGCTGCTGGCAGGGCGTGGCGGACCGCTACGTGCGGGTCACCACCCGGATCCGGGAACGACTCGAGCGCGAACTGGCGATGGTCGACCGGCTCGGGCTGCACGACTACTTCCTGACCGTGTCCGACATCATGGCCGCGGTGCGTGACGAACTGGGAATCCTGGCGGCCTGCCGCGGCTCGGCGGCCGGGTCACTGGTGTGCCACGCACTGGGGATCTCCGACGTCGACCCGGTCGGCAACGACCTCGCGTTCGAACGCTTCATGAACCCCTACCGCGACGAACTCCCCGACATCGACATCGACGTCGAGTCGGCCCGCCGCACCGACGTCTACGACCTGGTGATCGCGCGCTACGGCCAGCACCGGGCCGCCTGCGTCGCGATGGTCGAGACCTTCCAGGCCCGCATGGCGATCCGCGAGGTCGGCAAGGTGCTGGGCCTGCCCCCCGACGAGATCTCCCTGGTCGCGAAGTCCATCACCCACGCCCGTGCTCGCCAGGTCCGCACGGTCGTCGACGACCTGCCCGAGTTGCAGCACTCGCGCATCAACGCCGGCCAGCTCGAACGGCTGCTGAGCGTGGTCGAACGCCTCGACGGGCTGCCACGTCACCTCGCCCTGCACCCGTGCGGGATCCTGTTGGCCGACGACGACCTGCTCGCGCACACCTCCATCGAACGGTCCGCCCAGGGCTTCCCGATGGTGGCCTTCGACAAGGACGACGTGGCCGCGCTGGGCTGGCTCAAGCTGGACGTGCTGGGCGTGCGGATGCTGTCGGCGATGCGCCACGCGATGGACCTGGTCCCGACCGTGCGCGGCCACGACCTCGACGTGACCCAGATCCCCGAGGGCGACCCCGAGACCTTCCGACTGGTGCGTTCGGCCCACACCATCGGGGTGTTCCAGATCGAGTCCCCGGGCCAGCGCGAGTTGCTGGGGCGACTGCAGCCGGACCACTTCGGCGACCTCATCACCGAGATCTCGCTGTTCCGGCCCGGTCCGGTCAAGGCCGACATGGTGACCCCGTTCGTGCAGCGTCGACACCGCACCGGACACGGCCGCGGGGCGGTGTCGACCAGCGACGACGCCGCGACCGACCCCGACGCGTCCGAGGGCGACTGGTACCCGCACCCCAGCCTCGAACCGGTGCTGCGCGAGACCCACGGCGTGGTCGTCTACCACGAACAGGTCATGGCGGCGCTGTGTGCGCTGACCGGCTGCGACATGGCCTACGCCGACCTGCTGCGTCGGCGGCTGTCGACCGATGCGGCCACCATCAAGCCGTGGGCGCTGGCACGGGCGCGCACCCGCGGGTTCACCACCGAGGCGGCCGAATCGGTGTGGAAGCAGGTGGCGTCGTTCGCCTCCTTCGGGTTCTGCAAGGCCCACGCGGCCGCCTTCGCGGTGCCGACCTACCGCTCGGCGTGGTTGAAGGCCCACCACCTGCCCGAGTTCATGGCCGGGCTGTTGACCCACGACCCCGGGATGTACCCGCGACGGCTGATCCTGGACGAGTGCCGCCAGTTCGGCGTGGCGGTGCTGGGCCTGGACGTCAACCGCTCGGGCGCCGACTACACCGTCGAGGTGGTCGACCGCGGCCAGGCCGAGCACCTGTTGGGGATCTACCGCCGCCCCGGCACGGCGCTGGCGCTGCCCAGGGGCTGGACGGTGCAGGACGGCCGCCCGGTCCCGCCGGGCGGCTTCGACGGGGGTGACGCCGGCAACGGCTACCGCTACGGCGTGCGGGTGGCACTGTCGTCGGTCAAGGGGATCACCACCGAGGAGGTCGGGTCGATCCTCGACAACCGTCCGTACGGGTCGTTGCTGGAGGTGCGGGCCCGCACCTCCCTGTCCCGGCCGGTGGCCGAGCGGTTGGCCCGGGCCGGAGCGCTGGACCACCTCGCCGGCCTGCACCGCCACGACGGTGCCCGCGACCGGCGCGAGATCCGGCTGGCCGTGGAGGAACTGTGGGCGGACGCCCGTCGCCGGCCCCGGCGGTCGGGGGCGGGGGGCGGGATCGTGTCCGAGCCCGCCCAGTTGCCGCTGGACGTCACCGGTGGCGAGTTGCCTCCCGCGCTGCCCGCGCAGAGCGAGGCCGAACGGGTGCGCGACGAGATCGCCACCACCGGGCTGGACACCTCGCGCCACGTGCTGTCGTTCTACGAACCGCTGCTGGAGGTGCTGGGCGTGGTCGACGCGTCCACCATCTCCGGGCTGGCCAACCAGCATCGGGTCCGCGTCGCCGGGGTGAAGGTCGCGGTGCAGTCGCCGGGGCAGCGGTCCGGGAACCGCGTGCTGTTCCTGTCGTTGGACGACCAGACCGGGTCCGTGCAGGTGACCTACTTCGCGTCGGCGTTGCCCGCCTGTGCATGGACGGTGCTGCACGCATGGCTGGTGGTGGCCGAGGGCCGCATCAGCCGCCGCGACGCCTCGACCCGTTCCGACGCCGGCGTGTCATGGCGCGCCCGACCCTTCGGGGGTGACGTCCCGTCCCGTTCCGACGGTCCGGCCGTCCGGGTCCGGGCCGAGACCACCCGGCTGGCCACCGACCTCGACCACCCGCTGTCAGGACCGTCGGGTCGGGCTGCCCGGGTGCCGGTGTCCGACCGCGGCCTGGGCTCGCGCGGTCGTGGTCGGGGCGCGGGTGAGGGCGGCGCCACCATCACCGGGGTGAAGGCCTGGGACCTGTCGCGGCTGTGGCGGGCGTGGCAGGAGGGCTGGCTGCACGACGCCCTCGCCGAGACCGGCACCCCGCAGGCCCACGAACGCCAGGTCGCCCGGCCCATCGGCCTCCACGCCTCCGAGTGGGGACGCGGCTCGAGGTGAGGGCGGGCGCATTGCCCACCACGTCAGGTCGGGTCGGGCGCGTCCTCAGGGTCGCGGTCCTCGGGGGCCTCGTCGAAGTAGTCGAGGCGGTCGACCGGCATCACCACGGCCGACAGCAGGTTCGTCGTGTGGGCGACCACGCGCTTGAGGTAGCGGTACATGAGGGCGCGGGGCACGGCTTCGTGGCCGGGGCGGTCGGATCCGACCCCGACCCGCACGCCGTCGTTGCACATGGACAGCAGGTCCTCGCACTGGGCCAACAGGTCACGGGCACGATCGCCGTCGCGGTCGAGGAAGGACTCGGTGGCGTCGGGCAGGATGTCCACCGCGGCGTCGAAGTCACGTCGCAGCACCGGCGTGTCCTCGACATCGGCGAAGTCGACCCCCATCCGCGCCAGGTCCATCAGGTTCTTGGCGTAGTCACCGATCCGTTCGATGTCCTTCACGATGCTCATGTAGGTCAACAGGGCCGGCGAGTCGGCCGGTCCGATCACCGCCATGTGCACGACGAGCAACCGCCGCACTTCTCGTTCGCCCTCGTTCACCCGGCGGTCCGTCTCGCGGAGCTCCTGGCGCGCAGGGTCGACCGGGGCTCCGTCGAACAGGGTCGCGCGCACGAGGTCGAGCGAGGTCTGGTTGTCGGCCAGCATCGCCGCCAACGTGTGCTCGACGGCCGCGAACGCCTCGGGCTCCGAGCGAGATCCGAACAGTGGCATGGCAGGGCCTTTTTCGAGGTCAGTCTTGCAGCGTCGACTGGTGTTGTCACCGGCCATCAGAACACCACGAGCCCGAGTACCGGCAGGATCACGAACAGCCCGATGATGTAGGCCACGATCAGGCTGCGATGGTGCACCGCCTGGTCGGCCAGCCGTCTGGCGATCTCGAGTGGGATGCGCCGGACGGCCGGCAGAGGATAGATCAGCAGGATCCCGGCCACGTTGAACAGCGTGTGCACGAGGGCGACGACCAACCCGGCGGACGAGTCCACCGCGAGTGAGGCCAACAGTGCCGTGACGGTCGTCCCCACGTTCGCGCCGAGGGTGATCGGGAATGCGTTGGCCAGGGTCAGCACACCGGCACCCAGCAGCGGCACCAGGATCGACGTCGTGATGGAACTCGACTGCACCAGCACCGTCACGATCAACCCGACGACGATGCCCATCAGCCCACCGCCACGACCGATGACATTGTTCATGGCCACCTCGACCCGGCGGGCCACGAGCTGGCGCATGTTGCGGGTGATGAAGGTCAGGCAGGCGAACAGCAGCCCCAGGGCGGAAGTCGCCAGCACCAGGGCCAGGGGCAGTCCGCTCAGCACACGCGACATCGCCTCCGTGACGGCATCGGCGGGCGCCCCGACCGCCTCCTTGATCGGGCTCGAGGTCTTGCCTCCCTGGATGCCGGCGTCCACCAGCACGTCGGCCAGGACCGTGGCCGTCCGCGACAGCACCCCGGTGGCGAGCTCCAACGGCAGCAGCAATGCCACCGTGATGACGTTGAACACGTCGTGCACGGTGGCACCGGCGAAGGCGCGTCGGAACTCGTCGACGCGCCGCACGTGTCCCAGCGAGGCCAGGGTGTTCGTGACCGTCGTCCCGATGTTGGCGCCCATCACCATGGGCACGGCCGCCTCCACGGACAGCGTGCCGGACCCGACGAGGCCGACGATCGTGGCCGTGGACACCGACGAGGACTGCACGAGGACGGTCGTCAGGATGCCGGCGCACAAGCCGGCGAGCGGCGTGTTCACCGACTCGATGAGTCCGTCCTGGAAGCCGGAACCGAATGCCTCGATCGCGGCTTCGAGCAGGGAGACGCCGACCAGGAAGCCATACAGCAACCCGACCACCAGGCCCCCCCGCAGCCACGGTGGTGGCCCGACAGCCGCAGGCTCCATCGCCTGCGGCACGGCGTGGTCCTTGCCCACGTCACCACCGCCACGCTTGGTCGAGGTGAGGAAACCACGTTGACGCCTGCAATGCCCGCCGAGCGCCATCCGATCTCGTGGCGCACCCAACGCGAGCGTGGATGGTCGTCGTCGAGGAGAGCCGGCCGCCCGGGCGGTTTCGTCGCCAGATGCGCCCGATCCTCCCACCCACTGGCCCTGGCTGGCGACGGTCATCACCGCTGGTGCCCGGGACCGTGGCCAACGTCCCGGTGTTGCGGGAGCCGATCCTGGACGTGCCGGTCCACCCCGGGTTCGCGTGGTTGCCTAGGCTCGCCCTCCCACATCGAACAGGAGCCTCGGTGGCCCACCACACGAACCCCGCCACGCGGCCCCGAGACGTCGGGTGACCCCGGGCGGTGCGCTGGATCCGCAGGGGCCGGTCGCGGGGACCATCGCCGACCTGTGGTGGTTGCTGTTCTGGCTCGGCCTGGTCGTGTTCGGCGTGTTCGTCGTCCTGCTCGGGATCGGGCTGCGACGACGTGGTGGTGAACCCACGGACCCGATCGAGACCACCACCGCCCCCGACGACCGCCGGCTCGGCCGCTGGTTGGTCGGCTGGGGGGTGGTCGCTCCCACGATCGTCCTCGTCGTGGTGTTCGGGGCCACGATCGCCGCGATGGTGGACCTGCCCACCGCGGCCAGCGCGGACGACCCGTTGGTCGTGGAGGTCGTGGGGCGCCAGTGGACCTACGAGGTCACCTATCCGGAGCAGGGGTTCAGCACCACCGACGAACTGCACCTGCCGGTCGGGCGCGAGGTGGAACTGCGCCTGACCTCCGACGACGTCATCCACAGTTTCTGGGTGCCCGAGTTGGGCGGCAAGATCGACATGATGCCGGGACGCGTCAACACCCTGGTCCTGCAAGCCGACGTGGAGGGCGAGCACCAGATGCGCTGCGCGGAGTTCTGCGGGCTCGAGCACGCCCGCATGATGATGCCCGTCGTGAGCGAGGACGCGGCCGACTTCCAACGGTGGGTGGATGCCCGCAGTCCCGACGGGGACCAACCGTGAGCATGGACGACGACGGCGTCCGGCGGGACACGCCCACCGCCGCCCGTGGCGGCAGCCACGAGGAACTGGATGCGCTGTGGGCCGATCCGCCCGGCTTGTGGGGGAGGTTGCGGGCCGTCCAGAACGACGCGATCGGCGTGCGCCTGATGCTGACCGGGTTCTTCTTCCTGTTGCTGGGGGGAAGCTTCGACTCGTTCCTCATGCGCCTGCAGCTGGCCTTCCCCGAACAGGCCCTGGTCAGCCCGCAGTTCTACAACGAACTGTTCACCAACCACGGCTCCGTGACGATGTTCCTCGTGATCCTGCCCATCTTCGAGGGCTTCGCGATCCTTGTGCTGCCGTTGATCCTGGGCACCCGCGAGATGCCCTTCCCGCGGCTGGGAGCGCTCGGGTACTGGACGTTCCTCCTGGGCGGCCTCGTGTACTACTCCAGTGCACTGTTCCAGATGGTCCCCGACGCGGGCTGGTTCGCCTACGTCCCATTGAGTGGGCCGGAGTTCTCGCCCGACAAGGCGATGGACTTCTGGATCATCGGGTTGACGGTGGCCGAGATCGGGGCGATCGCCGCCGCGCTGGAGATCATCATCGGCGTGCTCAAGATGCGTGCCCCGGGGATGACCCTGGCGCGACTGCCGTTGTTCGCCTGGGCACTGCTCGTGATGGCCTTCATGATCCTGTTCGGGTTCACCCCGCTGATCATCGGCGACCTGCTGCTGGAGCTCGACCGTGGGTTCGGGACCCAGTTCTTCAACACCGCTGCCGGGGGCAGCACCCTGTTGTGGCAACACCTGTTCTGGATCTTCGGGCACCCCGAGGTCTACATCCAGTTCGTGCCGGCCACCGGCGTGGTCTCCATGATCGTCCCCGCCATGACGCGGCGGCGGATCGCGGGCTACACCTGGATCGTGGCCTCGTTCGTCGCGATCGGGTTCCTGTCCTTCGGGCTGTGGGCACACCACATGTTCACGTCGGGCCTGTCCCCGATCGTGTTGACCTTCTTCTCGGCCGCCAGCATGGCCATCGGCATCCCGGCCGGCATCCAGGTCGTGGCATGGGTGTCGACCATCTGGCTCGGCCGGCCCCAGTGGAAGACCGCCTTCCTGTTCGTCGTCGGGTTCCTGGTCATCTTCGTGCTCGGGGGCATCACCGGGATCATGACCGCGGCCGTGCCGCTGGACCTGCAGGTCCACGACTCCTACTTCGTGGTCGGCCACCTCCACTACGTGTTGATCGGGGGCGTCGCGTTCCCGATCTTTGCCGGGGTGTACTACTGGTTCCCGAAGTTCACCGGTCGACTGCTGGACGAACGGCTCGGTCGGTGGAACTTCTGGTTGCTGTTCGTCGGCACCAACCTCACCTTCTTCCCCATGCACCAGCTCGGGCTGCTCGGCATGCCCCGGCGCGTGGTGACCTACGAGGCGGGGCTGGGGTGGGACGTCCTCAACCTGCTCTCCACCGCGGGGATCTTCGTCATCATCCCCGGCTTGGGCGTGTTCGTCTGGAACGTGGTCCGCAGCCGCCGCCACGGGGACGAAGCCGGCCCGAACCCCTGGGGCGCCGACTCGCTGGAGTGGGCGGTGCCGTCGCCACCCGCCGAGCATGGCTGGTCACAGTTGCCGATCGTGCGCAGCCGCCATCCGTTGTGGGACCAGGACGACCTCCACACCGGTCCACCGGAACTGGAGAACTTCGTCCAGCGCCTGGCCGACTGGCCGCTGAACTGGCGGGCGGCCGCGATCGTCGGCACCGCTGACGGACGCCCCCAGGAGGTCTTCCGGGTGGCTGGTCCCTCGATCTGGCCGCTGGTCGCGTCCGGGGGCATCGTGCTGATCTTCGTGGCGGAACTGGTCAAGCTGCGGTGGGGGGCCGCCATCGGACTGGCCATCACCGTCGTCGCCCTGGTCGGCTGGAACTGGCCGTCCCCGGCCCCGATGACCGAGGAGGAGGAGGCCGAGTTCGAGCGCGACACCGGGGTTCCAGTCAACGCCGGTGGCAGCGTGGTCGTGGCCGCCTGGGGCATGGGACTGATCATCCTGTTCGTCGCCATCGCGTTCTCGACCCTGTTGCTGTCCTACTTCTACCTGCGCCTGGAGAACCCGGTCTGGCCGCCGCCGGGGGTGGCCGACCCACCGCTCGGTCGGGCGCTGGTCGCCGCAGCGCTGGTCGCCGGCTCGGCCGTGGCCGCGCGGTGGTCCCTCGCTCGCCTCGGCGACAACGCCCGACCGCGGTTCCTCGCGGGACTGGTCGCGGCGATCGGCCTCGCGCTGGCCGGTGTCGTGGTGCAGGTCGTGGACATCGCCGCACTCGACGTCACCGGCGGCGTGCACGCCTACGGCTCGATCCTGTGGACCCTGGCCGGGTTCAACCTGACGATCGTGCTGGCCGCGGTCGTCATGCTCGGCCTCGCACTGTTCTGGTCGATCCGCGGCCTGTACACCGGACGGGCACACGCGCCGGTGGTCAACATCGTCCGGTTCCACGTCGCGGCCGTCGCCATGTGGCTGATCGGCTTCGGGGTGCTGTACACGGGACCCGTGCTCACATGACCAGCGACCGGTCCGACCCCGACCGTCCCGACGACGACGGTGCGACGCGCCCTGGCGAGACGGACGGCGGTCGCACGACCCAGGCCAGTGGCACCCCGATGGCGGTCGACCTGGCCTCGGACCCGGCGACCCGGCGGGCGATGGCGATGTTCGTCGCGGCGCCGACGGTCTGGTTCGTCCACTTCATGTTCGTCTACCTGGTCGCCGAGGCGGGCTGCACCGGCAGTGGCACCGGGCTGTCGCTGTTCGACCCGCCGGTACCCGTGGTCCTGACCCTCGCGGCGACGGTGGTGGCTGCCCTGGGCTGCCTCGCGGTGGCGAGGTGGCAGTACCGGCAGTGGCGTGGTGGCCGACGCGTGGACGAACTCGAGCAGCCCGGTCCGCCGCCGGGAGGTACCGACCTGGACGGCGACGAACGTCCGTTGGCCTTCGTCGGGGTGCTGCTCGGCCTGCTGTCGTTCGTGTCGGTGCTGTTCGTGGGCCTGCCCGTGCTGTGGTTCACCGGATGCTGAGGCTCGACACGATGCTCGTGGTCGCCCACGCCGGGGCACCTGTCGCCCCCCACGACGCGTGGCAGGCGTGGAACGTCGATCCCGTGCTGCTGGGGCTGCTCCTTGCGACGATGTGGGCGTACCGGCGCGGCCGCGAGGCGGGGCGGCGACCACGGGACCGTCGTCGCGACCGGCTGTTCGGCGGGGCCCTCGTGGTCCTGCTGGTGGCGCTGGTGTCCCCCCTGGAGGCCGTTGCCGGGTCGTTGGCGTCAGCACACATGGTTCAGCACGTCCTGCTGCTGCTGGTCGTGGCGCCCCTGCTCGCGTTGGCCGCACCGTCGAGCGTGCTGCTGCGGGGCAGTCCGCCGGGACTGCGACGTGCCACCGTGGCGCTGCGTCGCGGGGTCCGACCGGTCAGTCGGCGGCTGGCATGGTGGGGAGCACCGGTGGTGGCCTGGCTCGCCCACCTGCTGGTGGTGTGGGGGTGGCACTCGGCGGTGCTGTACGAGGCCGCGTTGGCATCGGAGGCGCTCCACGTCCTCGAGCACGTGTCATTCGTCGTGACCGGCGTGGTGCTGTGGCGAGTCGTGGTGGGCGCACGGGGCGGTGCCCATCGGGTGGCCCCGGGACTGGGCGTGCTGGTCGTCTTCGCCACGGCCATGCAGGGCGTGTTCCTGTCCGCGCTCCTGACCTTCGCCAACGAGCCCTGGTACCCCTCGTACACCACCACGGAGCAGTGGGGGCTGACCGCGCTGGCCGACCAGCACCTCGCCGGGGTGATCATGTGGATCCCCGGCAGCGTCGTGTACGTGGGGGTCGCGCTGACCCTGTTGGTCCGGTGGCTGCAGGCCCTGGACACCACCGACGACGGCCCGGGGTCGGTGCCCGGTCGGCCTTCACGGCTGGCCACCCTCGACTCCGGTGGAGGTTCGTAGGCACCCGCGACATCGAGCTCGGAGGTTGACGATGCTGACGTTGACGACACCGTGGGGCGGTCCGCTGCGCGGTCGTCTCGACGAGCACGTGATCACCAGCGACGTGCTCGCGGACAACCCGCTGGGGGACCCGACGGCGCGACCGCTGTGGGTGCTGACGCCGCCGCACGTCGAGCCCGACCAGGCGACGCCCACGATCTACGTCATCCAGGGATTCACGGGGCGGGTCGAGGGCTGGCGGTCACGTCCGCCCCTGCGCCCGAGCGCCCTGGAACGCTTCGACGAGGCGATGGTCGACGACGGCCACCCGCCGGTCCGGCTCGCCTTCGTCGACTGCCACACCTCGCTCGGTGGCAGCCAGTTCGTCGACTCGCCGGCGGTCGGCGACTACCACACCTACCTGTGCGACGAGGTCGTGGACTTCGTCGACGCCCACCACGCGACGCTGCCCCACGCCGCGAACCGTGGCATCGCCGGGAAGTCCTCGGGTGGCTACGGCGCCCTGATCACCCCGATGCTCCGCCCCGACGTGTTCGGCGCACTGGCCAGCCACGCCGGTGATTCGCTCTTCGAAACCTGCTTCGCGGGCGAGTTCCGATCGGTGGCGCGAGCGTTGCGCGACGACCACGAGGGGTCA
Source organism: Nitriliruptorales bacterium (assembly GCA_024637135.1). Taxonomy (GTDB): domain Bacteria; phylum Actinomycetota; class Nitriliruptoria; order Nitriliruptorales; family Nitriliruptoraceae; genus Salsipaludibacter. Next base: position 17,589 of record JAGXFT010000186.1, on the reverse strand, counting down.
TGGGAGCACTTCTGGTCCGACTGGAACGCGCGCCCCCACGGCAGCCGACCCAACGACGACATGCTGGTGATGACCTGGGCGATGGCGGCGTGCTGGTCGGCCGATCCGGACGGCACCGTCCACCTGCCCTTCGACGCCAACGGTCGGCTGGTCGACGACGTCTGGGCACGGTGGCTCGAGTGGGATCCGGTCCGGATGGTGGCCGGACACGCCGACGCGCTGCGGGGGCTGCGGGCGATCTGGCTGGACGCCGGGACCCGAGACCAGTTCTGGTTGGACCTGGGGACGACCGCGGTGCGCGACGAACTGGTCGACATCGGGGTCGAACCGACCCACTTCGAACTCTTCGACGCGACCCACTCCGGCATCGAGTACCGCTACCCCCTGGCGATCCGCCACCTCGCCGAGCGCCTCCAGCCCTGACCTCGACGGACCTGGGACCCGCGATCCCGGTGGCACCCCGATGCGTTCGTCCCGCGCACGATGTGGGGGAGGAAGCATGCTCTCCGGCGGTCGTCATGGGCTGACCCGGCCGCGGCCACCGGCGCGGACGACCGGCCGGAGCCGCTGGCTACCGTCGTCGCATGGATGTCATCGCACGGGTCGAGCGGCTGCTCCGCAACTCGTTGGTCGAATCCGTCCCCCGCGACCACCAGCAGCCCGACCACGAGTTCCGGCGTCGGCGCGTGGTGGCCGGCATCACCGTCCTCGTCGGTGCGGCCCTGCTCGGCTACTCGCTCCGTCTCCCGCCCGGCGACCCGACGTTCGTGTGGTCCACGTCCGCGCTGGCGGCGGTGTGGGTCGTCGGGTCGTTGTCGTCCGGGCCGCTGCACCTCGGGTGGATGCGACTGCCCGACGGCGACCGGCTGACGCGTCCGATCGTCCAGCCCCTGCTGGTGGGGCTGGTCGCCGTCGCGGTCTTCTCCGTCGGGGCACTGCTCGTCGCCCAGTTGCCCCTGCTGCGTGACCTGGTGGTCGACGTGCTCGACCATGCCCGTTTCGCCCGGCTGCCCGTGGTGCTGGCGATCACCGTCCTCAACGGCGTGGCCGAGGAGTTGTTCTTCCGCGGTGCGTTGTTCGCCGCCATCGGCCGATGGCGGCCAGTGACGATCTCGGCCATCGTCTACGCCGTCGCGACGCTGGCGACCGGCAACGCGATGCTGGTGTTCGCCGCACTCGTGCTGGGCATCCTGGTCGGACTCCAGCGCCGCGTCACCGGGGGGATCCTGGCACCCATGATCACCCACGTCACGTGGTCGACGCTGATGATCTTCGTGCTGCCGCCCCTGCTGGGGACGGCAGCCTGACGGAAGGGCGGCGACGAGTGACGATCCCGTCGAGTGCGCGGATCACCGCCGGATCACCGACGCCATCCGCACACCCGACGGGTGGACGAGTCACCCGTTGCGGTGTGACGCCAGCCGCGGTGAGGGACGGAGGATGGACAGGCCTCGGTCGATGCTGCTGACCGCGACCACGTGCTTCTGGCGGAAGTAGGGGTAGTTGCTCCACGTGCCACCCTCGAACGACGGGTTGTCGTTGCCGGGGTAGACGTCGAAGTAGGCCACTTCCTCCGGGCCGTCGTCGACCGCGTCGGCGATGTCCATGATGCGCAGCCCGGTGGTGTAGTTGGACTGGTACATCAGGTCGCCCTCGGTGTACATGTTGTGGTCGATCGAGGTCGTGTCGTTGGCGAAGGTCTCGGCCAGGACGGGCGCGTCGAGGTCGTCCATGTTCCACACGCGTGTCGTGGTGTTGGACACCCGGCCGCTGGCCTCGTCACCCTCGTCGCCGTGGAAGAAGGTGGACTGGTCCGGCCCCACGGGGGTCGCCAGCATGATCCCGCCGACGCCCCAGACGGCACCCACCCGGAGCCTCAGCGCCCACCGCATGCCGGCCGGGGGCCGACGTCGGGTCCACGAGATCGCCGCCAACAACAGCGCCACGACGGCCGGCAGCGCGATGCTCAGCGGCCGCGCGGCCGCAGGGCTCGCGAAGCCGTCGGCGGTGCCGTCCGAGGCGATGTGGATCGGCACGGGGTCGGGCAGTTCGATGACGAGGACCAAGGCCGCCAACAGGACCAGCGAGGCGATCGTGGCGGTGATGATACGGGCCATGGCAGCTCTCGGGTTCGGGGTGACATGGCCCGTATTGCATGGGTTCAACCCCTGCAATTGTTTCACGGGCGTTGGCGAGACCGACGGGCCGACGAGGGTCCCTCCCGCCTCGGTGCGAGTTCGTCGGGGGGGAGGGTTACGCTCGCCGCCATGGTGCGTCACGTGGTCTGGGACTGGAACGGCACGTTGCTGGCCGACCAGTCGGCCGTGCTCGATGCCCTGAACCTGATGCTGGCCGGGATGGACCATCCGAACACCGACATGGCCACCTATCGCCGGCTCTACACGAGGCCGGTGCGACACTTCTACCAACGACTGCTGGCACGCGAGATCGACGACCACCTGTGGGCGCGGATCGATGCCGACTTCCACGCGGCCTACTTCCGGGTCGTGCGCCATGTCGACCTCGACGAGCAGGCCCGAACGGCACTGGAACGGGTCCGGTCCAGCGGACGGACCCAGTCCCTGCTGTCGATGGCCCAGCACGACCACCTGGTCGAGATGGTCGACCACCATGACCTCGGGCACAACTTCGACCGGGTCGACGGCGTCCTGGGCGTGGGTGGTGGCCACAAGGCCGAGTGGCTGCGGGCGCACCTCGACCACCTGTCGGTGGCGGCGGCCGACCAGGTGGTGCTGATCGGCGATGCGATCGACGACGCCACGGCGGCCCGTGAACTGGGGGCACGGGTCGTGCTCTTCGACGGTGGCAGCCACCCGACCGCCCACCTCCGCGAGACCGGGGCGCCGGTGGTCCCGACCCTGCTCGACGCGCTGGAGGTCGCGGGCATCGGGACGGGGATCGCCGACGTGGGGTCGGGGCCCGGCCGGCGATAGGATCGAACAGGCGTTCGGACCAGGCATGGAGGTGAGGTCGTGGCGGTGCCCGAACCGATCCTGCACGCCGACATGGATGCCTTCTACGCCTCGGTGGAGCAGCGCGACGACCCGGACCTCCGGGATCGCCCGGTCGTGGTCGGGGGCGCCTCCGGTCGTGGCGTCGTCGCGGCTGCCAGCTACGAGGCGCGCCGGTTCGGGATCAGGTCGGCCATGCCGATGGTCCGTGCCCGTCGGCTGTGCGCCGACCTGGTCGTCGTCCCACCACGGTTCGACGTCTACCGGGACGTCTCCCACGACGTGATGGCGATCTTCACCTCCTTCACGCCGCTGGTGGAACCGTTGTCGCTCGACGAGGCCTTCCTGGACATCGGTGGATCGGTGCGACTGTTCGGGTCGCCGGTCACCATCGCCCATGCCCTCCGTGCGCGGGTCCGTGGTGAGCTCGACCTGGCCGTGTCGGTCGGGGTCGCGCCGACGAAGTCGTTGGCCAAGCTGTGTTCCGACCACGCCAAGCCAGACGGGGTCTTCCACCTGGCCGTCGACCAGGTCACGGCGTTCCTGCGCCCCCGACCGGTCGGCCACCTCTGGGGTGCGGGTCCCAAGACGGTCGAGCGCCTGACGGACTACGGCCTGCACACCATCGGTGACCTGGCCGACTGCGACGTCGGGCTGCTCATCCGACTGCTGGGGACCGACCGCGGCCGGGGCCTCCACGACCTCGCACACGGTCGTGACCCACGCCGAGTCGTGCCCCACGAGCCGGCCAGGTCGGTCTCCAACGAGACCACCTTCGAACACGACGTCGACGACCCGGCGGAACTGCAGCGGGTGCTGCTGCGGCTGTCCGCCAAGGTCGGGTCACGGTTGCGGTCGTCCGACCTGTCCGGTCGCACCATCTCGTTGAAGCTGCGGTTCGCCAACCTCTCGACCATCACCCGGTCCACCACCCTCGCCGTGCCGACCAACTCGACCCGCACCATCGCCGACGAGGCGAGCGGGCTGCTGTCGGCGTTGCGGTTGGAACGGGTCCGGGTCCGCCTGGTCGGCGTCGGCGTCACCAACCTCGCCTCCGGCGACGCCGCGCACCAACTCCTGCTGGACACCGACGAGCGCTGGACCAACCTCGACGAGGTGGGCGACGCGGTCCGGGCACGGTTCGACGGGATGGACGTCACCTTCGCCTCGCTGCTGGACGACGAGGTGGTCGAGTTGTCCGAGACCGGGGACGACCGCCGCCTGCAAGAGCCACCCCAGGGTTAGCCTCCACCATCCGCGACCACAGGTTCCGTCGATGTCCACGCCCGCCCCTCCCGCCGCCGCGTCGTCGCCGTCCGACGTCGTCACCGTCCGGGTCGTCGACCACGTCGCCGTCGTGACGCTGGACCGTCCGGACCGCCGCAATGCCCTGGACTGGGCCATGTTCGACGGGCTGCGCGCGGCCGCGGCCGGGATCGCGGCCGACGGCCGAGTCGGCGCCGCGGTCGTGACGGGGGCAGGCGGCACCTTCTCGTCCGGCCTCGACACCAGCCTGTTCGGCGCGGCCGGACCCGACGGGGTCGACGCCGACTTCATCGCGAAGCTGCAGGGCGCATTCACGGCGTTCGAGGACCTGGCCGTGCCCACCATCGCCGCGATCGAGGGGTGGTGCCTGGGCGGTGGCGCCCAGTTGGCAGCGGCCTGTCACCTGCGGCTGGTGACCGACGACGCGCGCATCGCGATCGCCGAACGGCGCTGGGGGCTCGTGCCCGACCTGGGTGGGACGTACCGACTCCCGCGACTGATCGGGCTGGGTCGGGCCAACGACTGGGTCATGACCGGTCGGACCATCGAGGCCGACGAGGCCATCGCCAGTGGCTTCGCCCAGGGCCGCGTGACGAGCCTCGACGAGGCCGTGGTGTTCGCGCGTGACCTGGCGACGGCCCCGGGTGCGACGCGCCGGGTCGCGTCGTTGTTGCGCGAGAACCTGGACCGGCCCCGCGAGGAGGCGCTCGCAGCCGAGGCCCGGACGCAACTCGAGGTCATGGCGGGCCCGGACGTGGCCGAGGCCGCCCGGGCCGCCGCCGAGGGACGCCCGCCGGAGTTCGTCGGACGCTGAGTCACGGGCGTGTCCCCGGGGCCGGCCGGAGTCAACGGCCTATTGGTCCGGTCGAGGGGGCGACGGACCCCACCACCATCGATAGCATGTCAAGCACGACCTCAGGAGCCGGTCCCACATGCCGTTGTCCGAACACGAGGAACGCGTCCTCGCCGAGATGGAACGACGTCTCGTCGCCGAGGACCCGCGCTTCGTGGCCCGCACGGAACGTGCCGTGCAGCGCGTCGATCGCGCTGGGCATCCGCTGACGAGCACGTCCAACCGGATCCGTCGTTCCACGGTCGGCATCGTCGTCGGCCTCGCGTGCCTGTTGGGTCTGACCTTCCACATCGCCTTCGGCGTCGCGGGCTTCGTGCTCCTGCTCGTGGCCATCACCGACCTGGTCGGGGCCCTGCGGATCCGTCGCGAGGCGATGGACGCCATGGGCAGCCTCGATCCGTCCGCTGCCACCGGCGACGACGACCTCTCCAACGGCCTGCGCTAGGCGCCCGTCCTCGCGCTGGAGCGCGCAGGCAGATCGCACGTCGCGTTGCCTCGAGTCGGTTCCCGTGTGGGCGAACTGCCGCGCCGTGGGTCCGGGGCCGTTTCCGTGTGACGGGCCGTGCCCTCAGGGGGTGGATCGGATGCGGCGGGGTGTGGCCAGCATCCGGTCCGACAGGGTCGCGCGGTCGTGGAGGTGGGTCGTCACACGCTCGCATGCGGACCGCAACCGGGCCGACTCGTCCGGTGACAGGTGGCCACCGAAGCCGGCCTGTCCACCGAGGTCGGCGATGGCCAGGGCGTCGTCGCGATCCACGCCGGCTCGCTCGACCCATCGTCGGGTGACCTCGTGCAGGGTCTCCGACCGGCGGCGTCCCTCGCCCAGTGCCGCCGCCGACACCAGCAGGTGGGACAGTGCCAGCAGGCCCGACTCGGTCGGGTCCTCGGCGGTGGGGACGGTGCGGGCCCGCCACCACAACCAGGCCAGGGCCGCCGCGACCAGCGCCAGGAGCCCGACCAGCACCCACGACACCGTGCCGACGACACGTCCACCGATCGGCACGGGCAGGCCACCGGTGTTGCCCGCCGACTGGCCCGGCCCATTCGTGGGTTCGAGGTCGAGCGGGTTGAAGCCGGCGAACCCCTGCGGGTCGTTCTGCGGCAGGTTGTCGCCACGCAGGGCCCCGAACGGGGTCAGGTCGCTGGCCTGAGGTCGCAGTCCGGCGGTGTCCGAGCGCGGGGTCGGGTCGAACGTCACCCAGCCGAACTCGGGGAAGTTCACCTCCACCCACGCATGCGCGTCGCTGCTGGACACGGCGTACTCGCCCGGCTCGCCGTTGGGGCCGGGCGGGGTGATCTCCTCGCCCGGCAGGTACCCCGTGGCGACGCGGCTGGGGATGTCGAGGCTGCGCAGCATCACGGTCATCGTGGTGGCGAAGTACTCGCAGTACCCGGTTCGGGTCGTGAACACGAAGTCGTTCAGCGCATCGTCGCCCCGGAGTTCGGGAACGTCGGTGGAGTAGACGAACTCGCTGTCGGGTCCGGCAAGGTGGTCCTGGACGGCCAGCACCTCGTCGATGGTGGTGGCGGCGTCGGCCGCCGCGACCACCTCGCGTGCGAGGTCCGCGATCGCGGGTTCGGGCACCGGGAGGTCGGTGGTCAGGGAGGTACCGGTGCGCGGGATCTCGCCCATCTCGACCAGGTCGTCGTACTGGGGGGCGGGCAGCGCCACCTGGGCGACGTAGTCCGCGCCTCCCGTGGCCGCCAGCAGCGCATCCATGGAATCCGTGGCGACGAACTCGCCCACGCTGGAATAGGTCAGGCCGGCCGGGCCGCCGGTCGTCGTGACCTGCACCGGTCGGTTGGGGACCGGCAGGTAGACGTTGGGCAGGTCCAGCGCGTTGATCTCGTAGGTGGTGAGGTCGTCAGCGCCGCGACGGCGCCCGATCCCGTCGCTGGGGTCGTCGTAGGCCGACGCCGGGATGTCGGTCTCCTCCAGCCCCGTGCCGACCCGCCAGCGACGCCCGTCGAAGACCTCCAGCGCGGCCGTGCGCAGGTAGGCCGGCCGGTCGGTGGTGACCTCCATGACCCGTCGTGGCTCCGGGAGGCGCAACTGGTCGCCGACGTCGACGATCGGCTCGTAGCCCTCGATCGTGGTGCCCCACCCACGCAGGTCGAAGACCGGCGACGCGCCGTGCCCGGGGGTGATCCTGGCCAGCGGGATCGCCAGGACGACCACGGCCAGGGCACCGGCGAGTCCGCGCAGTCGCCGCGGCCAGGCCGAGCCACCGGCTCCGGTCGACGGGTCGTCCAGCAACGCCAGGGCCAACACCGCAGGAATGGTGAACGCCAGCGCCGACAGGGCCAGGCTGCGCTCCTCCAGTGGGATGGTCAGTGGCGCCACCCACAACACGATCCCGGCCATCAGGGCACTGAGCACCAGCCGGCGGGCCAGCAACTCGGCCACCACCAGCGCGACCAGGAACGCGCCGGCGACCACGACGAGCGACAGGCCGGTCAGGAAGGGGGTGGGCGCGACCTGCTGGGCGATCTCCTGGCGCGCCAGGGTCAGCCCGTCCAGCAGCACGGCCGGGCGCCGCGACCAGGCGACCCCGGTCGCCAGTGGGTACCAGGCCAGCAACCAGGCGATCCCGAGCCCCAGCGTGAGCACGACGCGGGGGACGGTCGGCAGCCCCAGCAGCCGCCACAGCGTGCCCAGTCCGGCGCCACCGACGATCGCGACGGCCACGGGCCGGATCCAGCCGTTGTCGAGGAACAGGTCGTGGAACCCGATGGTGGCCCCGGCCACCACCAGGACGGCGACCAGGCCGCCCAGCAGGGTGGTCTGCAGCGTGGTGCGCGTGTCAGCCATCAGGCGGCACCGATCCGTCGGGGGCGGTCGGCGGCCGCCCAGGCATCCGGGAGGTCCTCGAGGGTCTCGATCCGCACGACCTCCCACCGCAGGGCACGGGCCGCCTCGGCCGCGGTGTTGCGAGCCAGGGGGGTCGATCCGCGTTCGACCAGGACCACGATCCGGCGATCGAAGTGGCGTCCGAGGCGTTGGAGGATGTCGTCGAGTCCATCGGGGTCGGCCGACACGACGACCAGGGTGCCGCTGCCGGCGGCACCGCCGGCCAGCAGGGCCGTGAGCGACTGCAGGTCCCAGCCGGGCTCGGGCTGCAGCACCGCCAGGCCCTCCAACTGGACCTCCCACGGCAGCGGCGAGCCCTGCAGTTCCGCGGGGTCGTCGACGACCTGGACCGAGGCGCCACGCGCGTGCCACGACCAGCCGAGGGAAGCGGCTGCCTCGATGACCAGTTCGAAGCCGGGGGAGGGGCGACGGTCGAGCAGGACCACGCCGCGCTGGCGCTGGCGCGACTCGGGCTGGCGGACCATCAGTCCACCGCGGTGCGCGGTCGCGGGCCAGTGGATGCGGCGCAGGTCGTCGCCGACCACGTACTCGCGGATCATCCCGACGTCGTCGCCCGTCGGGCGCGGTGTCCCCGCACCCTGGTCACCGGGGACACGGCCGGCGATGGGCCGGGGGCCGCGGGGCAGGTCGACGTGGCGCGGCAGCACCAGCACCCGGCTGCTGCCGGGCAGGTCCACGGATCGCCGCGCGATCGTCAGTGGGTCGGACATCATCACGCCCAGCGGACCGAAGGTGTGCTGGCCGCGCGCGCGACCGACCGCGCGGTAGGACAGTGGCACCTGCCGTCCCGAGTCGAGGCCGCGCAGGGACGCGTTCGCCCCGGTGTGCAGGTCCTGCGGCGTGGTGTCGGTCAACTGCATCGGCCCGAGGGCCAGGCGACCGGCATTGCGCAGGACCAGCGCGACGTCGATCGCGCCACCGTGCTCGACGACCGGCAACTGGTCGGGACGCACCACCTGCAACGGCGGTCGACGGACGACCAGCACGGTGGCGACCACGACCAGTCCGATCCCGGCCACGGCCAGGACGTCCAGTGCGGCGATTCCGAGCAGGCGACCGGCCACGAGGCAGGCGACCGACCCGGCGAGCAGGCCGACACCGCGCGGGGTCAGCACCTCACGACACCGGGGCGTTGGTGGACTCGATGAGGTCGGCGACCACCGACATGGGCGTGTGTTCGGCGACGCGGGCGCGGGAGGTGACCTGGAGCCGGTGCGACAGGACCGGGACGGCCAACTGCTTGACGTCGTCGGGCAGCACGTGGTCGCGACCCTGCAGGGCCGCCGAGGCCCGGCTGGCGCACAGCAGGGCGAGGCCGGCTCGGGGGCTGGCGCCCAGCGCCAGCGCGTCGTGGGTGCGGGTCGCGTGCACAAGGTCCAGGACGTAGGCCTCGATCGACTCGGATGCGCGGATCCGGGTGACGGCCTGCACCATCGCGGCGATCGCAGCGGCGTCCGTCACCGGGCGCAGTCCCCGGACGAGGTCACCGGCACTGTGCTCGCGAAGGATCGCGCGCTCGGCGTCGCGGCCGGGGTAGCCCAGGCTGGTTCGGACCAGGAAGCGGTCGCGCTGGGCCTCGGGCAGCGGATAGGTCCCGTCGAGTTCGATGGGGTTCTGGGTCGCGATCACCATGAACGGGCTGGCGAGTTCACGGGTGACCCCGTCGATGGTGACGGTCTGTTCCTCCATCGCCTCCAGCAGCGCGGACTGTGTCTTGGGCCCCGCCCGGTTGATCTCGTCGGCCAGCACCACGTTGGCGAACACCGGTCCGGGTCGGAACGCGAAGGTGCCTTCGGCGGGCGAGTACACGCTGACACCGGTGACGTCGGTCGGCAGCAGGTCGGGTGTGAACTGCAGGCGCCGGACCTCGCCGTCGATGCTGGCGCCCAGTGCGCGGGCCAACAAGGTCTTGCCGACGCCGGGGACGTCCTCGATCAACAGGTGCCCACCGGCCAGCAGGGTCACCAGCGTCAGTTCGATGACCTCGTCCTTGCCCATCAGCACCGACGCGATGTTGTCCCGGAGTCGGTCGAGGGTGACGGCGAAGACACCGTCGGCGACGGTGGCTGGCCCGCCCCCCCCGACGCCGGTTTCGCGCTCGTGCGGGTGATTGGTGGCGGTGGGCGTCTGGGTCACGACGGTCTGGTCCCGGTCGGCTGGTTGTGCAGGGTAACCGCCGACCCCCTCTCGCCATGCCGGTCCGGGTTCTCGTGAGCGCGGTCACCGCGCGCGCCGTCCTCGCCGGCCCGGCGACGGCGGCTGCCCGGGGCCGGCGACCGGCTCGGGCATCCGCCGACGACTACGGTCCGGGGTGGAAAGGCGGACGCGGATGGCAGAGCAGGACCTCTCAGGCCCGCGAACCACGCGTGGCGAGCGCACGGCGGCCCGGCTGCGCATGGCCGCCCGCGAGGCCTTCGCGACCACGGGGTTCGTGGGGGCCCGGGTCGAGGACATCACCGCGATCGCCGGGGTCAGCCACGGCACCTTCTACACCTACTTCGACAACAAGTCGGCCGTGCTGGACTCGTTGGTCGAGCTGGCCTCCGAGCGACTCCTGCACGTCGTGGACGAGTCGTGGGAGGGCGAGGACGTCTGGGCGACGGTGCACGACGTGATCGCGCGCTTCGTCGATGCCCTGGCCGAGGAGGGCGACGTCATCTCGGCCTGGATCGAGGCAGCGACCAACGACCAGCACTTCCGCGACGAACTGCGGATCGTGCGCAGCCAGTACACCGAGGCGGTCGCCGGCCACCTCGCCCCGGTGCTGGCCGACACCCGACACGATCCGGGCGTGGCGGCTGGCGCGCTGGTCGCCATGGTCGAGGGCTACACGGTGGATCGCCTCGCCGTGGCGGGATCGGAGGGCCGCTCGTCGGCCGTTCACACGCTCGCGACCCTGTGGGTCGGCGGACTGATCCGGATGTCGTCGGACCGGTGACGGCCGGACACCGACCCGGCTCCCACCGCGCTCCACCCCGCCCCACCGGTCACCCCCGGCCACGCCACGGCGATCCACGCCGTTCCCTCGACCACCCGTGGAGCCGCTGAACGGCCCCGTGGCACGGCGCTTCGACCGTTGACTCCAACGGTCCTCCACTTCGCTCCACGGCCATTGCTGTGGATCTTTTCCCGTGAATACCGCATGCATGTGACATCTGGGACCGAGGTCCTCGACGAAGTGGAGCAAAGTGGAGTAGAGTGGGGCGCGCACCAGAGGACCGTTGCCGGGGAACCGTTGTCGGGGACCGTTGTCGCCAGGCCTCGAGGGGAGGTGAGCACCAGATGTCGGACGCCATCCTCGAGGAGTTCATCCTCGGGACCTACGAGCACACCCTCGACACCAAGGGTCGCCTCATCCTTCCCGCGCTCTACCGCGATCGTTTCGCCGACGGCGTCCACCTGACCACGGGACCCGAGAACACGGTCCAGGTCTGGGACCTCACCGGCTTCCGCACCGCCCTGCGCGAGGCGATGGCGTTGCCCCGCGGCTCGGAGCTGGGTCGCCGTCGCCGACGCGCGATCACCGGCGCCGAGATCGCCACGCCGGACAGCCAGGGGCGGATCCTGGTGCCCCAGGCCCTGCGCGTGGCCGGCGGGCTCACCCGAGAACTGACCCTGCTGGGCAACGGCGACCACTTCGAGATCTGGGACCGTGCCCGCTTCTCGGCCTACCGGCAGCGGACCACCGAGATCTTCGGCGACGGCTACGACGACGGCCTGGATGACCACGCATGAAGGGAGTGGCCATGGCGGCACCGCACGTGCCCGTGATGCGCGACGAGGTCGTCGCGTTGCTCACCCCTGCGCCGGCCGGCACGATCGTGGACGCCACGCTGGGCGCCGGTGGCCACGCCGAGGCGATCGCCATCGCCCGCCGTGAGCGCGATGGCAGCGCCGACCTGTTGGGGATCGACCGCGACCCGGACGCGATCGCGCTGGCCACGGCCCGCCTGCACGACCTCGACGACGTCACGTTCGCCACCGAACAGGTCCGCTTCGACCTCCTCGCGGAGGTGGTGGCCGCGCGCGGCATCGACCGGGTCGCCGGGATCCTGCTCGACCTGGGCGTGTCCTCCATGCACCTGGACCGGGCCGACCGTGGCTTCTCGTACCGCAACGACGGGCCGTTGGACATGCGGATGGGGCCGGACGCCCCCGAGACCGCGGCCGAACTGCTGGACCGGGTCGGCCTCGACGAACTGACCGACATCCTGCGTCGCTTCGGTGAGGAACGACACGCTCGCCGCGTGGCGACCGCGATCCTTGCGGCCCGACCGCTCACGTCCACCACCCGGCTGGCCGAGGTCGTTGCCGACGCGATGCCGCCCGGGGCAGCCGCCCGTGACCGGGGCCATCCCGCACGTCGTGCCTTCCAGGCCCTGCGCATCGCCGTCAACGGCGAGTTGGAGGCGCTGGAGCGCGTGCTGGACCAGTCCCTGGACGTGCTCGTCCCGGGCGGCGTGCTGGTCGTGCTGGCCTACCACAGCCTCGAGGACCGCATCGTCAAGCAGGCCTTCCGGGCGGCCGCCAGCGATTGCACCTGCCCACCAGACCTGCCGGTGTGTGCGTGCGACACGCAGCCGCAGGTGACCCACCTCGTCCGCCGCGCCGGTCGCCCCGGTGCGGACGAGGTGGCCCGCAATCCCCGGTCATCGGCCGTGCGCCTCCGCGCGGTCGCCCGACTGGACAGCCCCCGACCGGAGACCCCATGAGCGTCGCCACCACCGATTCACTGCCCAGCGGCCGCCGCGACACCGCCCGCTCGGGCGCCCGCCGCGAACGCCGACACCTGCGCGCGATCGACGACCGCCCGCGCCGGCACCCGCTGGTGTTCATCGGCCTGTACGTGCTGGTCGGCATCGCGGCCGTGATGGGCGCGGTGTCGCTCAACGCGCTGGCCGCCCGCGACGCGGTGGAACTGGCGCGTCTCGAGGCCGAGGTGGTGACGGCCGAGCGCACGTGGAGCCAGTCGGTCGCGGACGTGGCCGGGCTGGAGGATCCGGCTCGGATCCGCATGATGGCCGAACAGATGGGCATGGAACCCACCCCGCAGCGCTTCCTGGTGCCGGCGCAGCCGTTGCCCGGTGACCGCGCGCCCGAAGACGTCGAGGACCCGGCCAAGCCGGTGCTCTCGGCGGACCACTGATGGCGGAGCGTCGAGACCGGACGGAGCCCCCGCCAGCGCGCGAGGGGGCGGTGCGTGCCGTCCTCGTCCAGGTGTTCGCGATCGCCCTCGCATTGCTGGGTCGGGTGTCGCGCCCGTCGTGGCTGCGGGCACCGTCGCGTTCGGCCACGACGCGCGCGGACGGCCGCCTGGCGCGGCTGGTCGCTCGGTGGCCCGCGCGGTTGCGGCCGGCCCGGCCCGTGTGGCTGGCCACGCCCGACCGCTGGCGCCTGCCGGTGGGCACGGCCCGTCGTCGCTCGGCGCTCCTGATGGCCGCCTACCTCGTCGTCCTGACCGTGCTGGCCGGACGGCTGGTCCAGGTGCAGGCCGTCAATGCCCAGACCTACGCCGAGCGGGGGGACTCGCAGAGCATGCGCGCCATCGACCTCCCGGCCCAGCGGGGTCGCATCATCGACCGCAACGGCGCCGTGCTGACCACGACCGTCGACGCGGCCGCGATCTACACCGATCCGACCACCTACGACAGGTTCGCCGACGACGGGAAGATCGACCGCGACGCCGGCGAGGTGTCGCGCCGCGACGTCGCGATCGCGCTGGCGCCCGTGCTGGGACGGTCGGTCGACGACCTCGTCGACGTGCTGTCCTCGGAGGGTCGCTTCACCTACCTCGCCCGCCAACTGAAATGGGATGTCGGCGAGGAGGTCATGGCGTTGGACCTGCCCGGCATCCACCGCGTGGTGGAGCCCAGCCGCCGGTACCCCGGCGGCACCCTCGCCAGTTCGCTGATCGGCATCACCGACATCGATGGCGTTGGCCTCGAGGGCCTCGAGGCGTTGGCCAACGACGAACTGACGGGCGAGCCCGGACAACTGCGGGTCGAGCGCGCCGCCTCCGGGAACATGGACATCGCGTCCGCCGACCGCGAACTGGAGCCGTCGGTCCCGGGCACGGACATGGTGCTCACCATCGATCGTGACCTGCAGGCACAGGCGGAGGCCGCCGCCACCGACGCTATGGTCGACAACCGCGCCGACGGCGCCTCCGTGCTGGTGATGGACGCCACGACCGGCGAGATCCTGGCCGCCGCCTCGGTCCCGGGGGTGGACCCGAGCAACCGCAACGGCACGGACCGGGACGACCGTCGGGCGCGCTACTTCACCGACGCCTTCGAGCCCGGTTCGGTCCAGAAGGCCGTCACGATCGCGGCCGCATGGGAAGAGGGACTGATCGACGGCGACACCGTCATGGAGGTTCCGCCCACCTGGACGGTGGGTGGCCGCACGTGGACCGAGCCCTTCGGCGCGACCGGGGAGCTGCACGTCAGCGAGGTGATCGAACGCTCCTCCAACATCGGCACCATGATGATCGCCGACGAGTTGGGTGAGGAGAAGCTCGACGAGTGGCTGCGGCGGTTCGGCTACGGCCAACCCACCGGCGTGGGGTTCCCGGGGGAGTCCGCGGGCCTGCTGCTGCCGCACGAGCAGTGGTCCGGGACGTCCCTGCCGACCATCGCGATCGGCCATGGCGTCGCCGTCAGCCTGGTCCAACTCGCCAGCTTCTACCAGACCCTGGCAAACGACGGCGTGGCGATCCAGCCATCGATCCTGCGGGGGACCGTGGGCCAGGACGGCCGACTCGAACCGGCCGCCACCCCCGACAGCCGGTCGGTCGTGTCCGCCGACACGGCCCGCTCGGTGCGCACCCTGATGCAAGGGGTCGTGGACGGCGAGCACGGGACCGGCAAGAATGCGGCTGTCGTCGGGTATGACGTCGCCGGCAAGACCGGCACCGCCGACAAGCCACGTGCCGACGGCCGGGGCTACACCAACCAGACGACGGCGGTCTTCGTGGGCATGGCACCGGTGGACGAACCGGAACTGGTCGTGGCCGTGATGGTCGACGAGCCCGAGACCATCTACGGCGGCACCGCGGCCGCGCCGACCTTCTCCCGGGTGATGGGCCAGGCGCTCGCCGACCGGGACGTCGTCCCCGGTACGCCCCAGCAGGGCATCGACGACGCCCTGGCCGGCGCCCGCGAACGCGAGGCCGCCAGCGTGGCGGCCTCGCGTTCCCGGGCCGCCCGTGCGGCCGAGGCCGCCCGGGAACGGACAGCCGAACGTCGCGCCCGCCGGTCGGCCGACGACGCGACGAAGCCTGCTGACCGGGACGCCACCGCGACCGACGGCGGGGAATCGGACGAGTCCACGTGACCACGCTGGCCGAACTGCGCGACCTGGTGGACGGGGCCCGACTGGTCCCGTCCGATGCTGGTGGGACGGTGGTCGACGACGTCGTCCACGACTCGCGCCAGGCCCGGGACCGCACCCTGTTCGCCGCCCTGCGTGGGGCAACGACGGACGGTCACGACCACGTGGGCGCGGCTGCCGAGGCCGGGGCCGCCGCGGCACTGGTCGAGGAAGCGGTCGACGTCGACCTGCCCCAACTCGTCGTGGCGGACACCCGCGTGGCCGTCGGCCCGGTCGCGGCTGCCGTCCACGGCCACCCGGCCGACGACCTGCAGGTCATCGCCGTCACCGGGACCAACGGCAAGACGACGGTCAGCCACCTGGTCGAGGGCGCAGCCGCCGCAGCCGGTCGGGGGACCGGGTTGGTCGGGACCGTGGCGACCCGCATCCACGGCAGCGTGCTCCCGGCGGTCCGCACCACCCCGGAGGGCACCGACCTCCAGCGACTGCTACGCGACATGCGCGACCAGGGTGTCGAGGTGGTCGCGATGGAGGTGTCCAGCCACGGGCTCGCGCTGCACCGGGTCGACGGGGTGCGAGCCGACGTGGCGGTGTTCACCAACCTCAGCCAGGACCACCTCGACTTCCACGACGACCTCGACGACTACTTCGCCGCCAAGGCTCGCCTGTTCACACCCGACATGGCGGTGCGCGGCATCGTCGGGGTGTTCGACCAGTGGGGACGTCGACTGGCCGAGGAGGCCGATGTCGACGTCGTGACCGTGGGCGAGGACGACGCCGACATCGTCCTCGAGCACCTGGAGGCCACCCTGCACGGCACCCGCGGTGTCCTGCGCGGACCCGCCGACCTGCTGGGAGGCCACGACGAACTGGAGGTGGTCACCCGACTGGCCGGCGCGTTCAACCTCCGCAACGCCGCCCAGGCCCTGGTCGCGGCGATCGCGATCGGCGTCGACGCCGAGGCCGCTGCCACCGGCATCGGTGCCACCGATGACATCCCCGGCCGCTTCGAACTGGTGGTCGAGGACGAGGTCACGGGACTGGTCGACTACGCCCACAGTCCCGACGCGATCACGGCCCTGGTCGAGACCCTGCGCCCGGTGACGTCGGGGCGGGTCATCCTGGTGCTGGGCGCGGGGGGCGATCGGGACCGGGCCAAGCGCGGTCCGATGGGGCGCGCGGCGGTTGCCGCTGACGTCGTCGTCTTCACCTCCGACAACCCCCGCACCGAAGCGCCGCAGGCGATCCTCGACGACCTGCTCGCCGGGGCCACCGAGGCTCGTTCGCGCAGCCACGTCGAGGCCATGGTCGACCGCGAGGCCGCGATCGACCGCGCCCTGGCCGTGGCCGAACCGGGTGACGTCGTGGTCGTCGCCGGCAAGGGCCACGAGACCGGCCAGGACCTTGGCGGGTTGGTCCGACCCTTCGACGACCGCGAGGTCCTGCTCCGACGCTGGAAACGCCACAAGGGCCGGCGATGATCCGGGTCGACGTGGGGACGATGGCCACCCTCCTGGACGCCCGCCGGGAAGGCTGGGACGACGCCACCGGGGTGGCGCGGGTCACCGGTGTCGTGACGGACTCGCGCGAGGTCACGCCCGGCGACGTCTACGTCGCGCGGCGGGGCGAGCACCTCGACGGCGCCCGCTTCGCCGCCGATGCGGTGGCCGCGGGGGCCGTGGCCGTGGTCGCCGAGCGGGCGCTGGAGGTCCCCACGCTGGTGGTGCCCGATGCCCAGGAGGCCCTGGTGCGGCTGGCCGCGATCGTGCGGGCACGGGCCGGCGCGACCGTGGTCGGGATCACCGGATCGGTCGGCAAGACCACCACCAAGGACCTGCTCGCGGCCGCGGCCGGGGCATCGCGCACGACCGTGGCCGCCCACGGGTCGTACAACAACGAGGTCGGCGTTCCGCTGACGGTGTGCCGCGCAACCGACGACACCGAGGTGCTGGTGGTCGAACTCGGCGCCCGCGGGCGGGGCCACATCGCCGACCTGGTGCGCTGGGTGCGACCCGACGTCGCCGTGATGACGATGGTCGCCGGCGCCCACCTCGAACTGTTCCACACCCTCGACGAGGTCGCCGAGGCCAAGGCCGAACTGGTCGAGGGGCTGGACCCGGGCGGCGTCGCCGTGCTCAACGCCGACGACGATCGGGTCGCCGCGATGGCCGACCGCGCCCCCGGAAGGGTCGTGACCGTGTCCGCACTCGGGTCCGGTGCGGCCGACCTCGCGGCTCACGAGGTCGTCCTGGATGGGTCCGGTCGGGCCGGCTTCACCGCCGTCACCCCATGGG
>JAGXFT010000185.1 GCA_024637135.1 Nitriliruptorales bacterium | reverse complement strand
TGGGTCGTCGTCGAGTCGGTCATCCTGACGGCCGACCGCCAGTGGGACGGCTGGACCGACGGCCGCCTGCCGGCGGCCATCGGGTTGCTGACGGTCGTGCTGGCCTTCGCGTTGGCCGCGGTGTTCCGGACCGACAAGACCGCGCGCACCGAGGCCGCGACCTCCGTCGCCCGGCCGCTCGGCCCGCGCAGCCAGCCGATCCCGACCGTCCTGCCGTCGCCCGAGCACCGCCCGGTCGGCGCCGTGGTGGTCGACCCGCGCGAGACCCCGCCCCGACTCGACGACGCCGACCTCGACAAGGTGGTCATCTGATGCCCCCGTTCGTGGGAACGCTCCTGTTCTTCCTGCTGCTGGCCGTGCTGCTGGCATTCGCCCTGCACCGGACCGTCATCGGCCGGGGCATGGCGGTGCCGTTGCGCCAGATGCTCCGGAAGCCGACGACCAACCAGTACCCGGAGCAGCCCCGCCCGGTCGCACCGCGCTTCCACGGCCGTCACCAGCTCAACCGCTACGAGGACGGACTCGAGAAGTGCATCGGGTGCGAACTGTGCGCCTGGGCCTGCCCGGCCGACGCGATCTACGTCCAGGGTGCGAACAACACGCTCGAGGCGCGTTACTCCCCCGGTGAGCGCTACGCCAGCGACTACCAGATCAACTACAGCCGCTGCATCCTGTGTGGGCTGTGCATCGAGGCGTGCCCGACCCGTGCACTCACGATGACCCACGACTACGAGTTCTCGGCCGACAGCCGGCGCGCGCTGACCTACACCAAGGACATGCTGCTCGCGCCCGCCGCGCCCGGCGCGACCGACACGCCGCAGCGCGACAAGGACGTGCGCGAGCGCGGGACCAACTACTACGGCGGCCTCGCGGTGTCGCCGCCCAGCCTGCACGGCGACGACGTGTTGCCGGCGACGGCCCGCACGTCCCGCCGCGCCAGCCAGGTGCTCCCGGTCCCGACCGTCAGCGAGGCCGACAGCGCCGACGCGCCCGGCCACCACGAGACGGAGGAACGACGGTGACCGTCCTGCTGGCACAGGCCACCGGCCTCGCCGCGGGCTTCACCACCGAGGTGGTGCTGTTCGTGGTGTTCTCCGGCCTCGCGATCGGGGCCGGCATCGCGATGGTGAGCCTGCGCAACGTGGTCCACGCCGCCCTGATGCTGGTCATCAACATGATGTCGCTGGCCGGGCTGTACCTGGTGCTCGAGAGTGCCTTCCTGTCGGTGATACAGGTCATCGTCTACGCCGGTGCGGTCATGGTCCTGTTCCTGTTCGTGATCATGCTGCTGGGCGTGGACCGCGACGACCTGTTGGTGGAGGTCCGGATCGGGACCCGCGCCGCCGCGGTCGCGTCCGGGTTGGTCGTGGTCGCGATCCTGGCCTACGGCCTGGTCGGTCCCTACACCTCGGCCGCCTCGATCTGCCCGGGCCAGGACGGTGCCGAGCCCGAGGCCGCCGCGGCCGGGTCGGTGGCCTGTGTCGGCTTCGCCGACACCCTGTCCGACCTGGAGGGTGATGGTGGCGGGTCGGTGGAGATCATCGCCACGCCACTGTTCACCCGCTGGAGTTTCCCGTTCGAGATGGCCGCGCTGCTGCTGACCGTGGCCACCATCGGGGCCATGCTGCTGGGCCGCCGGACCGACGTCGACCCCGACGTCGACCCGGCCTGGGCGCCGTCGATGGTGCTGCCGGAGGTGGGACCCGACGACGATGTCGACGAGCGAGCCGACACCGGCGAGGTCGCCGAGCAACGGTCCGACGAGGAACCGGTGCCGGCGAGTGTCGGCCCCGTCGCCGCCACCGACCCCACCGACGACGCCACCGGTGACACCCACGCGGGGGAGGAAGCCTGATGCCGATCGGTGCGTACTACCTCGTGGCCGCCGTGCTGTTCGCCACCGGCCTGGTCGGTGTGCTGATCCGGCGCAACCTGATCGTGCTGTTCATGTGCGTGGAACTGATGCTCAACGCCGTGAACCTGACCCTGGTCGCGGCCGCACGCATGTGGGGCGGGCCCGACGGGCAGGTGTTCGTGTTCTTCGTCATCGTCGTGGCCGCCGCCGAAGTCGTGGTCGGGCTGGCGCTGATCGTCAACATCTTCTTCCGACGCGGGACGCTGGACGTCGACGCGCAACACCTGTTGAGGAACTGACCACCATGACACCTGGACTCCCGATGCTGGTGCTGGCGACCGAGGCTGCCGAAGGTGGCGAGGCCGCGGTCAACGCCGTGGTGCAGGCCGCCTCCGGGCCGATCGCGGTGGCGTGGCTGATCCCGGTCCTGCCACTGCTGGGCTTCGTGGTCACGTTGGCGTTGAACCGGACGCTCAAGGACCGCGTGGCGTGGATCCCGACCGCGATCGCGGCCGTGACGTTCGTGCTGTCGGTGCTGGTGTTCCTGCAGGTCCGGGCCGAACAGGCCGCCTGGGTCGTCGACATCGCGACCTTCATCGACGTGGGTGGCTTCACGGTCCAGTGGAGCCTGTTGGTGGACCAGCTCACGGCAGTGATGCTGCTGGTCGTGACCGGTGTCGGGACGCTGGTGCACGCCTATTCGTGGGGCTACATGCACGGCGACAGCCGTTTCGGGCGGTTCTTCGCCTACCTCAACCTGTTCATGGGCTCCATGCTGGTGCTGGTGCTGGGTTCGTCGCTGTTGGTGCTGTTCGTCGGTTGGGAGGGCGTCGGGGTGTCGTCGTTCCTGCTGATCGGGTTCTGGTTCGAAGACATCGCCAACGGCGTGGCCGCCAAGAAGGCCTTCATCGCCAACCGCATCGGCGACGTGTCGCTGATGGTGGCGATGTACTACGCCTTCTCCCGGTTCGGCACGCTGGACTTCTACACCGCAGGCGGCGACGGGATGCTGCAGACCGCTGGCGCGGTGTCGGCCGGCGGCGCGCTGCTGCTCGCCCTGTTGCTGCTGGGTGGCGCGGCCGGCAAGTCCGCGCAGTTGCCGCTGTTCGTGTGGTTGCCCGACGCGATGGCCGGGCCGACCCCGGTCTCGGCGCTGATGCACGCGGCGACGATGGTGACCGCGGGTGTGTACCTGCTGGCCCGGACCTCACCCATCCTGGTCCAGAGCCTCGACGCCATGACCGTGATCGCCTGGATCGGTGCGATCACGGCCCTGCTTGCCGCGCTGATCGCCCTGCGCCAGGACGACATCAAGAAGATCCTCGCCTACTCGACGGTTTCCCAGTTGGGCTACATGGTGCTGGGCATCGGGGTCGGTGCCTTCGCCGAGGGCATCTTCCACCTCGTCACGCACGCCTTCTTCAAGGGCCTGCTGTTCCTGGCCGCCGGCTCGGTCATGCACGCCATGGCCAACCAGACCGACGCCTGGCGGATGGGTGGGCTGCGCAAGGCCATGCCGATCACGTTCTGGACCTCTGCCGTGGCGGTGGTGGCCATCGCCGGCGTCCCGCCCCTGTCCGGCTTCTTCTCCAAGGACCAGATCCTGACCACTGCCTACGAGCACGGCTTCACCGCGATCTGGGCGATCGGGATCGTGACCGCCGTGCTGACCGCCTTCTACATGACCAGGTGGTTCGTGCTCATCTTCCTGGGCGAGCCGCGCTGGACAGAGGGCCAACAGGTTCCCGACGCGCACGGCCATGGCATGGTCGACCTGCACCCGCACGAGTCGCCGTCGTCGATGACGACGCCGCTGGTCGTGCTCGCGGCGCTGTCGGCGGTCGCCGGTGCGGTGCTCAACTTCACCCACCACGGTCCGTTCTGGACCTGGTTGCAACCGGCCGTCGGTGACGTCGAGGGCCTGGCCTTCGCCGAACAGGGCGCGCTGGGCGAACCGGCCCTGATCGCGATCTCGATCGTGGCCGCAGTCGTGGGCATCGCGGGCGGCTGGCTGGTGTACGGACGCCGTTCCATGGCCGACGGCAAGCGCATGGAGCCGCTCCGCGGACCAGTCGCCGAACTGCTGGAACGCAAGTTCTTCGTCGACGAGGCCTACGAGTCGGTGCTGACCGGCTTCGGTGGTTGGGTCGCCAATCGCTCTGCCGACTTCGACCGGGTGGTGGTCGACGGCGCGGTCAACGGCGCGGGTCGGTCCTCCATCGCCTTCGGCGCGGTCGCGAGGCGGGTCCAGACCGGACTGGCGCGGGGCTACCTCGCCGGCTTCGTCCTCGGCGTGGTCGTGCTGGCCGGCGTCCTGATGCTGCAGGTGCGATGATGGACTTCATCGGCGAGTTCATCCGCACCATCCCGGACAACCTGGTCGCGCTGTGCGTGGCCATCCCGCTGCTGGGCGCGGTGTTCTCCGGCCTGTTGACCGAGTCCGACGACACCGCCCGGTGGGGTGCCCTGGGCGCGTCACTGCTGGCCTTCGTGGCCTCGTTGGCGCTGCTGCTGGACTTCGACCCCGCAGCCGGTGTGCAGGCAGTCGACACGCTGCCGTGGATCCCCGCACTGGGCGCGAACCTGGCCTTCGGGGTCGACGGCATCTCGCTGGTCCTGGTGCTGCTGACGACCTTCCTGATGCCGCTGATCGTGGTCGCCGCGTGGGACCACGCCGACAACATCCGCGGGTATCTCGCGGCGTTCCTGGCACTGGAGGCCGCGGTCATCGGGGTCTTCACTGCCCAGGACCTGCTCGTGTTCTACGTCCTGTTCGAGTTCACGCTCGTGCCGATGTACCTCATCATCGGGATCTGGGGTGGCGCGAACCGGCGCTACGCCGCGGTCAAGTTCTTCCTCTACACCCTGCTCGGCGGCCTGACCATGCTGGTGGCGGTGCTGTACCTCTACCAGGCCGGTGGCGCCCAGTCGTTCGCCTACGACGACCTCGTCAACGCGGCCCAGGGGCTGTCGCTGGTCCAGCAACGGTGGTTGTTCGGGGCCTTCTTCCTGGGCTTCGCAGTCAAGGTGCCGTTGTTCCCGGTGCACACCTGGCTGCCGGACGCCCACACCGAGGCGCCCACGGCTGGGTCGGTGTTCCTGGCCGCGGTGATGCTGAAGATGGGTGGGTACGGGTTCATCCGCTACTGCCTGACCTTCTTCCCCGACGCCACGCGCGAACTGTCGCTGGGCACCGGCACCGGCTTCTTCTCGGTGCCGTGGATGCTGGTGCTGGCCGTCATCGGGATCCTGTACGGCGCGATCGTGGCGCTGGTGCAACCCGACATCAAGAAGCTGGTGGCCTACTCGTCGGTGTCGCACATGGGCTTCGTCGTGCTGGGGATCTTCGCGCTCAACTCCACGGCCACCTCCGCCGGGGTGGTGCAGATGGTCAACCACGGACTGTCCACGGGTGCCCTGTTCCTGTTGATCGGCTTCCTCTACGACCGCCGTCACACCCGCGAGATCGCGTTGTTCGGCGGGCTCGCCAAGCAGGTCCCGATCTACGCCGGCCTGTTCCTGGTCGTGGTCATGTCGTCGCTGGCGCTGCCGGGGCTCAACGGCTTCGTCGGCGAGTTCCCGATCCTGCTGGGGACCTTCCAGGCGGTGCCGTGGGCGGCCGTGCTGGGGTCCTTCGGGGCCGTCCTCGCCGCGCTGTACCTGTTGTGGGCCTACCAACGCATGTTCCAGGGACCGCTGGAGGGGGCCGACAACGAGGCCACCACCGACCTGACGCCCCGCGAGATCGGCATCATGGTCCCGCTGATCGTCCTGATCGTCGCCATCGGCGTGTACCCACAGCCGCTGTACGACCTCGTCCAACCCTCCGTCGACGGCGTCCTCGCCGCCGTCAACGGGCAGTGAGGACATCGACATGACCGACCTCGCCCTCACCGCCCCGCCGATCGCCTGGTCCAGCGTGGCGCCCGAACTGGCGATGACCGTCGCGGTCATGGCGCTGCTGCTGATGACCATCGCCGGCCGCCGCCGCATGTGGGTCGCGGCACCGATCGGCGTGATCGTCACCGGGATGGGCATCGCCTTGCTGGTCGCCACCGGTGGCGACGGCTCCAACACGTCCGTCGCCGGCATCCTCACCATCATCGGTGGGGTCGGCCTGGTGTCGCTGACGATCGGGCTGGCCGGCAACCCCCGGATCCTGCACTCGTCCATCGCCGGGCTGGGTGCCGGGACCGCCTTGCTGCTGACCGGTTGGCAGGTGCTGTCGGTGGCGTGGAACGGCGGCGGCCCACTGCTGGCCACGGTCGCCATGGAGGGATCGGTGGCGCTGGACGGTATCTCGCTGTTCACCCGGATCACCGTCTACCTGTCCACGCTGCTCGTGCTGCCGATCGGGCATGCCTACCTGCACGACCGCGGCATCCACCGGCCCGAGTTCGAACCGCTGCTGCTGTTGTCGGCCACCGGCATGGCGTTGCTGGGTGCGGCCAACGACCTGATCACCTTGTTCGTGGCGCTCGAGGTGCTGTCGATCGCGCTGTACGTGCTGACCGGGTCGGCGCGACGAGACCGGCGCTCGCAGGAGGCGTCGGCGAAGTACTTCGTGCTGGGAGCCGTCGCCTCGGCGATCCTGCTGTACGGCTTCGCGTTGTCCTACGTCGCGACCGGGTCGCTGGAACTGCCCGGCATCGCCGCCGGGATGGCCAACCCGGCTGCGCCGCTGCGGCTGCTGACGGTGGCGATGGTGCTGGTCGTCGTCGGCATCGGCTTCAAGGTCGCACTGGTCCCGTTCCAACTGTGGACGCCCGACGTCTACGAAGGCGCGCCGACCAACGTCACCGCGTTCATGGGTGCCGCCACCAAGGCTGCCGGCTTCGCCGCGATGCTGCGCCTGTTCATCGTGGCGTGGGCACCCCTGGCGGACCTGTGGGTGCCGGTGCTGGCGGTCCTGGCCGCCCTGACCATGGCCTACGGGGCGTGGGCGGCGCTGGTCCAGACCGACGTCAAGCGCCTGCTCGCCTACTCGGCCGTGGCCCACGCGGGCTACGCCACGATCGGCCTGGTGTCGCGCTCCGACGCCGGCCTGTCGGGCACGCTGTGGTACCTGCTGACCTACGCGGTGTCGACGCTGGCCGCGTTCGCCGCCGTCATCGCGGTCGAGCGGCGCAACGCCCGGGCCGTGGTCATCCACGACCTCGACGGCGTGGGCAAGACGTCACCGGTCGTCGCCGGGATCCTGTCGCTGGCGATGCTGTCGCTGGCCGGCATCCCACTCACGATCGGGTTCACCGGGAAGCTGACGGTGTTCTCGGCCGGCATCGGCGCCGGGTTGACGTGGCTGGTCGTCGTCGGGGTCGTGACCTCGGTCGTGGCCGCGTTCTACTACCTGCGACTGATCGGTGCGATGTTCCTCCACGACCCGCCGGCCGGCCGGCCGGCCCCGGCCTACAGCCCGGGCTGGAACGTCGGGGCGACGTCGGCCGCGGTGCTGATCGTGTTCTTCGGCCTGCAGCCGAGGTTCCTGCTCGACCTGGCCGACCTGGCCACCCAACTCGTCCGATGACGGGCCCGTCGTGTCCGACCGGATGCCGGTCGTGAACCCCGCCGCCGCCCCGCGTCCGACGCCCCGGACGGCCACCGTGGCCGTCCCGAGGTCGGTGTTGGACGAACTGGCCGAGGCCGGCATCGACCTGTCGCCGACGCTGGACCGGGTCGAGGACCTGTTGGCCAGCCAGGTGCGGTCCTCCGCCGCCTTCGTCGACACCACCGCGGGCTACCTGATCGAGGCCGGCGGCAAGCGGTTCCGGCCGATGCTGGTGGCCCTGACCGCCCACTTGGGTGACGCGTCCGCGCCCGGCGTGGCGACCGCGTCCGCGATCGTCGAACTGGTCCACCTCGCCACGCTCTACCACGACGACGTGATCGACGAGGCCCCGGCCCGCCGCGGCGTGCCGTCCGCCAACGCGAGGTGGGACAACACCGTCGCGATCCTGACCGGCGACTTCCTGTTCGCGCGCGCGTCTGAACTGTCCGCCGACCTGGGTGTGGAGGTGACCCGGATCATGTCGCGGACGCTCGCCGCGCTGTGCGAGGGCCAGATCGCCGAGGTGCAGGGCTCCAGCGGTGCGCTGCCACCTGACGTGCCCCGGCTCGAACCGACCGTCGACCACTACCTCGACGTGATCAGTGGCAAGACCGCGTCGCTGCTGGCCACGTCGAGCCGCTACGGCGCCTTGCTGTCCGGGTGCGCGCCGCCGGTGGTCGACGAGGCCGCCCGCTACGGCTGGAACGTCGGCATGGCCTTCCAGCTGTCCGACGACATCCTGGACGTGGCCAGTGACCACGAGGACTCCGGCAAGACCCCCGGGACCGACCTTTTGGAAGGCGTGCGGACCCTGCCGATCGCGTTCGCCGTGGAGGACGACCCGACCGGCCGCTTCACCGCGCTGCTGGGCGACGGTGCCGTGGCGCCCGAGGACCTCGACGAGGCGCTGGCGCTGTTGCGGGCGTCGTCGGCGCTGGACCGTGCCCGTGCGTCGGCGCGGGCCTACGTCGAGGCCGCCGAGGGTCACCTCGAGGCGATCGACGACCTGCTGGGCGACGACCGCTCGGCCGTGCTCGCCGCGATGGCCCGGGTCGCCGCCTACAGCCTCGCCCGCGTGGGGTGACGCGCGCCTGGCGTGAGCGATGCACATGACGCGGGAGCAACAACCAGGCGCATTGGAGTTCCTCGCTGGCGCTCGGAACGTCCAGCGGGGCTGCGTCGGTCGCGGGGCGTTCGTCGCGCTTCGCTCGGAACGTCCAGCTTGGGTTTGCGGCGGTCGCGTGGTGTTCGTCGCTGGGGCTCGGACGTCCAGCGACGTGCGTGTTCGGGAGGTGACTGAGTGAGGGGGGTGGTGGCGGTTCGGCGGTATGCGGTGAAGTCGATGGGGGGTGAGGACCTGGAGGAGGTGGTCGTCGACGCGCGTGGGATCGTGGGGGATCGTTGGTATGCGGTGGTGGACGGTGATGGTCGGTTGGCCTCCGGGAAGACGTCCCGGCGGTTCCGGCGTCGGGACGCGGTGTTCGGGTTCCGGGCGGTGACGACCGCCGACGGGGTGCGGGTCGTGCGCGACGGCCGGGAGTGGGCGGTCGGGGATCCGGACCTCGACCGGGTGCTGACGATGGCGATGGATGCGCCGGTCCGGGTGCGGGCCGAGGACGCGACGCCACACCAGGACGCCGGTGCGGTGTCGCTGGCCGGGACCGCCACCCTGGACTGGATGGCCACGAACCTCGACCTCGACGCGGCCCGGCACCGGATGCGCGTCAACCTGGTGGTGGCGACGGAGGAACCGTTCGAGGAGGAGACCTGGGTGGGCTCGACGGTCCACCTCGGCGAGGTCGCGATGTCGATCGTGCGGCCCATCGTGCGCTGCCGCATGATCGACCTGGCCCAGGACGGCGTCACGACGACCGCACCTGCGCTGCGACGTCTGTCCTCGACCCGTGACGACGCGACGGCCGGGGTGTACGCCGACGTCGTCGACCCGGGCGTCGTCCGGCGGGGTGATCCGGTCCGCCGCTGACCGGTCACCTCGTCGCCCGGCCCTCGACCGCGTGCCGTGGCCGGCCGGAACCGGGCGCGGGTGCCTCCGCTCGGTCAGGCCAGGAGGTCGTCGAGGAAGGCGTTGCGGAAACGGTGCTCGGGGTCGTGGTGGTCGGCCAGTGCCGCCACGTCGCCAAGGCGGTCGTAGCGGTCCGCGTACACCTGCCGGTCCGCGTGGTTGACCTTGCCCCAGTGCGGGACCGGGTCGAATGGGGCCAGGGCATCCTCGACGACGTCCACGGCCCGGCGGACCAGGTCGGGGTCGCGGACCCACGTGAAGTGCAGTGCCAGCAGGTCGCGGTGACCGGCCGGGCTGAGCCACAGGTCGTCGGCCGCGATGGTGCGGATCTCGCTGGTCTGGAGCGCGTCGGCCAGGGCGGGACCCACCGACCACATCGCATCCACGGCGGCGTCGGCGTCGGCGCGGTCCACGAACCATTCCGACTGGATCTCCGCACCCGCGCTGGGCACGTGGTCCAGTCGGAAGTGCGGCAGCCGGTTGTACCACGGTCCGGGCACGCCCAGTTGTTCGGTCAGGTTCGCGGTGTCCAGGCCCGGGATCGGGTGGGTCGTGTCGGTGGCACGTGCGGCCCCCAGGACGTCGGCCGCGTCGTCGTCCGGGGCATCGGCGGTCTTGTGGAGCACCATGTCGACCGTGTCGTCCCGCCACCGGGTGAAGCAACTGACGCTGTCGGCCCCGGCCATGACCTGGTCGACGTGGCCGCGCAGGACCGAGCCGGCAAGGTCCAGGTACACCCGCTGGTGCACGGGTGCGGCCGGGACCAGGTCCAGCGTGACCGACACCACCACGCCGATCGCGCCCAGGTGCACGACCAGCCCGGGAAAGGTGTCGGGATCGTCGGCCCGGCTGACCTCGACCAGGTCGCCACGGCCGTCCACGAACGTCATCGCGGACACGGCCGCGGACAGGTTCTGGTTGGCGACACCGGAGCCGTGGGTGGCCGTGGCGCAGGCCCCGGCCACGCTGATGTGTGGCAGCGAGGCCAGCGTCACCAGCGCCAGGCCGTGATCGTGGATCGTGGGCGCGACGTCGCCGTAGGTCGCCCACGCCGACACGGTGGCCGTGCGTGCCGTGGCATCCACCGTCACGGTCGGGTCGAGGTGGGCGAGGCTGACCTGCGTCCCGGGAGTGTCGGCGACCGCGTTGAAGCTGTGGCGACTGCCGAGCGCATGGACCCTTCGGGAGGACGCCACGAGCTCCTGCAGTTCGTCGATCGAGCTCGGCTCGGCCAGTGACGACGCGCGGTAGGTCCGGTTGCCGGCCCAACTCCGCCGCACCGTCGCGTCGTCGGCCGTGCCGGGTCGCGGCGCCGACAGGCCGCAGCGCGGGCACGGGCGGTCGCCGACCTCCTCCAGCACCGCGCCACAGTCAGGGCAGGTGCGGTCCAGCCAGCACATGGCATCACCCATGTCGAGCCCTCGCGATCAGTGGAAGGGGAGGTAGTGCTGCAGTTCCCAGTCGGTCACGTGGGTGGCGAACTTGGCCCACTCGGTGCGCTTGAGGTGGACGAAGTGGTCCACCAGTGGCTGGCCCACCGCCTCGCACAGCGCGGTGTCGGCCTCCAGCGCGTCCAGCGCCTCGGCCAGTGACTCCGGGACGTGGCGGTCGGTGTTGACCTCGTCGAGGCAGTTGCCCGTCTCGGCGTCGGGGCAGTCGAGGTCGTCCACGACGCCCAGCCGGGCCGCGTGCAGGACGGCAGCCGCGGCGGTGTAGGGGTTGGCGGCGCCGTCGGACAGGCGGTGTTCGAGCCGGGTGCCCGCCCCGCGGTGCGGGGGGACGCGGATCGTCGTGCCGCGGTGGTCCAGTCCCCAGTTGGCCCAGTACGGGATGAACTCGGCCGGCCGGATGCGCTTGTAGGCGTTCACGGTCGGGCAGCACAGCGCGGTCATGCCCTCGTGGTGGGCCAGCATGCCGGCCAGGCACGACCGGGCGAGGTCCGACAACCCGTGTTCGCCGTCCAGGTCGGTCATGGCGTTGCCGCCGGTGTCGTCGTTCAACGACAGGTTCAGGTGCAGTCCGGAGCCGCCAGCGTCGTCGATGGGCTTGCCCAGGAACGTCAGCATCAGGCCGCGTTCCATGGCCAGTTCGCGGGCCATCTGCTTGAACAGGAAGGCGTCGTCGAGGGCCTTCAGCGCGTGGTCGTAGTGCAGGGTCAGCTCGAACTGGCCGGCGTCGTACTCGGAGTTGACCGATTCCAGCGGCAGCCCGACCCGGTCGGCGGTCGCCATGATCTCGTCGATCAACCCGGTCGGGTCCGCGGCGGGGCCGGTGGCGTAGACGTAGTGGCCGGGGGTGGCCACGCGCTGCCAGCCGCCCTGCTCGGTCGGCTCCATCAGGTAGGCCTCGAGCTCGATGCCCAGCATCGGTTCCCAGCCCAGGTCCTGCCAGGCCGCGATCGCCCGCTTGGCGGCCGGACGCGACCCCATGTCCACCTCGCCGCCCTCGAAGCTGATGTCGGCCACGGCCACGGCGGTGTCGGGCTCCCAGCCCGGTCGCAGCGACTCCGGGTCGAACGTGGCATCGAGGTCGGGCAGGCCCTCCATGACCTTCGGACCCGGGGCCTCGACGTCCATCTGGCGGTCGTAGTCGAGCGCGAACAGGGCCAGGCAGTGCGCCGTGCCGCTGGCCGCGGTCGCGGCGGGGAGGTACTTGCCGCGTGCGAGCCCGAGGTGGTCGGGCCACAGCAGTCGGACGCGCTGGTGGTCCATGGTCGTCTCCCGGCTGGACGGCAGGTCGGGCCGAGCCTATCGTTTGGATCCAACCGATTGGCGGATTCGGACGGATCGGGCAGCGTCCGGGTCCTACGATGCACCTCGAACGTTTCACCCCCGGACGCCGTGGCGTCCCGACAGGAGGCACGTGTGGGTTCGCTGGCCGAGTTCGACGACCTGGCTGTGCAGTCCGAGGACCTGGGGGCCCAGGAACAGGCGGTGATGGCGCGCCTGTCCGACGCAGGGCTGGACCTGCCGGCGATGGCCCTTGCCTCCAACGTGTTCCGCGCGGCCACGGCCATGCGGCGCCGGCTGGAACAGGCCGCGTTGCGCGACACCGACCTGTCGTGGACCGCCTTCAAGGTCCTGTGGGTCCTGTGGATCTGGGGCGAGCGCGAGACCCGGTTCGTGGCGGTCGAGGCCGACGTGACCAAGGGCACGCTGACCGGGGTGGTGGACACGCTCGAGAGGCGCGGGATGGTCGCTCGTCGACGTCACGCCGACGATCGGCGGCTGGTGTCGGTCGCCCTGACCGACGACGGGACGTCCCTGATCGAGTCGATCTTCCCCGCCTTCAACGCCCAGGAGCGAGCCATGGCGGACCTGCTGCACCCGGCCGACCAGCATGCCCTGGTCCGCGGGCTGCGCCGACTGGTCGCCAGCCTCACCGACGAGGAACCACGATGACCGACACGGCCACGCCGGCACCGGACCTCGATCCGCGCACCCGGCTGTTCGTCGACGGGGACTGGGCTGACGCCGACGACACCGAACCCGCACTGGCGCAGGTCGACCCGGCCACCGGGCGGACGTGGACCACGGTGGCGGCTGCGGGGATCGGCGACGTCGACCGGGCCGTCGGGGCCGCTCGCCGTGCCTTCGCCTCCGGACGGTGGTCGCGGGCCGACCCGGCCACTCGTCGTGCGGTCATGCTGGCCTGGGCCGACCTGGTCGAGGCCAACGCCGACGAACTGGCCCGGTTGGTCACCACCGAGATGGGCAAGCCGATCGCGCACTCGCGTGGCATCGAGATCCCTGCGGTATGCAAGACCATCCGCTACTACGCGGAGTTGGCCGACAAGCTGGTGGACGAGCTGCCGATCACCGGGCCCGACGAGCTCGCGCTGGTGACTCGGGAACCGGTCGGCGTCGTCGGCGCGATCGTGCCGTGGAACTTCCCGCTGACGATGGCCGGCTGGAAGCTCGGGCCGGCGTTGGCGACCGGCAACTCGGTCGTGCTCAAGCCCGCCGAGTACACCTCGACGTCGGCCCTGCGGCTGGCCGAACTGGCGACCGAGGCGGGCCTGCCGGACGGCGTGTTCAACGTCGTGCCGGGACGTGGCCCGGTCGCCGGCGACGCCCTGGCCCGCCACGACGACGTCGACGTGTTGACCTTCACCGGGTCGGGACCGACCGGGCGATCCCTGCTGCACGCCGCGGCCGACTCCAACGCCAAGCCGGTGTGGCTCGAGCTGGGCGGCAAGTCGCCCAACCTGGTGTTCGCCGACGCCCCGGACCTGGAGGTCGCCGCGGACATGGCGGCGTGGGGGATCTTCTTCAACGCCGGCGAGATGTGCACGGCCCCGTCCCGGTTGCTGGTGCAGCGCGACATCCTCGACGACTTCAGCGCCGCGGTGGTCCAGCGGGCTCGTGCTCGGGTGGTCGGCGACCCCATGGACGACGCCACCGAGACCGGGCCGATCGTGTCCGAGCGCCAGTTGCGGACGGTGCTGGACTACGTCGACGTGGGCCGGAGCGAGGCCGAGTTGCTGACCGGCGGCGCGCGGCTGGACACGCCCGACCACGCCGACGGGTTCTTCCTCGAACCGACCGTGTTCGGCGGCGTCACCAACGACGCCCGGATCGCGCGCGAGGAGATCTTCGGCCCGGTGCTGTCGATCATCGCCTTCGACGACGAGGCCGACGCCGTCCGCATCGCCAACGACACGCCCTACGGCCTGGCGGCCGGGTTGTGGACGTCGGACCTGTCCCGCGCGCACCGGGTCTCGCGGGCGCTGGAGGTCGGGACAGTGTGGGTCAACTGCTACGAGGAGGGCGGCCTGAGCGTGCCGTTCGGCGGTCGCAAGCAGTCCGGCAACGGCCGCGACAAGTCCCCCCACGCCCTCTCCAAGTTCACTGGACTCAAGACGACCTGGATCTCCTTGTGATGCCGACAACGGACGAAGGCCGCAGAACGAGCGGAGCGAGTTCTGCAAACCTGCCCGAGCGCCCCAGCGCGAGGGCAGGCGACGACCTGGATCTCCCTGTGACCACGACGAGGCATCGGCCGGTGGTGTTGATGACCACGTGGCGGCGGCCGCTGCCGACGTTCGTTGCGGCCGACACCGACCTGTACACGCTGGCCGCGGAGTACGTCGACTCGGTGCGCTCGTCCGGCGGGGTGCCGCTGTTGCTGCCGCACGTCGACCCGGCCGACGTGGACGCCGTGCTGGACGCGGTGGACGCCGTGGTGGTGTGCGGCGGCGGGGACGTCGACCCCTCGTCGTACGGGGCCGTGCCCGAGTCGGTCAAGGACGCCGACGTGCGGGCCGACGAACTCGAACTGGCGCTGCTGGCCGCGGCCCGGCGACGTGGGACCCCCACCATGGCGATCTGTCGTGGGATGCAGTTGCTCAACGTGGCGTACGGCGGCGACCTGGCCCAGGACGTGACCGCCCCGGGCACCCCGCACCCACCGATCTCCGACGACCCGGGTGAGGTCATGGGCCTGCGCCACGACATCGCCATCGAACCGGGGTCGCGCCTGGCCGACGTGCTGGGCGCGGGCCGTCGCGAGGTCAACGCCATCCACCACCAGGGCGTGGGACGCGTCGGTGACGACCTGGTCGTGACCGCCCGCGCCGACGACGGACTGGTCGAGGCGATCGAACCCACCGACTGGCCCACCTGCCTGGGGGTGCAGTGGCACCCCGAGAAGATGGACGGCGCCGACCGCGCCCTCTTCGACTGGCTGGTCACGACGGCGACGTCGACGGCGGACTGAACGCCGGAGACACACGTCGTGGCACCGGGACCGGCACGGTCGTTGCGGTCCAAACGATTGTCGCCTAAGGTTCGCCGCAGCGTCGCCGCGACCGGTGCGGCGGCCCGCGAACGAGGGCCACATGAGCGAGCAGACCATCCTGGAGAAGGGCGTCGTCGGGTTCCCGACCGCGCTGGCGACGGCCGTCGGGCTGATCATCGCCTCGTCGGTGCTGTTGACGGCCACGCAGGGCTTCGGCGTCGGCGGCGGTGTCTTCGCGGCGGCCATCGGCATCTCGTTCGTGCTGATGCTGTTCCAGGTCATGGTCTTCTCCGAGGCCGGCACGGCGATGCCCTTGGCCGGTTCGGTCTACGACTACATCAATGCGGGCATGGGCCGCTTCGTCGCCGCGACCGGCACGATCGTGGCCTACCTCCTGGTCCACCTCTTCGCCGGGACCGCCGAGACGGCGTCGATCGGCCTGTTCGCCCAAGTCAACTTCCCCTTCCTGGAGTCGATGCCGGCCGAGCGCACCTGGATCATCGGCGTCTCGCTGCTGGTGGTCTTCGGCGTGGTCAACCTGCTGGGCATCGAGGTGTACGGGGCCTTCGAGGTGGTGCTGACCGCGGTGATGTGGACCACCATCACGCTGTTCGGGATCATCGGGATCCTCAAGGCCTCGACCCTCCAACTGGACGGCTTCTTCGGGACCTCGCTGGTCGGCAACGACCTCAGCGCGGTGCTGTCCATGGTCGGCCTCGCGATGTTCCTGTTCGTCGGCGTGGAGTACGTGACCCCGTTGGCGGCGGAACTGCGCGACGCCGATCGCAACCTGCCCCGGTCGATGTTCCTCGGGCTGATCGCGGTCGCCTTCGCGATGTTCGTCTACGGCGCCGGGATCACCCGCCAGGTCCCCAACGAGGTCCTCGACCCCGAGACCGGGCTGTCGCTGTTCGACACGCCGCTGCCGATCCCGGCCTTCGGCGAGGCCATCCTGGGCGGCTTCGGACGCTGGTGGCTGGCCATCGCCGTGCTGTTCGCCGGGGCCGCCACGCTCAACACCCTACTGGCCGGGATCCCGCGCATCCTGTACGGGATGGCCAAGGACGGCACCTTCCCCAAGGTGTTCGCCTACCTCCACCCGCGCTACCGCACCCCGGTCGCCGGCATCGTGCTGGCGATCCTGCTGCCCGGGATCTACACCATCGTCATCCAGGGCGACATCGACTCGATCTTCGTGCTGATCCTCGCGGGCGTGTGCGCCTGGTTGGTGGCCTACGTGCTGGTCAACATCTCGGTGATGATCCTGCGCTCGATCCGCCCGGACCTCCGCCGGCCCTACCGGATGCCGCTGTACCCGTTGCCGCCGATCCTGGCCACGATCGGGATGGTGGTGACGCTGTGGTTCATCGCCCCGCCCGGGCTGACCCGTGGTGCGATCTACTCGCGCTTCTTCGTCATGCTGGCCGTCTCGGCCGTGATCGCGTTCGTGCAGGTCAAGGTGGTGTCGAAGTTGCCGCTGTTCGACCGGCCGAGCCCCGAGGAACTGGCGGCAGAGGAGGTCGGTGCGGTGTGAGCGACGTCGATGCGGTCCTGCGCCGGGTCGTGGCCGAACTGCGCCCGGACCGCTCCACCCGGGTGGCCGGCGACCGGGTGGCGGTCGAGGTGGACGGGCAGTCCTTCGCGGTCCGCGCGGCCACGCGTGGGCGCATGATGCTGCGCATCACCGACTCGACCTTCGTCGCGACGGGCCCGGCCTGGCCCGATCCGTTGGCGTTGGAGGCGACCCACAGCGGCCGCCTCCACCGGACCGGCATGGCCATGAAGGTCCGCACGGGCAACGCATCGGCCCACGCCATGGCCGAGCACCTGGCCGCCGATCCGGCGTTGCGGGACGCGGCCCTGCCGCTGGACTTCACGCGCTTCGGCATCACGGCCGAGGACGGCCACCTCACCTCGTCGATCACCCTGATGGGGGCGTCGATGACGCGCATGCGGGTGCCGCCGAACACGTCATGGATCCGCCTGCACGACGACCAACGTGACGCCCTGCTGGCGACCATGGCGGCGCTCGATCGGGCGTGGGCCACCACCTCCACCTGACCCGGCGAGCGCCGGTCGTGGTAGTCAGCCCAGCCCGACCTGCGGCAGCCACCAGTCCAGCAGCAGGTCGATGTCGCGGCGGGCGCGGTCCCGCTGGGTCCGGGCGGCAACGACCAGGTCCCGACCGGTGGTGCCGGCTGCGACCGCCTCGTCCTCTGCCGCCGGACCGCCCAGGTCGAGCCAGTGGGCGATGATCTCCGGGGTCGCCTCGGGGTGGAACTGGGTCGCGAGGTTGGCCCGCAGCGTGAAGGCCTGGGTGCCCACCGCGGCGGTGGCGATCACCGTGGCGTCCGGTGGCGGCGTGAAGCGGTCACCGTGCCACTGCATCCAGGGTCCCGCTGCCAACCCGTCCGGCACCGTCGACTCGATCGGTGCCCACCCGATGTCCATCGACACCATGGACTCGACGCGCCCGCCATGTGCCGCGGCCAGCGCCTGACCACCGAAGCAGACGCCGAGCACCGGGGTGCCGGCCTCGTCCAGGTCACGCAACCACCGGAGTTCACGGTCGATCCAGGTCGACAGTCGATCGTGGTCGTACACCGACCAGATCGCCCCCAGCGGCACCACCAGGTCGTGGTCGTGCACGCCCGGGAAGGTCCCGTCCCATGTCGCGTCGGCGATTGACCCGGCCATCGGCATCAGGTCGATGTCGGCGCCACGGGCGGCCAGCGCGTCGCCCAGCAGGCCGGGGTTCGAGCCGGGGTCGTGCTGCAGGAACAGGACGCGCATGGACGTGCCCCAACGGAGGTCGATGTCCCGCCGGAAGCCCGAGCAGGCGTCCACCAGCCTAGTCGTTCGGAGCCGAACAACCGTGCTAGGGTGGCGTGGTCCGTGCCTCCTGGAGGGAATTCGTGCCCACCGCGATCGTCGTCGGGGATCGTCACCTCGACCTGACCGACCCGGACGTCCATCGGGCCGGGGTGCCGCACGCGACGTTCCAACGGTTGCGCGACGAGGAACCGGTGGCGTGGACCCCGGAGGCCGACGGCAGCGGGTTCTGGTCGATCACGCGCTACGACGACGTGATCGCGCTGAACAAGGACTTCCGCACGATGTCGTCGTCGCACGGCATCCGGTTGGAGGAGATGGACGAGGAGGAGACCCAGGCACGCCTGACGATGATGGAGCTCGACCCGCCCGAGCACACCCGCCTGCGTCGGCTGGTCATGGGTGGCTTCACGCGGCGGACGGTCCAGTCCTACGAACAGGCCATCCGGCTGCTGGCCCGCGCGGTCATCGACGAGGCGGTACCCAACGGCTCGTTCGACTTCGTCACCGACGTCGCCCGGCAACTGCCGATGCGCATGCTCGGAAAGCTGCTGGGCGCGCCCGAGTCCGACTACCGGTTCCTGGTCGACCGTGGCGACGCCATGATCGGCAACACCGACCCCGAATTCACCGAGCACGTCGTCGACCAGGTCGACCACGACGAGCACCGGTTGATGCCGTTCCGGTCCCCGGCCGGGATGGAACTGTTCGACTACGCCGCCGAGATCGCGGCCCAGCGCCGCGCCGACCCGCAGGACGACGTCATCACGACGTTGCTGGCGCCGACGATGGACGGCGAACCACTGTCGGACCTGGAGTTCAAGAACTTCTTCACCCTGTTGGTCGCCGCTGGCAACGACACCACCCGGTACACGATGGCCGCCGGGCTGCAACTGCTGCTGGACCACCCCGACCAACTCGCGCTGCTGCAGGAACGACCCGACGAGTTGATGGACTCCGCGGTCGAGGAGATGCTGCGGATGTCGTCGGTGACGATGCACTTCCGCCGGACCGCGCTGCACGACGTCGAACGGCACGGGCGCACCATCCGGGCCGGCGACAAGGTCGTGCTGTGGTGGATCTCGGGCGACCACGACGAGCGCCGCTTCCCGGACCCGTTCACCTTCGACATCACCCGTGAGGACAACCCGCACCTCGCCTTCGGACGGGGCGGCCCGCACCGCTGCCTGGGGGAGTGGCTGGCCCGGTCCGAGCTGAAGGTCACCTTCGAGGAGTTGTTGCCCGTGCTCGATCGGATGGTCATCGACGGCCCGGTCGAACGTCTTCGCTCCAACTTCATCTCCGGCATCAAGCACCTGCCCATCTCTGTCCGTCCCACGGGTGGGTGACCCGGTGGCCGCAGCCATGGCCCGCAGGGACCCTCGGGCTGCGTCGAGGGCGCCACGACCCGTGCGTCGGAGGACCGTTCCGGCAGACATGGCCGGAAGGGTCCGTCCCGTCCACGCGGTCCGTTGGGTCGCACGGGTGGGTGACCAGGTGGCCGCAGCCATGGCCCGGAGTTGACGTCCGACCAACCGACACCAGAGGAGCACGGATGAGCACGGGTGAGGACCGACGGGTCGACGTGGCCGGGGTCAGCGTGTCGATGTGCCACTACGTCGATGGACGACGGGTGGACTCGCCAACGACCTTCGAGACCCGATCGCCCAACGACTGGGACGTGGTGTTGGGGGAGGTGGCCCGGGGTGACGACGCGGTCGCGGACCTGGCGATGGCGGCGGCGACCGATGCCTTCGACGACTGGGCGGCGCGAGGGCCGGCGGGCCGGGCCGAGGTCCTGTACCGACTGGCCGACGTGATCGACGACCACGTCGAGGAGATCTCGCTCGTCGAGACCCACGACATGGCGTTCAACCTCGAGTCCATGCGCGCGCGCCTGGCCCATCGGGGCGCGGAGAACTTCCGCAACTACGCCGACCTCGCCGTCGACCACGTCGAGCGTGAATGGGACTCCAAGGGCACCCACAACCGCATCATCCGGATGCCGGCCGGGCCGGCCGTCGTCATCACGCCGTGGAACGCGCCGTGGATGTTGTCGACGTGGAAGGTCGCCCCCGCGCTCGCGGCCGGCAACCCGGTGGTGCTGAAGCCGGCCGAGTGGTCGCCGCTGTCGGCCTCGCTGTTGGGCGACCTGGCCGACGAGGCCGGGGTCCCGCCGGGTGTGCTGAACATCGTGCAGGGCATCGGCGAGGAGGTGGGGGCCGCGCTGGTCGCCGATCCGCGTGCCCGCCGCATCTCCTTCACCGGCTCGCCCGAGGCCGGGCGCCACATCGGCCGGGCGGCCGCCACCAACCTGGTGCCGTTCACGGCCGAACTGGGTGGCAAGGGCCCGCTGGTCGTGTTCGCCGACGCCGACGTGGAGGCCGCCGCCACCAAGGCCGCGTGGCAGTACGACGACTCCGGGCAGGTGTGCCTGGCCGGGACCCGGCTGTTGGTCGAGCAGTCCGTCGCCGACGACTTCCTCGACCGCTTCCACCAGCACGTCGACGGGTTGGTGCTGGGCCCCTCGACCGACCCGGCCACCGACATCGCACCGATGGTGCACCCCGACCACGTGGACACCGTGCTCGGCTTCATCGACCGCGCCAGGGACAACGGGGACGAGATCGTGCGTGGCGGAGGCCGGGCCGACATCGGTGACCTGTGGATCCAGCCCACCCTGGTCCGGCCGCGGGACAACGACTCGGAGGTGGTGCAGCGAGAGGTGTTCGGCCCGGTGCTGACCCTCCAGACCTTCGACACCGAGGATGAGGCCGTGGCGCTGGCCAACTCCACCGACTACGGGCTGTCGGCCATCGTCTACACGACGTCGCCGGAGCGCGCCGCTCGGGTCGGCGAGTCGATCCGGGCCGGGACCGTGTGGGTCAACACCTTCCTGGTACGGGACCTGACCGCACCGTTCGGGGGGTGCGGGATCTCGGGCATCGGCCGCGAGGGCGGACGCTACGCGCTGGAGTTCCACGCCGACCTCAAGACCCTGCAGGTGCTGGACGGGTCGACGTCATGAGCGGCCGTGAGGTCGGGACCGAGCCGGTCGAGGTGCTGCACGAGGGGTCGTGGCTGCGGCTGGTCCGCCGTGGTCGTTGGGAGTACGTCGAGCGCACCCACGCCGGCGGCGACGTCGTCGTCGTGCTGGCGACGACGCCCGACGACGAGGTGCTGTTCGTGGAACAGTCGCGGATCCCGGTCGAGTCCACCACGATCGAGTTCCCCGCCGGCCTCGTCGGCGACCACGAGGACCCGGACGAGGACGTCACGGTCGCGGCCTGTCGCGAACTGGAGGAGGAGACCGGTTGGACGGCCGACGACATCGAGGTGGTGGTCGCGGGGTCGAGTTCGGCCGGCATGAGCAACGAGGTACTGACGTTCTGCCGTGCCACGGGACTGCGCCGGATCGGTCCGGGGGGCGGCGACGACGGCGAGCAGATCACCGTCCACGCCGTGCCGCGCGACCGGGCCGCGGCCTGGATCAACCGCCGCGGCCGCGAAGGGGCCTCGCTGGACCTGAAGTTGTGGACCGGGCTGTGGCTGCTGGACCACGACATGGACGGGACCCCGCGGTCCTGACCCCGGCGACGCGCCACATCGACCCGGTCTGCGTCCTGACCGAGAACGGGACCATGGCCCGACCACCGACCCGCTGGCGATGTGAGAACCGGATCGTGATGTGGATCGAACCGCCCACACAGCCGCACGTCACATCAGGATCCCGATGTCACATCGGGGGTGGCGTCAGCGGCGGGGGTCGTTGCGGGGGGTCGGGACGGTGGAGAAGTCGGTGGGGTGTGGGGCGCGTTGGCCACGGAACTCCCAGTCGCCGCCGCGCGCGGTCGACAGGACCTGCTCGGTTTCGGTCGGCTGGGCCCCGACCTCGACGGACACCGGCAGCGGGCCGTCCACGATCGTGTTGGTCAGCGTGCCCAGCCCCTCCACGGAGACTTCGACGACGTCGCCGGGGTACACCGTGCGGGAGTTGGCCGGGGTCCCCGACAGGATCACGTCACCGGGTTCGAGCGTGATCGAGCGTGCGAGGTCGGCCACCAGGTAGGCCATGTCCCACGTCATCTCCTCGGTCGACGCCTCCTGGACCACCTCGCCGTTGACGATCGTGGTCAGCACCTGGCCGTCGCGTGGGTCCCAGTCGGTCACCACCCCGGGGCCGAGCGGGCACATCGTGTCCGACCCCTTTACGCGCAGCATCGAGCCCGCGTCGGTGTCCCGGAAGTCGTGCAGCCCGTAGTCGTTGGCGATCGTGTAGCCGGCGATGTGGTCCCAGGCATCGGCGTGGCTGACGCCCCGGGCGGTACGCCCGATCACGATCGCGATCTCGCCCTCGTAGTTGAGCCAGTTGCAGTTGGACGGGCGCACGATGTCGCCCCGGTGGCCGGTCAGCGACGACAGCGGCTTCTGGAAGTAGGTCGGCGCCGGTGGCAGGCTGACCTGGAACTCGTCGACCCTCGACGTGTAGTTGAGGTGGACACACAGGATCTTGCTGGGCTGGACCGGGGCAAGGTGGTGCGCGTCGTCGATCGCCACGGTGCGACCGTCGCCACCGACCAGGTCGTCGCCGTGGCGGGTCACCGGGACGATCGCCCCGTCCAGGAAGATGCGGCGGGTGTCGGTCATCGGTCGCTCCGGGCAGTCGGGACGGGCGTCGGACGACGGTCCGCTGGGGCGGATCGTTCGCGTCCGAACCATAACGCGCCGGTGGACGAGCGGCCGGCACGACCGGCACCGGCCGGTGGGGTGGCCGTCACTCGTGGCCGCGGACCGGCATCGGTCGGTAGGGCGCCTCGAGCGCCGCCAGGTCGTCGTCGGACAGGGTCACGTCCAGGGCGGCGACGGCATCGTGGACGTGGTCGACCTTCGTGGCGCCGAAGATCGGGGCCGTGACCTCGGGCTTGGCCAGCAGCCACGCCAGGGCGACCTGGGCCCGTGACACCCCGTGGGCGTCGGCGACGGTGCCGACCGCCTCGATGACGTCGGTGGCGGCCTGGTCGTACAGGGCATCGCCGAACGGGTCGGACTCGCTGCGGGCGGTGGTGTCGGCGTCGGCCGGTCGGGCCAGGCGGCCACGCGCGAGCGGGCTCCACGGGAGCACGCCCACGCCCATGTCGGCGCACTGGGGCAGCATCTCGCGCTCCTCCTCGCGGTACAGGAGGTTGAGGTGGTCCTGCATGGTGACGAACTCGGTCCACCCGTTCAGGGCCGCGACCCGTTGGGCCTTGGCGAACTGCCACGCATGCATCGACGAGGCCCCGATGTAGCGCGCCTTGCCCGCTTTGACGACGTCGTGGAGCGTCTCCATGGTTTCGGTGATCGGCGTCTCCGGGTCCCAGCGGTGGACCTGGTAGAGGTCGACGTGGTCGACGCCCAGGCGACGCAGTGAGGCATCGATGCCGTCCATGATGTGGCCACGGGACAGGCCGCCGTCGTTGGGGCCGTCACCCATCGGGTTGAAGACCT
This sequence comes from Nitriliruptorales bacterium, assembly GCA_024637135.1. GTDB lineage: Bacteria > Actinomycetota > Nitriliruptoria > Nitriliruptorales > Nitriliruptoraceae > Salsipaludibacter. Next base: position 7,027 of record JAGXFT010000185.1, on the reverse strand, counting down.
TGGTCGCGAGCACGTAGTCGGAACGCTGGCGGAAGGTCTCGGCGAGCAGGCGGCCGGTGATCTCCTCGCTGGCGCCCCGGGAGTACATGTCGGCGGTGTCGTAGAAGGTGATGCCGGCATCCGCGGCAGCCTGCACGAACGGGCGGGCATCGTCGAGGTCCAACGACCATTCGCGGATGGACGGGTCGCCGAAACTCATCATTCCCAGGCACAGGCGGGACACCTCCAACCCGGTCGTTCCCAGTCGCACGTACTCCACCATGGCCTCCGTCAGTGCGGTTGGGGCCACGCTATCCATGGCTTCGTCGTCGCCGACGGGCCGACCGGGACCGTGTTATCGTTGGGATCCGAACGAACCGCGACCAGGGGCACGACATGGCCGAGCAGCGTGGATTCCTGTTTCCCCGCACCGCCACGGGGGCGTCGTCGATCCTGCCCCCGCCGCCGTGGCACTACTCGGGGGACCTGTTGACGATCGAGTACCGCACCGACCCGGACCGGGTGGTGGAGCTGCTGCCCGAGCAGATGGAACCCGCCGACGATCCCGGCGCCGTCGCGCTGGTGTGGGCCGACTGGCAGTCCTGCGGTGACGACTTCGCCGAACTCGACGACCCGGTCCGAGCCCAGTACAAGGAAGTCTTCTTCGTCATCCGAGGCCGCTACCAGGGCGAGCACCGCTCGCGTTGCGCCTACATCTGGGTCGACAAGGACTTCGCGATGGTCCGCGGGCACTTCCAGGGCTACCCCAAGAAGATGGGCACCATCTGGATGACCCGACCGGTCGCGTACGGCAGGGCGGGGCCGCGCCTGGAGCCCGGTGGCCGCTTCGGCGCCACCCTGGCCGCCGGTGACCGCCGACTGGCCGAGGCCACGTTCACCATCACCGCCACCTCCGACACCGGTGGGTTCGTCAACAGCCACGCCATGGTCCACACCCGTTACATGCCCGCCATCGAGGCCGACGGCAGCGCCTCGCTCAACGAGTTGGTCACGATGAAGGCCATCGACGTCGACGCCGGGCCGATCTTCGCCGGCGATGCCGACCTGCAGCTCTACGACGTGCCGGGCGAGGAGTTCGGGCTGCTGCAGCCGGATGAGATGCTTGGCGCGTACTACCAGCAGTTGGGCGTGACCTTCCCTGGTGGCACCACCCTGGAACGCGTGCAGGAGTAGGAGTGGGAGGCCGCGCTCGGCCGTTGCGGCGGGGTCGTCGGGCAGTGGACGCCGACCCGGCCCGCTGCTATCGTTGGGATCCGAACGATGCCGCCAGGATCCCTCCAGATCGCCCCGCCGTGGGCAGGAGCCAGCCATGGGTGAAGTCCTCGCCGTCTCGCTGACGTCGCACGCGCCGACGATCATGATGTCGCCCGAGCAGCGCCGCCAACTCAACGACGGCCACGAGATCTCGCTGGTCCCGGGCCTGGAACGGATGCGCGAGGAGAAGCTCGCCCCGCTGGACGTGGACACGATCATCATCCTCGACACCCACTGGGCGACCACTGTCGAGCACGTGATCACGGGCCAGGACGGCTTCGCCGGCACCTTCACCTCGGCCGAACTGCCGCGGGGCATGGCCCAGATCCCCTACGACTACCCGGGCGACCCCGAACTGGCCGACGCGATCGCCGCCCAGCAGGACGTCGTCGAGACGCCCCTGCACGCCAGCCACGACCCCCACCTCCCGATCTTCTACGCCACCATCAACCTGGTCACCTACCTGCAGACCGACCAGAAGGTCATCTCGGTGTCGCTGGCCCAGACCGGCGAGACCGACGACTTCCTGCGCGTGGGACGGGCCATCGGCAACGCCGTGGCCGCGACCGACCGGCGGGTGGTGATCCTGGCCTCCGGCGGCATGAGCCACCGCTTCTGGTCGCTCAAGGAGTTGGGCGACCACGAGGCGTCGGACCCGAGCCACATCATCACACCCGAGGCGCGAGCGGCCGACGAACAACGGATCCAGTGGATGAAGGACGGGGACCACGCCGCCATCATCGACTCCATGGACGACTACCGCCAGCATGCGCCCGAGGGCCGGTTCGGCCACGTGCTGATGATGCAGGCCGCCGTCGGTGGGCGTGACTGCGTCGCCACCGGCGAACAGCTCAGCGACTACGAGAATGCGACCGGCACGGGCCAGGTCCACGTCTGGTTCGACCGACCGGGCGAGGGCTGGACCGGCACCGGCGACGACGTGTCCGGCATCACCACGGACGTGGCGACGGGAGACCGGGTGGGAGCCGGCGCGTGAGCGGACACCTCAGCGACGTCTGGTTCAAGGTCACCGACCTGCAGGTCAGCCACGGTCGCGGGGCCGTCGTCACGACCACCGACGGCGTCGACCACCTCGACTTCACCTCCGGCATCGGTGTCGCCAACACCGGCCACGCCCATCCCAACGTCGTGGCCGCCATCCAGGCCCAGGCCGAGCGTTTCCTCCACGCCCAGGTCAACTGCTACACCCACGACCTGCTGGCGCCGCTGGCCGACCGGCTGGCCGAGGTGACCCCGGACGGCATCGACACCTTCTTCTACTCCAACTCCGGCGCCGAGGCCACCGAGGCCGCGATCAAGCTGGCCAAGTTCGCGACCGGACGACCCAACACGATCGTGTTCGGCGGATCGTTCCACGGCCGTACGCACCAGGCCATGGCGATGACCACCTCCAAGTCGGTCTATCGCGCCAACCAGGGACCGTTGCCGTCAGGCGTGTTCGTCGCCCCCTTCCCGTACACCTTCCTCACCGGTGAGGACCGCGACACGGCGGTCACTCGTTGCCTGCGCGAGTTCGACCTGTTGTTGACGACCCAGACGGCGCCGAGCGAGGTTGCCGCGGTGATCATCGAGCCGGTGCTTGGGGAAGGGGGCTACATCGACGCTCCCGCCGACTTCCTGTTCGGGCTGCTGGAGCGGTGTCGCGAGCACGGGATCATGTTCATCGCCGACGAGGTCCAGTCGGGCTTCGGTCGCACCACCGAGTTCTTCGCCGTCGACCACCACGACCTGGTGCCCGACATCCTGGTGATGGCCAAGGGCCTGGCGTCGGGCTTCCCGATGTCGGCGATCGGTGCCACATCCGAGATCATGTCCCACTGGACGACCGGCAGCCACGGCGGCACGTTCGGTGGCAACCCGATGGCCTGCGCCGCGGCCCTGGCGACCATCGACGTCATGACGGCCGACGGGTTCATGGACCACGCCCGAGCGCGCGCGGCCCAGCTCCGGGCGGGACTGGACGACCTGGCCCAGACCCATGGTGCGATCGCGGAGAACCACGGCCTGGGGTTGATGATCGGCACCGAGGTCGTTGACGACGACGGCGTCGGCGATCCCGGCCGGACCAAGGCCGTGCTGGCCCACATGGTCGCCGAGTCGCGCGTTGTCCTGATGTCGTGTGGCCCGTTCGGGTCGACGCTGCGGTGGATCCCGCCACTGGTCGTCACCGAGGACCAGATCGCGACCGCACTGCAGGCCTTCGACAAGGCCCTGGTCGCCACCGGCTGATCCCCACCGGCTGGTCGTCGGCCCGTCCTGCAGCACCTGTCCCGTCCCGTCCATCGAGGCCATCATGATCGACCTGCTCGACCGCCCCGTCCCCGCGTTCGTCGACGGCGACGAACTGCCGGTCGGTGACACCTTCGACACCCTGGACCCGTCCACCGGCGACGTCCTGGCGACGCTGTCGGCCGGGGGCGCGGACCAGGTCGACGCGGCAGTGTCGGCCGCCCGCGCTGCCCTGCCCGGATGGCGGGCCACAGCGGTGCTGGAGCGCAGCCAACTGATGTCGGCCTTCGCCGCTCGCATCCGTGACGAAGCCGACTGGCTGGCCGACCTGGAGTGCCGCGACACCGGCAAGCCACGGTCCCAGGCCGTCGTCGACGTCGAGCAGTGCGCGCAGTACTTCGAGTTCGCGGCCGGCGCGGTCCGGGTCCTGCACGGCGAGGTCATCCCGACCGGACCGGACAACCTCGCCTACACCCGCCGGGAGCCCCACGGCGTCGCGGCCGTGATCATCCCGTGGAACTATCCCCTCCAGATCACGGGCCGGACCGTGTCCGCCGCGGTCGCGACTGGAAACACCGTGGTGCTCAAGCCCGCCGAGGAGGCACCGCTGACCCCGATGGCGCTGGCGCGCCTGGCCCACGAGGTCGGGTTCCCGCATGGCGTGCTCAACGTCGTCCCGGGGTTGGGGGAACAGGCCGGCGCCGCACTGTCGGAGCACCCCGACGTCGACCACCTGTCCTTCACCGGATCCGTCGAGGTGGGACGCCTCGTCGGTGCAGCGGCCGCCCGGACCTTCACCCCCCTGACACTGGAGTTGGGCGGCAAGTCCCCCAACATCGTGTTCGCCGACGCCGACCTGGACGACGCCGTCCCCACGATCGTGTCGTCGATCCTCCAGAACGCGGGCCAGACCTGTTCGGCTGGGTCCCGGTTGGTGGTGGCGCGCGAGGTCCACGACGAACTCGTCGACCGGGTCGCGGCCGCGTTCGCCAACACCACGATCGGCCCCGGCGTGGACGACCCCGACCTGGGACCGCTGATCTCGGCCACCCAACGGGACCGCGTCGCGGCCCTGGTGGCGGCCGCCGCCGACGAGTCGACGCTGGTGTCGGGTGGCACTGCCCCCGACCAGGCCCCGGCGGGCGGCTTCTACTTCTCCCCGACGCTGTTCGCCGGGGTGGACCCGGCCGCCACCGTCGCGCAGGAGGAGGTCTTCGGCCCGGTCCTGGCCGCGACGCCGTTCGACGACCCCCGTGATGCCGCCCGGATCGCCAACGGGACTGCCTACGGACTGATCGCCGCGATCTGGACCCGCGACGTCGACCGCGCACACTGGCTCGCCAACGAACTCGAGGCCGGCCAGGTCTACGTCAACCAGTACGGCGCGGGCGGTGGCGTCGCGCTGCCGTTCGGGGGCGTGAAGCACTCCGGCCACGGCCGCGAGAAGGGCTTCGAGTCGCTCGTGGGCTACACCCGCACCAAGACCATCGCCGTCCGCACCCGCGCCCCCCGCTGACCCCCACCCTCCCCACTGCGCCCGGTCGGGCGGGGTCGAACCGGGGGTGGCTGGACGGGTCAGCGGGTGACGTTAAGGCCGGCGGCGGCGATGTGGGCGGTCTCGGAGAAGCTGCGCAGGCTGAAGATGTCGGCCGACGCGATCGGACGGTTGCGCAGGATCGACACGGAGGCGTGGGCCGACGAGAACCGCTCCCACTCCCACGGCTGCGGGGACACGCCCAGCAGGTGGCCCAGCACGACCGAGTTGGTGCCGGCGTGGGTCACGAGCGCGATCCGACGGGTGTCGTCGTCGGGGACCCGCCACAGGTCGTCCTCGTTCGCGACCCGGGTGGTCCCGCGCGACGACAGCGCCTCTTCGAGGCCGTAGGTGATGCGCTGGTGAAACGCGCGGAAGGTCTCGCCGCCGTGGGGGCCGCTGGCTTCCCACCACTGGTCGCGGTCGTGCGATCGGGACTCGCGGAACCACTCGCTGATCGCCTCGACCGGGACCTCGTTCCACTCGTCGGGCAACTGGATCTCCAGCGCCCAGTCCTGGGTCGAGACCTCGGTCCGGTGGTGCTCGACGATCGCCGCGGCGGTCTCCTGCGACCGGGTCGCGGGCGAGATCCAGATCTCGTCGAGGTGGACGTCGGCCAGGGCGGTGCCCACTGCCTCGGCCTGCGAACGACCCAGGTCGGACAGGTGCGGGTCGTTGTAGCCGATGCCATCGACGACCCAGGCGGGCTGGGCGTGTCGGACGAGCAGGAGTTCCATGGCGGGCACCGTATCGACGACTCGGTGGCGAACGTCCGGCGCACCGGACGCCCGGCCCCGCGGATGCCGGCCACGGCGGACGACGCCGGAGTGTCCCCGGCTGGATCGGCCCACCGGTGCACGGTCGGCTGTGCGAGACTGGGCGGAGACGCCCGCGCGGGCGGGGCGGTGGCGACGGGGAGCACGATGGGCAGGATCCACATCACCAGCGAGGTCGCGGTGGCGGTCGCGCCGGCCACCGCGTGGGCGGTCATCGCCGACTTCAGTCGCAATCCCGAGTGGCAGGGTGGGATGCGGTCGTGCCAGTGGGTGACGCCACGGCCGCTTGCGGTGGGTTCGCGCTACGAACAGGTTGCGTCGTTCCTGGGTCGGACGATCGCGACCACGTTCGAGGTCGTGGCGCTGGCGGAGACCGACGACCATGCCAGCGTGACGATCGACTCGGTCGTGTCGACGTTCCCGTTGACCGTGACCCGGTCGGTGGTGCCTGCCCCGGGGGGGTGTCTGGTCACGGCCGACGTGGCCGGGGAACCCGACGGTGTCATGGGGTGGTTCGGCCCGGTGATGGCTCGCATGGTCAGGCGGTCCGTCGACGGTGACTATCGCCGGCTGCGGGCACTGCTGGAGGCTTGATCGACGGCGCCATCCATACCCTCGATGGCAGCCGACCCGGAGGACGAGCATGGCCCGCGACCCATGGCTGGCGATCGACCACGACCGCACCGGTCGACCACGGCGTGTGCTGACCCGACGGGCACTGCTGACCGACCTTGGCCGGGTCACGCTGGGCGCGGTCGTCGTCGGGACCTCGTTGGCGGCCTGCGACGACGGCGACGACCCAGCCGGTGGATCGACCGCGTCGACCACTGCCGGAACCGCGACCAACGACCAGTTGGCCTGGCACCAGGCGTCGTTCGGGTTCGTGTCGGCCTACGTGCTGGTGCGGGGCGGCGAGGCACTGGTGTTCGACACCGGCACGGGTGACGGCGAGATCGAACCGATCACCACCGCGCTGGAGGCTGCCGGGGTCGGGTGGGGCGACGTCTCGCGCGTCCTGGTGTCACACGACCACGGCGACCACATCGGCGGGATCGAGTCCGTGATGGCCGAGGCGACCGCGGCGATCGCGTCCGCGTCCGGCCCGGACTTCGCCTCGCTGTCGGGCCGCGTCGACCGGACCGAGGAGGTCGCGGACGGCGACGAACTGCTGGGCCTGCGGATCGTGGCCACGCCCGGCCACACCCTCGGGCAC
>JAGXFT010000184.1 GCA_024637135.1 Nitriliruptorales bacterium | reverse complement strand
GGTCGTGCGCGCCGACCAGCGCCGGACCATGGGGGTGGGCGCCCTGACCTACGAACTGCTGGTGCCCGACCTCAACGGCCAACTGGAGGTCCTGCTGACCACCCTCCCCCAGGGCTTCGACAACCGCGAGCACCCCTTCGCACACCACGGGGAGGAATGCGTGGTGGTGCTGGAGGGCGCGATCGACGTCTGGGTCGGCAGTGAGTCGTGGACGCTGGAATCCGGCGACGCGATCACCTACCACGCAGCGGTCCCCCACTGGTACCGCAACGACCACGACCACCCTGCACGGGTGCTGGGCGTCGTCACACCACCCAGCTTCTGACCCCCCCAACCGACACCGAACCCCATACCGAGACCGACCCGCGACCGACCACCCGACCCGGTGCCCCGGCACCACCCCCGGAAAGGGAAGTCCACATGACACGGACCACGTCACGGCGGCGGCGGCTGGCCGGTGCCGCTGCCCTGTCCCTGCTGGCCGTTCGGCTGCTCGTCGGGTGAATCCGTCGACGTCGAGCCCGACGGCTCCGCCAGTCCCGGCACCGAGGCCGGCACGGACCCGGGCACCGAAAGCGGCACCGACGTCGAGGTGGCCCCGGCCGGCGACGGTGAGCTCGTCGCGGCCCAGTCGGCCGAACCCGATCGGCTCGACCCCCACCTCACCTCGGCCTTCGCGAGCTTCCAGATCCTCGAGAACGTCTACGACACCCTCGTGCAGCCGGCGGCCGACCTGTCCATGGAACCGGCGCTGGCCGAGTCGTGGGAAGTCAGCGACGACGGCCTCACGTGGACCTTCACACTGCGCGAGGGGGTGACCTTCCACGACGGCAGCACCTTCGAGGCCGCCGACGTCGTCTACTCCTACGAGCGGATCATGGACGAGGAGGTGGCGGCCAACAACGCCTACCGGTTCGCGTCCGTGGACAGCATCACCGCGGTCGACGACCAGACCGTCGAGATCGCCCTGAACCGCGCGACCCCGAACCTGCTGGTCAACATCGGTGGTTTCAAGGGCATGGCGATCCTCCCGGAGGGACTGGCCGAGGACGGCGACATCGACAACGAGCCGGTGGGGACCGGGCCGTTCTCCTTCGTGTCGCGGGCACCGGACTCCGGCATCGAGTTGGCGGCCAACCCGGACTGGTGGGGCGGCGCGCCGTCGCTGGCCGGGTTGCGGTTCGTCCAGATGGCCCTCCCCGACGACCAGGTGCGGCGGATTCGGGGCAACCGGATCGCGATGGTCTTCCAGGGCCCCATGACCTCGCTCAACCCGGTCCGGACCGTCGGCTGGCAGGTGATGGAGCCACTCGCGATCCACACCGACCTGGGCGGCGGCGCCCGTCGGGAGCGCGCGATCGAGTTGCTGGACCTGGTCGGCATCCCCGACCCCGAGGCCCGCGTGGATGCCTACCCGCACGAACTCTCCGGCGGCATGCGCCAGCGCGTGGTGATCGCGATGGCGCTGGCGTGCGACCCCGAGGTGCTGATCGCCGACGAGGCCACCACGGCGCTGGACGTCACCACCCAGGCCCAGATCACCGACCTGGTCGCCGGCCTGCAGGAACGACTTGGGATGGCCGTCATCTGGATCACCCACGACCTGGGGGTGGTTGCCGGCATCGCCGACCGCGTGATGGTCATGTACGCGGGCCGCATCGCCGAGTTCGCGGGCGTCGACGAACTCTACGCCTCGCCTCGCCACCCCTACACGGCCGGGCTGCTGGGCTCGCTGCCACTGCCGGGCACGGACCGACCCGACACGCTGACGTCCATCCCGGGCCTGCCGCCCGACCCGGTGGCGATGCCGCCGGGTTGTGCGTTCGCGCCCCGCTGCACGCACGCCCAGGACGACTGCCGCGCGACCCCGCCGCCCCTGGAGGGTGACGAGTCCCACCAGGCCGCCTGCTACCACCCGCTGGAGGCATCCCCATGAGCGTCGACGTGCTGCTCGAGGTCGACGACCTGCAGGTGTGGTTCCCGGTCCTCTCCCGGGGCGTGATCCGGCGCCACGTCAACGACGTCAAGGCCGTGGACGGCGTCAGCTTCTCGATCCGACGGGGCGAGACCATGGGACTGGTCGGCGAGTCGGGGTGCGGCAAGACCACCCTGGGCCTGGCCATCCTGCGCCTGGTGGACCCCACCGCCGGCCGGGTCCGCTTCGACGGCATCGACGTGACGGCGGCGGGCAAGCGCGACCGGCGGGCCCTGCGCAAGCGGATGTCCATGATCTTCCAGGACCCGTACGCGTCGCTGGACCCGCGGATGACCATCGGCGAGATCGTCGCTGAGCCACTGGACATCCACTCGCTGGCCACCGGCAATCGCACCGGTCGGGTCGGCGACCTGCTCGAGATGGTCGGTCTGAATCCCGACTTCCGGAACCGCTACCCACACGAGTTCAGCGGGGGCCAGCGCCAGCGGGTCGGCATCGCCCGCGCCCTGGCGACCGAACCCGACTTCATCGTGTGCGACGAGCCGATCGCGGCCCTGGACGTGTCCATCCAGGCCGGGGTCATGAACCTGATGGAGGAACTGCAGTCCGAACTGGGGCTGACCTACCTGTTCATCGCGCACGACCTGGCCGCTGTGCAGCACTTCTCGGACCGGATCGCGGTCATGTACCTGGGGCGGATCGCCGAGATCGCCGACCGTGCCGCGCTCCACGACGAGACCCTGCACCCCTACGCCCAGGCGCTGCTGTCCGCGGTCCCGGTCCCCGACCCCCAGGTCGAACGAACCCGCCGACGAACGATCCTGGCCGCGGACGTGCCGACACCGCTCGACCCGCCGTCGGGGTGCTCGTTCCGGACCCGCTGCCCGAAGGTGTTCGACCCGTGCGCGGACGTCGTGCCGGTGCTGGCCGCACCGCACGAGGATCCCGACCACCTGGTCGCGTGCCACCTCCACGACGACGCGTTCGCCCCGTCCACGACCGACGCCTGACGTCGGGATCCGGTGCCGGTCCCGAGAGCACCAACCCAGGCGCAGAACGAGCGCGCGCGTCACTCGCTTCGCTCGGACGCATTGGAGTTGCTCGCTGCGTTCGCAACGTCCACGACCTTCGTCGACGGCATCCCGGACGGCAGGCGTTCTCAGGCAGCCGGGAGGGTGTCCAGGACCAGTGCGGTCCGGGCCAGGATGCCCTGGCCGTGGGGGATGCCGTTCTCGTCGGCCCAGTCACGGGTCTCGTCCAGCACCTCGCGAAGCCGCAGGGTGGCCTCCGGTGACTCGCCGCCGAACTCCGCCAGCGCGGCGGACGCGATCTTGTCCGGGCCGAGTTCGAGCAGTTCGGTCATCACGCTGGCCGGGTCGGGCTGGTCCCGCCACGCCAACGCGCACGCCGCCGTGAACGCGTCCGAGTCGAAATCGCCATCGCAGGCGATCACCGCCAGGTGCATCAGCGACTTCGCCGACAACCGGTCCTCGTCGGCGGCGGCGTGTACCAGGCCGGCGTAGTGGCCGAGGTCCTCGTCGGTCACCAGGGGCGCGCGCAACTCGAGGAACTTCGCCCGGACGCCGACGTTGACGTGCACCTCGAGGTCGTCGGGCAGGGACCCGTCGGCCTGCCACGCGGCCAGCGGCCGCGCCCCCGACCAGTAGTCGGCCGGCGACTGGGACTCGCGCGCGGTCACGGTGTTCGCGACCGCCTTGCGCGGGTCGACGCTGGTCTCGGCGAGGCCGACCCCGTGCTCGTCGGTGTGGTCGGCGGCGAACGACGACGACAGGTACCCCGAGACGCGCTTGCCACGAGCGAAGGTCCCCGGCGCGGCCTTGTCGAAGTCGTCGACGGGGCCGAGCAGCCCGGACAGGTCCGCCCGCGTGCGCAGCCCCTCCTCCTCGATCAGTGGGAGCCGGATCGGGAGGGTCAGGTGGAACATCGGGACACGGGACACGAGTTGGCCTTGCGTGATCGAACGGGGACGAGGTCGACCGGCCATCGTAGCGACGGGACCCCCGCAGCCCGGCGTCGCACGGGGCGTCTCGGGCGCGGTGCCGCATTGCCGGCCGAGTTCACCAGGCAGCGCCTAGCATGCGGGGCGGAGACAGGAGTCCCACGTGGTCGCACCCATCGGCGAGGCGCCCGCGGACCACGAGGTCCGTCGGGCCACTTGGGAGGACCTTCCGGCCGTCGCCGCGCTCTTCCAGCGCGCGGAGGCCGACCGCCAGGGCACGATCTCGTTCCGCACCGACGACCTGCGCCTGCGCTGGCTGGGCCGCGACGGCTTCGACAACACGGTGCTGGTCGCCGATCCGGAGGGCGACCTCGCGGCCTTCGCCGAGTTCACGGTCGACGACGGGCTGCTGTCGGACGAGCCCGCCGTGTGGATCGACGCGCGGGTCGACCCGCGCCACCTCAAGAAGGGCCTCGCGACGTTCCTGCACGAGCAAGGCCAGGAACGAGCCCGGGTGGAGGCCACCCACCGCGACCTGCCCAGCATGCTGTTGCGGACCACGGTCACGGCCGGTGACCGACCGGCCGAGTCGTTCCTCACCAACCAGGGGTTCCAGCCTGCCCACCACTACCTCACGATGCGCCTGGGCCTGGACGAACCACCGGCACGGCCGGTGTGGCCGGACCCGATCACGATTCGGTCCGCCGAGAGTTCCGACCTCGCGGCGATCCACCGCACCCACCAGGTCGCCTTCGACGACCATCCCGCAGCCATGCCGATGGGGTTGACCGACTGGGTCGACTCACGGACGGCAGGTGCGCCCCCGGACTGGCCGTTGTGGCTCGTGGCCGAGGTCGACGACCGGGTCGTCGGGATCTGCCTTGGCCGGTCCGGGACACCGGAGGGCAAGGAAGTGGGCTACATCCGTGATCTCGGGGTGATCCCGTCGTGGCGGCGTCGCGGGATCGCACTCGCGTTGCTGATGACGGAGTTCCGGCGCTTCTACGCCCGCGGGCTGTCGGCGGTGGCGCTGGAGGTCGACGACGACACGCTGGACGGCGCCGCCGACCTGTACGAACGTGCCGGCATGGAGGTCGTCCGCCGGACCGACGTCGTCGAACACGTGGTGATGGCCTGACACGACGTCGCCCGTGGACGGCCCGCGAACGGCGTGCGGACACCACGCGCCGCGACCAGAGCGAGGCCTACCGGCCGCCCCCCGGATGTCCACCGACGGGGAAACTGGTGTCGCGGTGCTCGGTGACGCGGCCGTGCTGTTCGTCCAGGAACGTGTCGTTGGACTCGGTCCAGCGGTGCAGCGCCATCATGGCCGCCAGGAAGACCAGCGATCCGAGCAGGATCCACAGGATTGCGGGGCCCTGCTGCTCACGCCCGGGTTCGTCATTGAACGTCCTTCCGTGACGTCCTTCCACCACAAGGAGGCTCGGGACGTGTCGCAGGAGGTGACCCCAGCCTGGTCGCGCGGCCGCCGCGGCCGCCCTCGGCCGGCTCAGGCGGGCGGCGTACCGGGGATCGCGATCGGACTGGCGGTGTCCAGGGACGGATCCGCGAGGTCCGCGGCCTCGACCTCCTCGCGCCGGATGCCCAGCAGGAACAGGATGGCGTCGAGGTAGGGCACCGTGATGGCGGTGTCGGCCGACTCGGCCACGATCGGCTTGGCGTTGAAGGCGATGCCCAGGCCCGCCACGGCCAGCATGTCGAGGTCGTTGGCGCCGTCGCCGATCGCCACGGTCTGGGACAACGAGATGTCGTTGTCGGCGGCGAAGGCCTCCAGCACGCGCGCCTTGCCGGCGCGGTCGACGATCTCGCCCACCAGGCGTCCCGTCAGGCGCCCGTCCTCCACCTCCAACTCGTTGGCGGCGACCCGCTTGACGCCGACCTCGTCGGCCAGCCGGCGCACGATCGCGGTGAACCCACCGGACACCAGCGCCACCTTGAACCCCAGCCGCTTGAGGGTGCGGACGAACGTGCGCGCGCCCGGCGTCAGGTCGACCCGCGCATGGACGCGATCGAGCACCTCGACCGGTGTGCCGGCGAACAGCGCGACCCGTTCGCGCAGCGACGCCGCGAAGTCCAGCTCCCCGGCCATGGCCCGTTCGGTCACGGCCGCGACCTCCGCATGGCAACCGACCTCCTCGGCAAGCAGGTCGATGACCTCGTTGCGGATCAGGGTCGAGTCGACGTCCATCACGATCAGTCGACTGCCGCGGCGGGCGATGTCGCCGCGCTGCACGGCCACGTCGATCAGGTGGGCCTGCGCCGAGGCCACCAGGTGACCGCGCATCGCGTCGGGGTCGCCGTCCACGACGACGAACTCGAATGCGCGTACCGGGTAGCGCGCGAGTCTCAGGATCCGGTCGATGTTCCCGTCGGCGGCGGCGATTGCCCGGGTCACGGCGGCCAGTGCCGACGCCGTCATGCGGTCGTGGCTGCCCACGACCGTCACGACCGTGCGGGGCAGGCCGGCCCGCGACGAGCTGGACTCCACGACCTCGAACTCCAGCTGGACGTCTTCCTGGAAGGCCCAGAACAGCGCATCCTTGAGGCTGTCGTCCCCCCCGGACAGGCCGACGAGCACGTCCAGCGTCAACCGCTCGCGCACGACCACCTGTTCCATGTCGTAGACGTCGACGTCGTGGGCCGACAACAGTTCCAGCAGCCCGGCCGTGATCCCGGGCCGGTCCCGCCCCGACACCCGCAGGAGCACCGTGCGGTCGCCCGGTGGCTCGGCGCCGGGCGCGTGGGTGGCGTCCGCGCCGAGGCCTGCCGGGAGCACGGGTCCGTCCGCCGGGCGGGGATCGGGCGTGGTGGTCATCGGGAACTCCGGGGATGGCGGTGGCGGGGCTGCCTGGGCTCGGCTCTGGATCGGGTCGGGCTGGCTCGGCTCTGGCTGGGTCGCGCTGGCTTGGGTCCGGGTCGGGTCTGGGTCCGGCCCCGCCCCAGTGTGGCGGGTGGACGGGGGCCGACGCGAGTCAGCCCGACAGCACCAGCGCGGTCGCTCCGGCGTCGGAGGTGACCTCCACCACGGCGCGGCCCTGGGCACCGGCGGCGCGCAGGCGGGCCAGGGCGGTCGGGAGGTCGGCCAGGTCCACCACGGTCGTCCGGGTCCCGACGGGTGGCGGACCGGGGACGCGGCGCGCGGCCGACAGGCGCTCGACCAGGTCGTCGCGCGTGGCGTCGGCCGTGTCCGCGAGCCACGCCTGCAGTTCGTCCAGGGCCGCGACGACGGCCACCCGGTTGCGATCGAGCAGGTCGGCCCAGAAGGACGGATCGCTGGCCGCGACCCGGGTGGCGTCGCGGAACGACGGTCCGGCCAGCGCCAGCATCCCCTCGCCCAGGTCGTGTGCACGTGCCTGCAACGCCCACGCCACCAGGTGCGGCAGGTGGCTGGTGGTGGCGACCACGGTGTCGTGGAGGTCCGGCGCGAGGACCACGGGCCGTGCCCCCAGGCCCAGCACCAGCGAGACGGTCGTCGCGAGCGCGACCACGTCCACACCGTCGTGCGGGGTCAGCAACCACGACGCGCCGACCACCAGTCCACGCTGGGCCGCGCCGAAGCCCCGGCGCTCCGTCCCCGCCATGGGGTGACCGCCGACCCACGTCGGCGGCATCGGCTCGTCCCCCCACCCCAGGGCGGCGGCGGTCCGCACCGACGCGAGGTCGGTGACGGGGACCGGCCCGGCGGCGACCAGGGCGCGCACGGTGTCGGCGACCCGGGCCGTCGGGGTCGCCACCACCACGACCTCGGCATCCGCGACCGCGTCCAGGTGCGCCACCACCTCGATGCCGCGTGCGGCCGCACGGGCCTGCGTCGCCGGGTCGGGGTCGAGGCCCCGCACGTGCACACCGGTTTCGACCAGGTCCAGGGCCAGTGACCCGCCGAGCAGCCCGAGTCCGACGATGCCCACGGTCGACGGCATGCCGCCCGCCGACAGGCCCGTGGTGACGCTCACGACTCGACCGTCCCGCCATCGTTCCCCGTGCCCTCGGGGGTCCAACGCACCACCAGGGCGGCGAGGTCGTCGCGGTCCTGCAACGTCGGGCCGGCCGGCATCCGGCCCGAGACCGCCGACCACACCCGCTCCCCCGTCGCCAGCGTGCCAAGGTGGGTGAGCGCGGACGTGGCCGCCAACAGGTCGGCGACCGCCGCGGCGAACCAGGGCTGGCCGGGGTGGCCGTCGACCTCCAGCAGGAAGCCGTACATCCCCAGCGACCCGTGCAGCGGCCGTGGCTCGAAGCGGCCGACGTTGATGCCCCGCGACGAGAACGCGGCCAGCATCTCGGTCAACACCCCCGGCCGGTTGAGTTGGGGCACCACGAAGAACAGCGTCTGCACCGGCACGTCGTCGGGCGGTCGGGATGCGTCGTCGACCGGGCGGACGACCACCCAGCGCGTGGTGCGACCGTCGTGGACGACGTCGGTCTCGGCCGTCACGACCAGGTCGGCGACGTCGAACACCAGCGCATCGAGGGTGGCCACGTCGGTGCCGTCGTGGGAGTCCTCGAAGGCCACGACCGCCGCCGTGGCGTCACCTGCCGCCACCCGTCGAAGTGCCTCGCGCGCCGTGGGGACGGGCGTCGCCGCCGCCGCGGCCGCCGCTCCCAGCAGCCGGCTGGCGGCGTCCCGGGCGTCGTCGGTCGCCGGCGCCATGCAGGCGGTGGTCACGTGCGGCCCCTCGTCGTCGGTGGCTGACCGCGAGGCTAGGGCGCACCCGCACCCCGGCGTGCGTCCCCGGTTCCACCTCCGGCACGTCGACGCACACGGTGGCATCCGCCGGGGGTCGTAGGCTCCTCGGGACTGCGACCCGGAGCCTGCATGGTCACCCGCAACCCCCGCCTGGACGAGATCGGTGCCTACGCCCTGGAGGAACTGCGCCACCGGGTGTCCGCCTTGCGGGCCGAGGGCGCCCACCTGTCCGACTTCTCCATCGGGGACCCCGACGAACCGACCCCGGCGTTCGTCCGCCAGGCCCTGCTGGACGCGGTCGACCCGGTCTCGAACTACCCGACCACCTACGGCCACGCCGACCTCCGGGCCGCCGTCGCCGGCTTCCTCCATCGCCGCCACGGGGTCGACTGGGTCGACCCGGCCACGATGGTCCTGCCGACGGCCGGGTCCAAGGAGGCGATCTTCCACCTCCCCTTCGCGATCCTCGACGCCACCGCCGACAAGCGCTCGATCGTCTGGGGCGATCCCGGCTATCCGGTGTACGGGCGATCGGCGCTGCTGGCCGGGGGCCGCTCCGACCCGGTCGCGCTGCAGGCCGACGACGGCTGGTTGCTGGACCTCGGTTCCCTGGACGCCGACCGGCTCGACGCGACGGCGATCGCGTGGCTGAACTATCCCCACAACCCGACCGGGGCCGAGGCCGACCTCGCCTACTGGCGCGACCAGGTCGCGGTCGCACGCGAGTACGACATCCTGCTGGCCTCCGACGAGTGCTACCAGGAGGTCTGGTTCGGTGACACGCCGCCGCCGTCGGTCCTGGAGGCGGTCGACGGCGACCCGACCGGGGTCGTGGCGACGCTGTCGTTGTCGAAGCGTTCGGGCATGACCGGGTACCGGTCCGGGGCCCTGGTCGGCGACCCCGCCGTGGTCCGGACCCAACGGCTGCTGCGCCCCAACTTCGGGACCGCGTCCCAGGACTTCGTCCAGGCGGCGGCGACCGCCGCCTGGTGTGACGACGACCACGTCGTCGAACGGCGGTCGACCTTCGGGGCCAAGCGCGCCGTGCTGGACGAGTTCCTGCACGAGGTCGGGTACGAGGTGCTGGACAGTGCGGCCACGTTCTACGTGTGGTTCGCCGCACCGGGCGGCGACGACGTCGGCCATGCCGAGGCGCTGCTCGACGCCGGCGTCGTGGCCTCCCCTGGGCGGTCGTTCGGACCCGCCGGGCACGGGTGGCTGCGACTGGCCCTGGTGCCCACCGTCGCGGACTGTCGGGCGGCGGTCGCCGGCTGGCAGGCAGGACTGGACGACGGCCGCGTCCCCCGCCCCACCGCCACGACCTGACGGCGACGAACCACGGCGCGGTGCCGACGGGTCAGGCGTCGTCGCGGCGGGGGTCGAGCAGCCGCCAGGCGCCGGGGTGGAGGGTCCAGTGCGACCGGGTGCGGGGCGGTGGCAGTTCGCCGTCGACGTTCCAGGGGTGGTCGTCGCCGACCACCTCGACCTCCCGGCCGCGGGTGCTCAGGACGTCGTCCCGGTCGACGTGCTCACCCCGCTGGAGTGCGGCGGCATAGCCCATCCTGGCCATCGGGCCAGTCGCCAGGGCGACCATGACGTCGGCTTGGTGGTCGTCGGGCCGGGCCCCCGGGGCGGCGTCGGTGCCGCCACCCAGTGACGGTCCGTTGCCGATCACGACGTGCAGCACCGGCTGGTCCTCGACCAGGGGGTCGCCGTCGACGGTCACCGTCAGGTTCCAGCCCGGTTCCGTCGCTCCGGCGGCCACCGCACCCAACGGGTAGGCGGCGGGTCCCAGGCCCTCCTTCATCGACGAGGCCCGCTCGGAGGCGGCGGCGCCGATCCCGATGTTGATCGCGTTGACACCAACCATCCCGTCCTGGTCGACCAGCAGGTCGAGCGAGCGCGGTGTCGCGGCCAGCAGGGCACGGGCGGCATCCTCGGGTTCCAACGGCATGCCCAGCCCGCGGGCCAGGTCGTTGCCGGTCCCGAGGGGCAACAGCCCGACCACCACGTCGTCCAGCGCGCCGGCCGCGGCCAGCGCCACCACGACCGCGTGCAGGCTGCCGTCCCCACCGGCGGCCACGAGCACGCGCCCGTCGACGTCGGCCACGACCTGCCGGAGGTCGTCCTGGCTCTCGGTCGCCACCACCTCGACGTCGCAGCCCGCGTCGACCCACACCGCCCGGGCGGCCGCGACCGCGTCCTCGTCGTTGCTGCCGGCGGCGGCGTTGCTGACCACCAGCAGGCGCCGGACGTCGTCGCGGTCGGTCATGTGGTCACCGTTTCGTGGTCGTGGAGGCCATCGGAGGTGTCGTCGAGGGTGGCGCGCCCGATCCAGGCGATTCCGACCACCAGCAGCACCCCGACGACGGCGGCCGCGATCGCGACCGGCACGTCGGCGGCCACGGGCGCACCCAGGGCCGCCTCCCCCACGCCGTCGGCCCCCACCGGCCACGGCCACAGCACCCGCAGCGACCCGGCCATCATGCCCAGCAGGATCGCCAGGGTGCGATCGTGGTGACGAGCCAACAGGGCGTCGAGCCAGGTCGAGAACAGCGCGAGCCCGGTCGCCGCGCCGGCCGCGAACGCGGCCAACACGACCAGGTCGCGATCGGTGACGGCGGCCAGCACCGGTTCGTACATGCCGAGCAGCAGCAGGATGAACGATCCGGAGATGCCGGGCAGGATCATGGCGCAGATGGCAATGGCTGCCGCCCCGAAGAACAGTGGCACCGAGGGGTCCACGACGCGACCGGGGGTGATCCCCAGTACCAGGAAGGTGGCGATCGCCACGCCGACCGCAGCGGTGCGGTCCACCGACCCCAGGAGACCGTGGAGTTCGCCGCGGGCCAGCACGACCGATCCCCCGACGAGGCCCGCGAACAGCGCGGACATCGCAACCGGGCGGGTCGCCAACAGGTGTTCGAGCACACCCGACAGGGTCACGATCGCCGCACCCATGCCCACGACCAGCACCACGGCGAAGGCCCAGTCCAGTCGGCGCAGTCGTGCCAGTGCCCCCCGGACGTCACCCCGCAGGGCGGCCCCGAGCGCCGAAGCGCCCTCGGACAGGGTCGCGATCAGGTGGTCGTAGATGCCGAACACCAGGGCGATCGTGCCGCCCGAGACCCCGGGGACGATCTCGGCCGCGCCCATGAAGACGCCCCCGGCCAGCACCCCGACGAGCCCGCGGGTGCGCTCGGGTGTCGCAGTGGCGTGTGAAGTGGACACGACGACCTCGTGCGAGTGGGGACGGATGGTGGCGACGCTGCCAGCCGACCGGGTCGGTGGGCGCGACGCACGCACCGCCGTGGGCGAACGGGGCAACGATAGCCCGGAGGCGGACTCCCACGGCCACGACCGCGCGCGTTCACCCACGTCCGACGACACGAGGATCGACGACGAGGCCCGACGCGGTCTGGGCGCACCAGCCCCCACCATGAGGTGTTCGGCCGTCTCCTACGCTGGCGCCAGACTCCGTCCCCGCACCGCGGCCGGCGCCGCACGCCACCGCCCCCCAGCCCGAGGAACTCCCCGTGACCTCCACCACCGACCTCGCCGACACGATCGAGGCCGCGGCCGCCAGCGACGACGGCTGGCGGTCCGACGAGGCCCGCCGAGCCGTGTCCGACACGATCGACCTGCTCGATCGCGGCGAGGTGCGGGTCGCCGAGCCCGACGGCGATGGCGAGTGGGTCGTCAACACCTGGGCGAAGCAGGCGATCCTGCTGCTGTTCCGCCAGGCGGAGATGGCCACCATGGAGGTCGGACCGTACGAGTACCACGACAAGTTGGCGCTCAAGACCGGCTACGCCGCCGCGGGCGTGCGGGTCGTCCCACCCGGGACCGCGCGCCACGGTGCCCACCTCGAACGCGGCGTCGTCCTGATGCCGGGCTACGTCAACATCGGCGCGTGGGTCGGGGCCGGCACGATGGTCGACACCTGGGCCACGGTCGGTTCGTGTGCCCAGGTCGGCCGCAACGTCCACCTGTCCGGCGGCGTCGGCATCGGCGGCGTGCTCGAACCCGCGGGTGCGACCCCGGTGATCATCGAGGACGACTGCTTCATCGGGTCGCGCTCGATCGTCGTGGAGGGCGTCCGCGTCGGCGCGGGCGCCGTGGTGGGCGCCAACACGGTGCTGACCAAGTCCACCCCGATCATCGACGTGACCGGCGACGAACCGGTCGAGGTCCGCGGCCACGTGCCGCCCGGGGCGGTCGTCATCCCCGGGACCCGCCCGAAGGAGTTCCCGGCCGGGACCTGGCAGCTGCCCGCCGCCCTGATCATCGGGCGCCGCACCGAGTCCACCAACGCCAAGACCTCGCTGAACGACACCCTGCGCGAGTTCGCCGTCCAGGTCTGATCTGCCATCACGAGGTGTCCGGTCGCCACGCCGAACGACCGGCCGCCGTCGTCGACAGGAGCCGACGTGACCACGCCCGTCCCCCCGCCTGACGGCCTGGTGCTGGACGACGACGTCATCGACGACCTGGTGGCGCGACTGCTGGATCACTGCGCCCTGGTGTGCGAGACCGGTGCCGAGGGCCCCATCGCCGACGCCGTGGCCACCCACCACCGGGAGCGTGGCGACACCGTCGTGCGTGTCGCCAACTCGCTGGTCGTGACCCCCGGGGCCCGAGCGACACCTGACGGGTCACGACCGCTCGTCCTGCTGGTGGGCCACCTCGACGTCGTCGCGCCGACCCCGGCCGATCGCGTCGCCCACACCGATCGTGTGCACGGCGTGGACGTCGTCGTGGGCCGCGGCACGTCCGACATGAAGGGCGGCAACGTCGTCGCGATGCGCGCGTTCGAACGGGTCGTCGACGGTTCCCTGGAGACCGGCGCCGACATCGCCCTGGTGCTCTACGCGGCCGAGGAGGGTCCGGCCGAGGACAACGAACTGGCGCTGGTGCTGGACCGGGTCCCGTGGCTGGCCGAGGCCGACCTGGCGGTCATCCTCGAACCGACCGACGGCGAGATCCAACTGGGTTGCCTGGGTGGACTCCACGCGACCGTGACGGTCCGCGGTCGCCAGGCCCACTCGGCCCGCCCGTGGCAGGGTGTCAACGCCCTGACCGCGGCGGGGTCGCTGCTGACGTCCTTCCACGAGCGCGACCCGGTGGAGGTCGAGCTGGACGGTGTCGTGTTCCGTGACGTGTGGTCCGTCACGCAGGCGCGCACGGCCAACGGCCGCAACGTCGTCCCCGGAGTGGTGGACCTCAACCTCAACTTCAGGTTCAGTCCCAGTCGCGACGTCGCGGCGGCCGAGGAGGAACTGCACGCGACGCTCGACGGGCTCGCGGCCGACCTCGGCCTCGACCTGTCCGTGGCGGTGACCGACCGGGCGGTCCCGGCCCCGCCGCGCGCCGACCGGCCGGTGACGGCCGCCTTCGTCGCGGCGGTGTCGGCACCGGTGGCGGCCAAGCAGGCCTGGACCGACGTCGCCCGTTTCGGTGAGCGCGGGGTGCCGGCGGTGAACTTCGGCCCCGGTCGCACCGACCAGGCCCACCAGCGCGGCGAGTTCGTGGAGATCTGGCGCCTTCGTGCTGCCAGCGACGCGATCGAGGGCTTCCTGACGACGACCTGACCATGTCCTGACCACGACCTGGGGCCGGGTGTCGCTGGACGCGTCAGTCCCCGATGCCCTCCCAGGCCGCGTCCAGTTCCTCCGTCGAGTAGGTCCGGAACGCGATCATGGTGCGCGTCGACAGGATCCCGGGCAGGGTCACGAGGTGCTCGGTCACCACGGTGGCAACCGCTTCGTGGTCGGGCACCGCCAGCACGGCCACGACGTCGGCCTCGCTCCCGGCCACCGAGTGGGCGGACTGCACGCCGTCGAACTCGGCCGTGCGGCGCGCGACCTCGGCGATGTGCTCCGGGGACACGTTCATCAGCACGAAGGCATGGATCATGACGGTTCCTCCAGGTCGACCGGGCGGGCGCACCCGATGCTAATGCGCCGCAGGGCCCGACCGGCGGGCGGGTCAGGTCACCGCGGCCGCGTCGTCGCGATGCACCAGGTGGCGACCGGTCCGGACCACCTCCACGATGCGTCCGACGGCGGTGTGGACGTCCACGAACGTCGTCGTCAGCGGCGACAGCCCAAGCCGGACCACGTCGGGCGCACGGAAGTCCGGGACGACCCCGGCCTCGGCCAGCAGCGCCCGTGTGACCCCCCACGCCTCCGGGTGGGCGACCGACACGTGGCCACCACGACGGGCGGGGTCGCGCGGGGACGCGAGCGTGAAGCCCAGCGGAGCCAGGTGGACGTCGACCAGGTCCACCAGCATCGTCGTCAGCGCCACCGACCGGGCCCGGATCGCCTCGATGCCGACCTCGGCGACCATGGCGATGCCGGGCTCGGCACCCAGCAGCGACAGCATCGGCATCGTGCCGACGTGGCTGCGGCGGATGCCGACGGCAGGTGTGAAGTCGAGGTCGAACGAGAACGGGTCGGCATGGCCCCACCAGCCGGTGATCGGGTTCGCGACGTCGTCCTGCAGATCGGTTCGCACGTAGGCGAAGGCCGGTGCCCCCGGTCCCCCGTTGAGGTACTTGTACGTGCACCCCACCGCCAGGTCGACATCGTGCGCGGCCAGGTCGACCGGGACCGCGCCGGCCGAGTGGCTGCAGTCCCACAACACCAACGCCCCGGCCTCGTGGGCAGCCGCCGTGACCGCCCCGACGTCCCACAGCCACCCCGACTTGAAGCAGGCGTGGCTGAGCGACACCAGCGCCGTGTCGCCGTCGATCGCCGCCAGCAGGGCGTCCATCGACCCGTGGACGCCGTCCGGACTGGCCACGGTGACGACCCTGGTCCCCTCCCCCACCAGGTCGGCCACGCCGGCCAGCACGTGGTTGTCGGTCGGGAAGTTGAGGTCGTCGGTGACGATCGCGTGGCGACCCGGACGAGCCCGCAGCGCACCGACGGCCAACTTGAACAGGTTCGTCGAGGTCGACTCCGAGATGATGACCTCGCCCGGTCGGGCCCCCACGACCGGCGCCAGCAGGTCCCCGATCCGGGTCGGTGCGTCCCACCAGCCCTCGTTCCACGACCGGATCAGCCGGCCCCCCCACTCGTGGCGCACGACCTCGGCCACGCGGTCCACGGCCGCGAGCGGGAGTCGGCCCAGCGAGTTCCCGTCGAGGTACAGCAGGTCCGGGTCGTCCACGACGAAGCGCGACGACAGGTCCGTCGAGGAAGCGGTCGCATCGGCGTCGCGGGCCTGGTCGAAGCCATCCAGGTCCGGGAAGGGACCACGCGCGATCACGAGGTCGTCGGCCACCGTCGCCTCCTGTCGTCACGGGTCGGCCAGTGAACCACCCGCGACCCCGGGCCGACACCGGTGGGCAGGAGTCGGCGGGACGACGTCCACCTCGTGGCTCCTACGCTGCCGGCCATGACCACACCTGACGACGTCCTGGCCGAACTCGACGCGATCGCCGCGGCCGATCCACCGTGGCGCAGCGATCGCTTCTTCTCCTACGTCTTCGAGTCCAGCGACGAGGTGGTCGCGCTGGGCCACGAGGCGTACCGCCGCTTCTCCGGCGCGAACGGGCTGGACCCGACCGTGTTCGGCTCCTTCGTCCGGTTCGAGAACGACCTCGTCGCCTTCTGCCGCGACCTGGTCGGGGGCGACGACCAGGTGGTCGGCTCGTTCACGTCCGGCGGCACCGAGTCCATCCTGCTGGCGGTCAAGGCCGCGCGCGACGCCCGCCGCGCCCACCTCGGCGACGACAACGCGGCCACCAACCTGGTCCTGGCGGACAGCGCCCACGCCGCCTTCCACAAGGCCGCGCACTACTTCGACCTGGAGTTGCGATCGGTCCCGGCGGGCGACGACATGCGGGTCGACCCCGACGCCCTGCTGGCCGTCACCGACCGCGCCACCGCCATGGTGGTGACGTCGGCGCCACAGTTCGCCCACGGCGTGGTCGACCCGATCCGCGAGATCGGCGCCCGGACCGGCACGGCCGGACTGTGGCTCCACGTGGACGCCTGCATGGGTGGGCTGACCATGCCGTTCCTGGACGGCACACCTGCCTTCGGGTTCGACGTCGACGGGGTCGACTCGATCTCGCTGGACCTCCACAAGTACGGCTACACCACCAAGGGCGCGTCGGTGGCGCTGTACCGGACCGCCGAGCACCGTCGTTTCCAGTACACGGCGGCGACCCACTGGACCGGCTACCCGCTGGTGAACCCCACGATGCAGTCGACCCGGTCCGGGGGCCCGCTGGCGGCCGCCTGGGCGGTCGTGACCCTGCTGGGCCGGGACGGCTACCGCGACCTCGCCCATGCCGCGCGCGCCGCCACGACGACCGTGGCGGCGGCCGTGGACGACCACGAACACCTCGCGTTGACCGCTCGGCCCGATGCCACGCTGCTGGCCATGGTCACCACCGTCGACGCTCCGACCGACGTGTTCGGGTTGGCCGCGGCCATGCGGTCCCGGGGCTGGCACCTGGGGCCGACGCCCGGCTTCGGGTCGTCGCCGCCGCACCTCCACCTGACCATGACCGCGACCCACCAGCGGATCGTCGACGAGTTGTGTGCCGACCTCGCCACCGCGGTTGAGGAGGCCGGCCCGACCACGCCGCTGCTGCCCCCGGGCCTGGATCCGGCGTCACTGGCGGCCGACGACGTGCTCGCACTGCTCGGCCAGGTCGACCTGGTGGCCGACCGCGCGGCTGTCGACGCCACCCTGGACGCGCTGCCCCCGGACCTGCGGGCCGTGGCGATCAGTGCCACGCTCCAGGACCTGTTCACGCCCTGAGCGAGGGCGACGACGACCACGACACGGGGGGCGACGATGGTCGTGGCACTGGCGGGCACGGTGGTCCTGTACGCGATCGGGTGGCTGCTGACCGGTCGGCGCCGGGACGGGGTGTTGCCGGCAGCCATCGTCGGTGGCGCGATCGGGCTGGTGCTGCGCCAGTTCGACCTGCTGCCCGGGTCGGTCGAGGCGTGGCAACAGGTCGGCTACCACCTGTTCGGGATCTCGTTCCTGGCGATCGGGTTGACCCCCGGCGACCGTTCGGCGGTGTCCCGGGGCGCAGCCTGGATCGGGGTCGCGCAGGGGCTGGTGTTCGCGTTGCAGGCCGTGGCCGGCGGGCTGGTGGTGCTGGCCTTCGCGGCGGCGGGGACGGACCTGTTCCCGGCCTTCGGGTTCCTGGCCCCGATGGGCCTGGAGGAGGGACCGGGCCAGGCGGTGTCCATCGGTGGGCTGTGGGAGGCGTCCGGGTTCGTCGACGCCACCTCGCTGGGGGCCACGATCGCGTCGGTCGGCTTCGTGGTCGCCTACGGCTTCGGCCTGCTGGCCCTGCGGCTGCGTCGTCCGGATCCCGATCGATGCCCGGACGACCGCCCGACGAACGCCGCGTCGGACGTGGCCGGGCCCTCGGCCCGGCCGGGGCGAGACGTCGTCGTCACGACCATCGGGGTCGTGGTCGCCTACGTGCTGTTGGCGCTGGCGGTCGGGGCCGGAGCTGGCCTGATCGGTCCCGACGTGCGCGACATCGCGCTGGGCGTGCTGTTCTTCCTCGCCCTGTTGGTCGGCATGGCCCTGCGGGCACTGGCCGGACGACTGGGGATGGCGCCGATCCTGCGACCGGCGCCGTTGCAGCGACTCACGATCGCCGCGGTCGACGGCCTGACCGTGGCCGTGCTGGGCTCGCTGGCATGGGCACGCATCGCCAGCCGCGCCGGGCCACTGGCGACCGTGCTGGTGGTGACCCTGGTCGCGACGGTGGCGGGCGTGGTCCTGCTGGCCGGCTCGCTGGAATCACATCGGTTCGACCGCGGCGTGGCCCTGTTCGGAACGGTCACGGGCACGGTGTCGTCCGGGCTCGCCCTGCTGTCGCTGTCGGACCCCGACCAGCGTGGTCCCGTCGCGATCGAACTGGGGGCGTCGGTGGTGGTGTCGGCCCCGCTGGTGCTCGCCGGCGTGGCCCTGGCGACCGCGACCGCCCGCGGCGCCGTCGGCCTGGCCACGGCAACCGCGGTCTTCGGGGTGGCGGGGATCGTGGCGGGTGTGGGTCTGCGGTGGTTGGCGCCCCGGACCTGACCGCGTCGTCGCGCTCCCGACGTGGGGTGTTCACGGCTCCCGAGCCATCAGGTAACGTGGGGACCACGCTGGTCGTCGAGCACCGCTCACCTGCACCGCTCACCTCGACCGCGCAACACGTGCACCGGCCCCGCGTCCACCGACATCCCGTCGACCGCGCCCCGGTGCCAGTCTTCCCCGGCATCTCTGCCGAAACTGTCTGTGCGTGTTCACGCACGTGGAACGTCATCCTGACGTCCCATCATCCGCGCCCCGGTCCGCCGGCGTGCGCGTACCACCCTTGGCGCCCCTCGTGCGGGCTGCCGCGAGAGAACCAACCATGACCACTTCCACCTCGGCCCCGTCCTCGACGGTGACCGACCCCTCCTTCCTCGACCTGGGCGTGCCCAAGGACCTGGCCTCCGAACTGGACCGGCAGGGCCTCACCACGCCCTTCCCGATCCAGGTGGCCACCATCCCCGACGCCCTGGACGGCCGTGACGTGTCCGGCCGGGCCCCCACGGGTTCCGGCAAGACGCTGGCCTTCTCGATCCCGACCGTGGCCCGCGTCACGCGAGCACGCTCGCGCCGTCCCGCCGCCCTGGTCCTGACCCCGACCCGTGAACTGGCCGCCCAGGTCGCCGACGCCATGGCGCCCCTGGCCGCCCGCCGCGACCGCCGGGTCGCCACCGTGTACGGCGGCACCAACATCAAGCGCGACATCGCGATGCTCAAGACCGGTGTCGACGTGCTCGTCGCGTGCCCCGGCCGGCTCGCGGACCTGGTCCAGCGTGGCGCGTGCGACCTCTCCGAGGTCCGCATCGTCATCATCGACGAGGCCGACCGGATGGCCGACATGGGGTTCCTCCCCGAGGTCCAGCGCCTGCTGGACCGGACCGCGTCGGACCGCCAGACCCTGTTGTTCTCGGCGACCCTCGACGGCGACGTCGACGTGCTGGTCCGCCGGTACCAGCGCAACCCCGTCCGCCACGTGGAGGACGACCCGGTCGAGGAGGCCGGGGACGTCAGCCACCACTTCTGGTCGGCGACCCGCGACAGCCGTCGTCCGCAGACCATCAAGGCCCTGCAGCAGGCCACACCCGCCATCGTGTTCACGCGCACCAAGCGTGGGGCCGACCGCCTCGCCAAGCAGTTGGCCAAGGCCGGGGTCACGACCGAGGCCATCCACGGCAACCGCAACCAGAACCAGCGTGAACGGGCCCTCAAGAAGTTCGCCGACGGGCGGGTCCAGGCGCTGGTCGCCACCGACGTGGCCGCCCGTGGCATCCATGTCGACGACGTCGCGATGGTCCTGCACTACGACCTCCCCGGCAGCGACAAGGACTACGTGCACCGCTCCGGTCGCACCGGACGTGCCGGCGCCACCGGCGCGGTCGTCACGATGGTGATGCCGGACCAGGAGAAGGATGCGCGTTCGATCCAGCGCGCGCTGGACCTGCCGGGCGGATCGACCCCGATGGACCTCGACGCCCTGCGCCCCGGGACCCCCAGCACGGGCGCGCGCTCGAACCGGCCGCCGTCGAACGGCTCGACACGGCCGTCCGACGACTCGTCGGCGGGCTCGTCCGGTGGCCGCAATCGCACGCGCCAGTCGAACGGCTCGGCACCCAAGAACGACGGCGGGCGACCCCGCGGCGGTGCCCGCAAGCGCTCGCGCCGATCGCGTTCGCGGTCCAACAACTGATCCGGACGGACGGGGCACGACCCCGTCCGGGACCTAGACTCGGCCACCCATCGAACTCCCGGTGGGTGGCCGAGTCGATGGTTGGGGGGCGAGGCGAATGGGGATCGGGTCGCGTCCACCGGCCGGCCCGACGGTGGTCACCTACGGGCCGGACCCGAACCAGTGGGTGGAGGTGCGCCGACCCGATCGGGACGGGCCGGTGCCGCTGGTCGTCCACTTCCACGGGGGCTTCTGGCGATCCGAGTACGCGCTCGACCACGCCCGACCGTTCTGCGCCGGGCTGCGCCGGGCCGGGTTCGCGACCGCCAACGTCGAGTACCGCCGGGTCGGCCAGGACGGGGGCGGCTGGCCGGGCACCCTGACCGATGCCCAGGACGCGCTCGCGCTGGTCCCCCGCCTGGTCGCCGAGTACGACCTCGACCCGGACCTCGTGGTGGTGTCGGGTCACTCCGCCGGCGGCCACCTCGCCCTGTGGGCTGCCGGCGAGACCACCGTGCCGCTGGCCGGCGTGGTCCCGATCGGGGCCGTGACCGACCTGGCCGCAGCCCACCAACGCCGGCTGTCCGACGGAGGCACGGCGACCTCCGACCTGTTGGGTGGCACCCCCGACGAGGTCGACGACGACCGCTGGACCTCTGCCTCGCCGATCCGCCGGGTCCCACTGGACGTGCCGGTCGTGCTGGTGCACGGCCGCCACGACCAGCAGGTGCCGGTGTCCCAGGCCACGGACTACGCGACCGCCGCCCGGGCGGCCGGCGGCGAGGCAGAGGTGGTCGAGGTGGACGCGGACCACGTCGCCGTCCTCGACGCGTCGACGGACATGTTCGCGGCGGTCGTGGACGCCGCGAAGCGCCTGGTCGGCGTGTCGGCGTGACCCGTCCCCCGACACCGCGACGTCCGGCGGCCCCCAGGTCCGGTCCCCTGGAGTCCGAGCAGGTGCCCGTCCAGCCGTTCCGGACCTCGTTGTACGACCCGGCCGAACTGCTTGGCGGCTACGACCCCGACGACCCGCAGTCATGGGCAACGACCCATGACTTCGTCGTCTACCGCGCGTGGGTCGCGTCCGGTGGCGTCCACGGCCCGCACGTGCAGGCCATCGCCCAGGCCATCCACGACTCGTCCATCGCCCAGGCCATGGAGGCCTTTCGCGCCGGGCGGCGACTGGTCGGGATCATGGGCGGCCATCGGCTGCGCCGCAGCGCCGACCCGGACGACGCCTACACCCGGGTCGTGGCCCTCGCGCGGCGCCTGACCCGGGACGGCGCGACCTGCGTGTCCGGCGGCGGCCCGGGTGCGATGGAGGCGACCCACCTGGGTGCGCGCACGGCCGGGCATCCCTGGGTCGACGTCGAGCGCCATCTCGTCGCCATGGCCGACCGACCCGACTTCCCGGCCGGGATCGCGGGCATCGTGCGGCCCGACGGGACCGTGGACACCGAGGCGGTCGCGCGACTGCACGCGTGGCAGGAACCGGCGTTCGCGATCGCCGCGGCGACGGCCCGGGATCCCGGGGTGTCACTGGGCGTGCCGACGTGGCACTACGGGCACGAACCGCCCACGCCGCTGGCCACCCACCTCGCCAAGCACTTCCACAACGCGGTGCGCGAGGACGGTCTGCTGACGATCGCCGACGCCGGGGTCGTGTTCTTCCCCGGGGCCGCCGGGACCCTCCAGGAGGTGTTCCAGGACGCCTGCCAGAACTACTACGGGTTACACGGGCTGATCAGCCCGATGGTGTTCGTCGGCGTGGAGCACTGGACCGACGTCGTGCCGGCGTGGCCGGTCCTGCTGGCGCTGTTCGACGACCCGTCGATGCTGCACCTCACCGATGACGTCGACGACGCCGCCGACTTCGTGGCC
>JAGXFT010000183.1 GCA_024637135.1 Nitriliruptorales bacterium | reverse complement strand
TGGTCGAAAGGTCACACCGTGGCGGCTTGTCGCCGGGTCAACCTATCTCATGACGGGCGCTCGTCCAAACGACACCCGACCACGGCAGGCGACAGCGTGCCCAATGTCCACGCCAGCCACACGCCGTCCAAGTGGGCTAGCGCGGGCGGGCACCACCGGACCGGGACGGTGGGCGCTGCTCCGGGCCCGCCACCACGGCCACCGGCTCCTGACCGCGGACATCCAGGGTCTCCAGCAGGTCGGTCGTGACGCCGGCGATGGCGGCCACCGCCTGCTCGAAGGCCTCGCGATTGGCGCTGGACGGCTCCCGGAACCCCGACACCTTCCGGACGTGCTGGCGCGCGGCGGCCACCAAGTCACCGTCGTGGACCTCGTCGAGATGGGGCGGGCGAAGGGTACGGATGCTGCGACACATGGTGTGCTCCTGTCTGCCGGCAGGCGAAGGCAGAGCGGCCGGCCATCGTCGAGTGTGCCCGGCCGACGGCGTCCCGGCGGGTCGAGCGGGCGAGCATGCCGTCGCGAGGTGCAGCCGACGAGGTGCGAACGCGCCCCGGAAGGCGACCCCGCGGGCCGGTCCGGCAACTAGCGTTGCGGGCGAGACTCCCCCGACCCCGGAGGTCGATCGATGGCCGTGACCGTTTCCACCATCCTCGCATCCAAGGGCGCCGACGTGTCCACGATCGGGCCCGACCAGACGCTGGAGGACGCGCTCGTGCTGCTGGCCGAGCACAACATCGGCGCGCTGGTCGTGTCCGAGGACGGCGGGACCGTCGACGGGATCCTGTCCGAGCGCGACATCGTCCGACGCCTGCACACCCATGGGCGGGACTGCCTGGGGGACCCGGTCCGCGCCGCCATGACCAGCGAGGTGTCGACCTGTCACGGTGGTGACACGTCGGACCAGTTGATGGCCAAGATGACGGAACGACGCTTCCGCCACCTGCCGGTGGTGGACGGCGACCGCCTGGCAGGGATCGTGTCCATCGGCGACGTCGTGCGCTTCCGGATCCTCGAACTCGAGACCCAGGCCCAGAGCCTGCGCGAGTACGTGACCGGTTCCAGCTACTGACCGCCGGAACCGACCGAACCGTCGAGGCGCTTCCACCCGCGCACCGCCCGGCCTGATCGGCTCCGGACTTCGCACCCGCCCACCCAAGGCCCTTCCACCCGGACAGCGCCCGGCCTGATCGGCTCCGGACTTCGCACCCGCCCATCCAAGGCCCTTCCACCCGGACAGCGCCCGGCCCGAACGGCTCCGCCCAGGCATCGGGCGCCCCCGCTGGTCAGCCCATCACCCGCCAGGCTGGCGCGTCATCCACAAGTGGCTCCACAGCTGGGGACGAATGACGCCCGTGGAACTCCACAGTTGTTGACGACCCTGTGGACGACTCGCGTGGGCGGCCACCCATCCGATCGTGACGGCCCGCCGGACAGACGTCGGCCCGGACGCCGAGCGTCCGGGCCACGGTCGTGCACGAGTCGGGCGGAGGTCAGACCGAGGTGGGGTCGTCCCACAGCGACTCGTCCAGTTCCTGGTCGCGCTTGCGCTTGAAGGTCGAGGCCGCGAACGCCGCCCCGGCCACCAGCGCGGCAACGAGGACGGTCTTGAGGCCACCGCCGGACTCCGGCTCGGGTTCATCGGCCACGGCTGCCGCGACCTTCTTGCGGGCGTTGGCTGTCGTCTCGCTCGCGCTGGCCTTGGCCGCGGCCGCCGACTCACGGGCCGACTCACGTGCGGCCTTGGCCTTGTCACGGGCGGTGTCAGCACCGTCCTTGGCCGAGTCGCGGGCCGAGTCCAGCGAGTCGCGGGCCGCCTCCCGCGCTTCGCTCAGGCCGGCCCGAGCCGCCTTCGCTGCGTCCTTGGCGGCCTTGCGGGCCTCCTCCAGGGCCTCCTCGGCCAGGGCGACGGCCTCCGACGCCGACTTCTCGGCGGCCTTCATGCGCTTCCTGCGTCCCATGTGTGTTCCTCCCGCGATGGTCCCATCGACTGTCCAGCGTAGTCACCGACCGCGTCGCCACCGATGGCCGCACGGCGGGTGGCCGCACAGCGGTGGTGTCGGTCCCGCGATCGCGACGCCGTCGCTGTCGTGGCCGTGGCCGAGCCGGTCCCGCAGCCAGCAGGTCACCGCGAGCATCGCGAGTCCGCCCACGACCACCCACGGATGCTCGATCCCGCGGCCCGCGCGTCAACCGGGGGGAAGACGTGGCGTGGCCCGGGACCAGTCCGATGTGGGGAGGGCTGGAACCGCTGGAGGCTCAGGGCGTGGTCGCCCCACGTGACCCCATCCCGGAAGGCGCTGTCGAAGTCCCACCGTGACAGCTCGGCCAGTTGGGTCCGCAGGTCGTTGAGCGTGGCGACGCGCGCGCCAGTCCGGGTGGTCATGGCCCAGCCCGGCCAGTCGATCCCCTGCGCCGCGGTGAACGGCAGCAGATGAAGTTTCAGGAACCAGATGACGTCGTCCTCGGCACCGCTGACGACCTGGACCTGCAGGGTCTCGGCCTCCCATGAAGTCGGCGGCCATGGGGGTGAGGTCGCGGCGTGACCCACGGCGGGGAACGTCGTCGGCTGGCCGGGGCGTTCCAGCCTGGCCGTGCCGGCGGGTTCCTTGTCGATCCAGACACCACCGTCCTCGCTCGTGCTCGCGCACAGCAGTCCGCGGTCGAGGCCGGTATCGGGCGGGCGACCTTGTCCAAGGACTTCTCGGGGGTCGACGAGATTCTTGGTGCCTCGCAAGAACGCCAGGCACGACGCCATCTGGACCAGGTCAGTGCCATCGCACGGGGCCCGGGATCATCCCGCGTGTTTCGCGACCGTCTTCGAGGCCCTCGTTGGGCCTCGAGCGCCGGACAAGAGTCCTACGGACGGGTCGTACAACCGGGCCACGGCGCCTTGGTGGTTCGAGGGCCGGCGGGATCGACCCGCCCTGCGGTGTGTCATCTCGGCGTTGCACGTGGGACGGCCGGCCCAATCGGAGCCGGCCGCCCTTGCGCAGACCTCCGAGGGCACTGCCCGCCGAGGCCCCTTGGCCTTGGCCTTGAGGATGTTCAGTCCGCCGTTGCGGTCGTAGGCATGGATGAACGGCTTGTCGGGGACCTTGGAGATGCCCCAGAAGCGGGGGAGGTCGCGCGCGGAGTGCGCGATCGCCCACAGTTCGGACAAGGGGGAGGGGTTGCCGGATCTCGATCCGTTCGGGCCGACGAGAACGACCCTGCGGTGCACTTGTCCACCCGCGGTGGACGAGGGACAGGGAGTCGACCAACGACATGGGCGTCGCAGTACCGACGGCAGGGCTCGCGATTGGTCACCCCGACCCGGATGGCCGCGTCCTGTCGAACGAGTCCCAGGATCTCGCGGCGTCGGGCGGGTTCCCCTTCGTCATGGCAGCGCCGGCAGCACGGACCCGGTCGCGCCGGACAGGACCAGGTCGGCGGCCACTCCAACGGCCAGGATGGCGACCGTGGCCACCACGACGGCGACCACGGACCAGCGATCCAGTACGTGCACCGATCCGACCGGTTCGTCAAGGAACATCGGTGCGACGACGCGCAGCGAGTAGGCCAGTGACACCACGGTGTTGACCACGGCGACCACCGCGAGCCAGGTCATGCCCCCGTCCACGGCGGCCGCGAACACGGCGAACTTGCCCGCGAACCCCGCCAGCGGCGGGATGCCCACCAGCGACAGCAACGCCACGACCATCGCGACCGCCAGACCCGGGCGCGACCGGGCCAACCCGGACCAGTCCGCCAACGAGGTGCGCCCACGCAACGCCGCCACCACGCCGAAGGCCGCCACGTTCGCGACGGCGTACCCGGCCAGGAACAGCACCAGTGCGGGGACGGCGCGCTCGCTCCTCCCGACGACGGCCACGGCGACCAGGGCATAGCCGGCCTGGGAGACGCTGGACCAGCCCAACAGGCGTCGGACGTCGTCCTGGCCCAGGGCGGCCAGCGTGCCGACGGACATGGTGGCGACGGCGACCACGGCCACGACCGGCCGCCAGCCGCTGGCGTCGATCGGCACGACCGTGGCCAGCCGCGCCAGGGCGAGCAGCCCCCCGATCTTGGGGACGACGGTCAGGAATGCCGCGGACGGTACGGGCGCACCCTGGGCGACGTCGGGCACCCACGAGTGCACCGGGACCGCCCCCGCCTTGAAGGCCAGTCCGACGACCAGCGTCGCGGCCATCGGCACCAGCAGCCACGGGTCCGCGTCCGCCAGCGTGACGGCCAGCACCGCATGGTCGGTGGTCCCGCCTGCCGTGAACGCCAGCACGGCCCCGACCAGCAGCACGATGTTGGCCAGTCCCCCGACCAGGAAGTACTTCATGCCGGCCTCCACCGACCACGCGGACTGGCGATGCCACGCGGCCAGCACGTAGCCGGTCACCGACGACAGCACGACCCCGACGATGAGTTCGTTGAGGTCGACCGCCGCGACCATCACCATCGCGCCCAACGCCCCCAGCAACAGCATCGGGTAGTACTCGCCGTGGCGGGCGTCGGTGGCCAGCCAGCCCGGCACCAGGGCCACCACCAGCCCCGTTGCGACGACGACCGTGATGGACCCGACTGCCGTCATCCGGTCCAGCGCCCACAGCCCGTCAAAGGCCAGCACGGCCGGTCCTCCGGCCAGGTCGACCTGCAGGACCGCGGCCACGACCAGCGCGACCAGGGCGAGCGGGGCGTTGACCCACTGGCGTTGCCTGGTGGTGAACATCGCCACCAGCAGCGTCACCACCGCACCCATCAGCACCGCGAGTTGCGGCGCCAGGTGCGACACCTGCATGGACATCTGCATGGCGGCGTCAGCCCCCCACGAACAGGCTGGCCGCCGCGTGGACGGTGTCGACCAGCAGGCGGGGCGCGACGCCGACCGCGACCGTGAGCACGAGCAGGACCCCCAGCGTGGCCACCTCGACCGGGGCCAGGTCCGACAGGCTCGACCACCGGTCCGGCATCTCGCCCAGGAACATCCGCTGGACCAGTTGGAGGAACAGCGCGGCTGTCAACAGGATCCCCAGCAGCCCCACGGCGGCCAGGACCGGGTGGACGGCGAAGGTTCCGACGAACACCTGGAACTCGCCCACGAATCCGGCCAGTCCGGGCAGGCCCAGGCTCGCGAACGAAGCGAGGATCATCGCGCCGGACAGCAGCGGCACCTGCCCCAGGAGACCGCCGTAGTGGTCCATGTCGTAGTCATGGGTGCGGTCCCAGATCGACCCGGTCAACAGGAACAGCGTGCCGGTGATCAGCCCGTGCGCGACCATCTGCACGGTCGCGCCGGTCAGCGCCAGGGCGCGGGCGGCCTCCTGCCCGGCCACGACGCTGCCGGCTGCGGCCAACCCCAGCACGACGTAGCCCATGTGGTTGACCGAGGTGTAGGCGATCCGGCGCTTGAGGTCGTCCTGGCCCAGGGCGACCAATGCGCCGTACAGGATGCTGACGACCGCGACCACCCCGATGACCAGCGACGCGTCGGCGAAGGTGTCGCGCAGCATCAGGAAGGGGATCCGGATCATTCCGAAGGTCCCCATCTTCAGCAGCACACCGGCCAGCACGGCCGAGGCCGTCGCGGGCGCCTCGACGTGCGCCGCCGGCAGCCAGGTGTGGAACGGCACCATCGGGGTCTTGATCCCCAACCCCACCATGACCAGGACCAGCACCGCCACGGCCTGTCCGCTTCCCACCAACGGCTGGGCGGCGATGATGGCCCGCATGTCGAACGTGATCGGGTCCATCGACAGGCCCAGTGCGATGATGCCGAGCAACAGCGACAACGACCCGAGCAGGGTGTAGAGGAAGAACTTCAGCGCGGCCCGCTCGGCGTCCTCGTGGCCCCAGCGACTGATCAGGAAGTACATCCCGACCAGGCTGAGGTCGAAGAAGACGTAGAACAGGACCAGGTCGAGGCTCAGGAACAGCCCGAGCGAAACGGACTCGAGGAACAGGAACCACGCCACGTACTGGTGGGCCAGGCCCCGCATCTCGGCGGGATGGGCGACCGCGGCGGTGAAGACCACGGTCGTGACGGCCGCGACGGCCAAGGCGATCCCGTCCACGCCGACCCGGTACCCGACTCCCAGCGTCGGGATCCAGTCCACGTCCGTGACCAGTTGGAAGGGCTGGTCCGAGCCGGGATCGAAGGCGATCCAAGCCGCCACGACCAACGCGAGCGGGACCAGTGTCGTCGCGACCCCGACCGCGCGGACGACCGGTTCGGACCAGCGGCGCCCGGCGACGGCGACGACCAGCGCGCCCAGCAGGGGTACGACGATGGCGGCGGTGAGCATGGGCTACCTCCCGAAGATCGCGGCCGCGAGCACCACGACCAGGCCGACGGCGATGACGATGTACTGCTGGTGCACGAGCCCGGTCTGGGTCCGGCGAACGTCGTCGCCGGCGCGACCGGCCAACCACGCCACGCCGTCGACGGTCCGCTCGACCCCCCGCTCCCCGACCCGGACGCTGGCATCGGCCAGGACGGTCCCGGTCCGGGCCACCCCGCGCACCACCGCGTCGACCGTCACCTCACCAGCCCCCGACGCCACTCGCGACAGCCGCTCGCCCAGGCCCGCTGCCGCGTCGACCCCGGCGTCGACGATCCGGTCGTCGACCGTGGCGAGGGCGGTGGCCAGGTGCAGCGTCGGGGCGACCACCACGCCGCGGACCAGCCGTGGCAGGGCGAACCAGTCGGCGACGGCCTGTTGGGATGCGCCCGCCGGGACGTGGCCCAGCCGCCCGCGGCGATCCAACGACCACACGACGTAGGCGCCGGTGGCGACCAGCGCGAGCGACACCGGCAGTTCCCACGATCGGGCCTCGGGCGGCGTGGCGCCCAGTCCGGCCATGACCGCCTCGTGCACGGCCGGCACCCACAGCAGCCCGAGCGTGATCGAGGCGGCCGCGAGCACGCCCATGGCGACCAGTTCCACTCGTGCGGGGCCCCGCACGAGTGGACGGGGTGAGGGTCGGTCCGGCCGGGCGCCGCCGAACGCGAGCAGCTGGAAACGGGTCGCGTAGGCGGCGGACAGGCCGCCCGCCACGGCCACCAGCAACCCGACCCAGGTGGCGGCGTGGGTGCCAGCGGCGAGCACCTGCTCCTTGGTGAACGCCGCCCCCAACGGGGGGACTGCGGCCAGCGCCAGGGTCGCCACCAGCGTCAGCCGGGCCGTCCACGGCAACACGCCCCGCAGGCGCATCCGGGCGAGGTCGTGGGACCCCACTGCGGTGATCGCCACGCCGGCGGACAGGAACAGCTGGGCCTTGAAGACCGCGTGGGCCACCAGGTGCAGGACCGCGACCCCGGGTGCGCCGGCGCCCACGGCGACGACCATCAGCCCGTACTGGGCCGATGTGGACGCGGCTAGCAGCTTCTTGGCATGCCCCTGCAACAGGCCGACGACGCCGCCGGCCAGGGCCGTGACCAGCCCGATCGCGATCGCCACGGGCCCGAACCACGACGCGGTGTCCAGGACCGGCTGCAGCCGGATCAGCGCATAGGCGCCGGCCGCGACCATGGTCGAGGAGTGCAACAGGGCCGACACCGACGTGGGTCCGGCCATGGCGGAGAACAGCCACGGTGAGAACGGCACCAGCGCGGACTTGCTGACGGCGGCGAGCAGCACCCCGGCCACCATGACGTGCAGTGCAACGCCGTCGACGCCGCCCAGGGTGTCGTAGCCCAGCGATCCGGTCGCGGCGAACGCGGCCCCCGCGGCCAGCACCAGGCCCAGGCCGCCGAACCGGGTCGCGTTGTAGGCGTGGGCGGCGGCGCCCGGCGCGTCCGCGTCCCGCCACTCGTGTCCGATCAGCGCCCACGACAGCGCGCCGACCAGTTCCCATCCCACCGTCAAGGTGAGCAGGTCGTCGGCCAGCACGACCAGCAGCATCGCCCCGGCGAAGGCCACCAGCAGGCCGACCAGTCGGGCGAGCCCGGCCCCATCCTCGTGCTGGCCCTCGTGTCGGGCGGCGTACATCGTCACGACCGTCGCGATGGCGGCGACCAGCACCGCCACCGGTCCCGCGACCGGCCCGGCCGCCACCCGCAGCACCAACCCCGCGCCCACAGGGTACGTCGCCGTCGACGTGGCCAGGGTGGCGGCGACCGACCCGACGCCGGCCACGGCCAGCGCGGTCGCCCCGCCCGCCCCCAGGACCAGGCGGCGCCGTCCGGGCGCGGCACGGTGTCCGACCATCCCCAGCACCGGCCCGACCAGCAACAACCACACCGGGAGCAGCCACAGGCTCATCGGGACAGCTCCGCGATGCCCTCGGTGGTGTCCTGCTGGCGGGCCCGGTAGACCGCCACCACCAGGGCGAAGCCGATCGCGGCCTCGACGGCCATGACCAGCATCGCCACGATCACCAGGACCTGTCCCCGGGGCTCCCCGCCGGACGTGAACCGCCAGACGCCTGCCGCGGCCAACATGA
This sequence comes from Nitriliruptorales bacterium, assembly GCA_024637135.1. Lineage (GTDB taxonomy): Bacteria > Actinomycetota > Nitriliruptoria > Nitriliruptorales > Nitriliruptoraceae > Salsipaludibacter. The sequence goes on along the minus strand of JAGXFT010000183.1, from coordinate 12,198 downwards.
CGCCGTTGATCGCCAGTTCGAACCCCATCATGATCATCACGAACGACTGCTGGGACAGCACTCCCCAGGTCCCGAGGCCGAGCAGCACCGCCGAGGCCAGCAACACGGTCACGATGGTCATCCGTGCCCCCCGTGCCCCCCGTGGCCCCCATGCCCGGCGTGGGCGTCGCCCTCTCCGTCGGCCGAGACCAGGTCGGGCCGGCTGTCCGGGTCGTCGGGATCCAGCAGCGGCGGGACCGATCCGGTGTCGGCGCTGCCGTAGCGACCGGAGGCCGACGACAGCACGACGGCCCCGACCATGGTGGCGACCAGGGTCACGCCGACCACCTCCATCAGCAGCATCGACGCCCCCATCAACTCGTTGCCCAGGGCCCGGATGGTGCCGGCCTCGTCCAGCAGCGCCGCCGGGGGCAGGTCGGCCACCACGGCGACGACGCCCAGCCCCACCGCCGCCCCGATCCCGACGGCGATCGCCGCACGAGGTTGGTGGACCATCTCCATGGGGTTCAACCCGGCCGGGTTCATCATGAACGCGACCATGAAGATCGCCATCACGACCATCTCCACGCTCATCATGAAGAACATGGCCACGCCCAGGTACTCGGCCAGCAACAGGACCATGATCGCCCCGACGTTCAGGAACGACGCCAGCAGGCAGAACGTGGCCCGGACCATCGAATCGGTCCGGAACACTCGCCAGCCGAACCACGCCGCGGCCACGGCGAACGTCCAGAAGGCGATGTCGACGGCCAGTCCGGTCATGCCAGCGCCGCCACGCCCGAGATGGCCAGGTGAAGGAACGACAGGGGCAGCAGCACGGTCCAGGCGATGCGGACGTAGCGCTGTATCCCGATCCGGCCGAGGCGGTGGCCGCACCACACGAGTACGACGGCGACCGCGACCGTCTTGACGGCAAGCCACGCCCAGCCCGGCAGCACCGGCCCGGCCGGGCCGGCCAGGAACACCACCGCGGTGGCCAGCGCGTAGGCGGTCAGCATCGCGCGTCGGCCGAACTCCCACGCCAGCCTGGCCGGTCCGGACGACTCCGCGACCGTGCCCGTGGCCAGGTCGGTGCCGTCGGCCATGTCCAGCGGTCCGTGCAGGCTGACCGACAGGGCCACGACCAGGAACAGTGGCAACCCCAGCGGCTGGCGGAGGACGTTCCAGGCCCCCTCCTGCTGCGACGCCACGATCCGGCCCAGGCTCATCGACTCGGCCGGAAGCGCGGCCGCGATCAGGACGAACATCGACAACAGCAGGAACGACAGGCCGGCCGCCACGAAGCGGTACGCCCCGACCAACGACAGCGGGGAGTTCGGCGCCCAGCCGTGCAGGTACACGGCCACCATCGCCAGGACCTCGGCCGACCCCAGCACGACGATGCCGGTCCGCACGTCCGCGACGGCCCAGTCGGTGCCCAGTGGCAGCACCGACACCGCCATGGCGGCCATGCCGACGTAGGCCGCGGGGGCCAGCACCCACAGGCCCCAGTCGGGCCGCTCGGTCGCGGGCTGGGGCCGAACCAGGGAGAGCGCGATCCGCCGCCACGGCCGGACCAATGATGCCCGCAGGTCGAGGCCACGACGGGCGACGCGGTCGGCGACCACGGCGTCGGCCGTGGTCACGATGGCGGTCCCGACGAGCAGGACGCCCAGGACCACCACGGCACCGAGCACCGGGTGCGGTGCGGCGAGCTCGCCCGTCAAGACGACACCGCTGGCGCAACTGCGCTGGCAGCCAGCTGGGGTCGCAACGTCGCCAGGGTCAGCACGGCGTGGCCCACCTCCATGCCGACCAGCTGGGCCGCGACCTCGTCGGTCGCCACGGGCTCGGGGGCATGGTGGGCATCGCCGACCGCTGTCGACGCGGCGGACGCCAGCCAGTCCCGCCAGCGGTCGGTCGGGTCGGGCGCCACCCCCGGCAGGTCCAGTCGATCGAGGTCGTCGGTGCCCAGGCGCAGCCCCCACGGACGGTCGATCCGGCGTCGCAACGCGGCCACGTCCTCGACCCGACGATCCGGGGTCCGGGCCAGTCGGGCCGCAGTGGTCGCCAGGGCGCCGAGGCCGACCAGGGCAAGCAGTTCCGCCAGCGCGACCAGCCCGCTGTCGACGGGAGTGGGGGGCGGCGTGGGTGCGTGGGGATCCGGGGGAACGGTGCGGAGCTCGACCTCCTCCAGCACGTCCCCCTGGAGGCCGACCTCCACCTCCAGCATCGGGGGCAGCACCGCCAGGAAGGGCCCGACCACCAGCGCCAGCCGGTCCAGCGCCAGCCCGTCCCGGCCGACCGTGGGGGGCATCGCCATCGGGCGGCCCCACGGCACGCCGCCCATCATGCCCTCACCCCCCTGGCCGTGGGGACCGATCCCCTGCCAGTCGACGGGGTTGTCAGCCGGACCGACTGGCGAGTCGTGTCGCTGCCCGGTGACGACCGCGGCATGGACCCGGACGAGCTCGTCGACCAGCGCGGCGCGGGTCGTGGCCGTGGCCGCGGGGAGGTCGAGCCGGGCCGGATCGCCGTCGACCACGACGGTGGCACGGGGGGCCGGCACCTGGTCGTGGACCCGTCCGAGTGCGGCCACTGCCGCTGCCGGGACATGGCCGGCGACGACCAGCACCGTGGCGTGGCGCGGGGACGCGGTGACGTCCACCCGGGCATCCGCACGCAGGTCTGCCAGCACCGCGTCAGCCCCGTGGCCAAGGGCCACGGACACCGCGACGGGCGCCGTCGCCGCGACCCGCCGCAGCCGGTCCATCACTGCCACGACAGGCCGCCCTCGCGCCACAGGTAGAGCACGCCCAGCGACAGCAGGGCCAGGAACACGCCCATCTCGACCAGGGCGCGGCCGCCGACCTCGACGAACACGACCGCCCACGGGTACATGAACATCATCTCCATCTCGAAGGCCATCAGCACCAGTGCCATGGGGTAGTACCGGGCGTGGAACCGGTTCCAGGCATGCACCCGGGGTTCATGGCCGCCCAGCACGGGCAACGTCGTCGACCAGTGGGCCTCGGTCGGATCCGGTGTCCGCCCCCACGACGCCAGCCACCCGACCAGCAGCATCGTCGTCCCGGTGGCCACCACCACGGCCAGGAATGCACCGAGCATCTGCACGCTCCTCGGACGGGTGGGTCGGGCCGGCGGATGACACTACCAAGTCGTAGTACAACCGAACGGCTCGATCGGAGGAACAACCGCGACGCCGGTCAGCCTAGGCGACTAGAGGGAGCAGGTGAACTCGACGCACCGGACGACCCACATGACTTCGGGGTGTGGACCACTCGACAACGTGACGCACGTCACGGTCACCGTCGCGAGGAGCACGACCACCGCGATCCACCACCATCGTGATCGACCTTCGGCTGGGTCGGGGTCGCCGAGGAGGGCGTGCAGACGCTGCTCGGTCACGGCCCCGAACGCCGCCGCGCCCACCCCCTGCGATCGGTCCGCCAGGTGCAACAGGGCCCCGGCGAGGTCACGTCTCCGGACGCCGTGGTCGATTGCGTGGCGGTCGGCGCGGATCTCCATCCTCGCTCGCGCCGACTCCTCGAACGACCGCACCGCTGGCATCCAGCCCAGGCAGCGACCGATCGCCTCCAGCACGACCAGCCGAGCGGGGTCGAACCGGTCCCGATGGGCCTGCTCGTGCAGGAACACGGCCCGGCGGTGGGCCGCGCCGAGTTCGGCCAGTACCTGCTGGTCGGCGAAGATCCGCGGACGCAGGAGGCCCGCCACCAGTGGCATCACGCCTGGAACGACGTCGACCACGACGCCGTCGGTCTCGATGCGCGAAGCCGCCCCACGCAGTCGGCGTGCCAAACGAGCATGTCGGATCGCCAGCACCCCGGCCGTGGCCACCACGGTCGCGGTGGTGACGGCGACCAGGGCGGCCAGCACGGCCTCGACGTGGATGCCCAGCACCATGCCGCACCCCAGCACGAGGAGCACGCACGAGGCCACCAGGCCGAGCGGTCGGCGCCAGTCATCCATCGGCGCCCTCCTCGGCCAGGCGCACGAGTCGCGCGAGCAGTTCCGGCTGGGCATCCTGCAACGCCGTGGCGAACTGGGCGAGGGCGACGGGTCCGTACCGGTCGACCAGGTCCTGCACCTCGTTGCGGCTGTGCTGGCGCACCAACTCGTCCTCGGTGCAACGTGGGCGATACTCGTAACTGCGGCCCTGCTTCTCCCGGGCCAGGATCCCCTTGTCGTGCAACCTCGACAACACCGTCATCACCGTGGTGTAGGCGAGTTCGTCGTCGGACGAACGGTCGTCGTTCAATCGGTCGAGGACGTCCCCGACCGTGAGCGGGAACCGCTCCCACAGCGCACGCATGATCGGGTACTCGAGCGATCCGAGCAGCGCCGACGCGGACAATTGACGTTGCGAACGTGCCACGACCACCTCCCGGACGGCCACGATACTGCACTCGGTGACCCGTGAGGAGCCCGCGTTCCGGACTGCGGCGAGGTCGACGGCGGCGGCCCGACCCGCCCGCAGCGTCGATACCGTCGGGCCCGTTCGTCCAACGGAAGGGATCATCGATGGTGAGCACCCAGGTGAGCACGTCGTCGCGCGACGGTCGACGCTGGCCAGGCCGACTCGTCCTCAGGTCGGCATCGCCCATTCTGGCCGGTGCGCTGATGCTCGCCGGCTGCGCGACGACCGGCAACGACGCAAACCCGGGTCCGTCATCGGAGACGCCGACGGCAACTGCCGCCGCAACCGGCCCGACCCTGATCGGGGTCGACCAGTTCGCCTCCCTCCTCGACGCGCCAAACGTCACCGTGATCAACGTCCACGTGCCCTACGAAGGCGAACTTCCCGACACGGACGCCTTCGTTGCCTACGACCAGATCGTCGGGGACCAGGCATTGCCCGAGGATCGTGACGCACCGATCGCGGTCTACTGTCGCAGCGGGAGCATGAGCGAAGAGGCCTCCGCAGCGTTGGTCGAAGCCGGCTACACCAACGTGCGTGACCTCGAGGGCGGCATGATCGCGTGGGAGGATGCCGGTCGAGACCTGGTGATGACGGACCGCTGAACCAGGCCCAGCCGACCGGCTCCGTCACCGCGATCGAGTCGCGGTAGGACTCCGGGGGGTGCCCGGCGTAGGACGGCGTGCCCTCCGGATAGGGGATGCCTTCCGGCGCACTGTCGCGATTCCCGTAGACCTCGATGAGGAAGCTGTTTGCGGCGGTCTCGTTCCAGCGGTCGCAGTCGACGCCCAGCCCCCATGCCCGCAGTGCCACCCCCGCGCCCAAGGAGATTCCGTGATCCCCGAACGGTGCCACGAACACGCCGGCACCAGCACTGCACATCCTTGGTTCGCATCCACGGCGGGCTGGCCTCGGGCATGACATCCCTGGACCCCGATCTTCTACTACGAGGTCGTAGGATATCGTCGCGGTGCGGCACCGCGACGTCCTCGGTCGCTGCGCCACCACGGTTCGGAGGTCTCGGGTGCTGGGAGTGATCAGTTGGCCCATCGTCGAACGCATCCCGTTGGTCGGGGACCTGGCGATCTCGCCACACGGCCTGTTCGTCGCGGTGGGGTTCCTGCTCGGCGGCTGGATGATGGTGCGGCGGGCCGGCCGATCGGGCATCGGGGTCGAGGTCGACGACGTCTCCGCCGCCGTCTCCGACCTGCTCACCTGGGTCGGCGTCGGTGCGGTGGTCGGCGCCCGCTTCTTCTACGTCGCCAACCACCTCGCGGCCTTCCGTGACGACCCGTGGTCCGCGCTGGCGATCTGGCAGGGCGGGCTCACGCTCCTCGGTGGGATCACGGGCGGCGTCGTGACCGGTGTGCTCGTCGCCCGCCGCCGCGGCTGGTCCCCAGGCAGGCTCGTGGACGCCGCGGCCGCCGGCCTGGCCGCCGGCATCGCGATCGGTCGCCTGGGTGACCTGGCGATCGGTGACCACCTCGGGGCGGCGGCACCGGACGCGCTGCTGGCCTGGCGTTGCACCGGGAACTTCTGGGTCGAGGCATCCAACAGCCTTGGTCGAGTCGCCCCGACGGCCTACCCGACCGGGGTGGCGGCCCCGGTCCAGGGCTGCTTCGACGTCCCCGTGGTGCAGACGGCCCTGTTCGACTCGGTGGCCGCGGCCGTGACACTGGCCGTGGTCCTCCTGGTCGAACGGCGCGTCCAGGGTCGCACGGGAACGGGGTTGCTGGCCGCCACCTTCGTGCTGGCCTACGGGACCGGCCGGCTTGTCCTGGACTCGTTCCGGGGTGACCTCCGCCACGCCGGACTGACCGCGTCGCAGTGGACCGCGCTCACGGCGATCACCGCCGTCGTCGCGTGGTTGGTTCGTCGAGGCCGGCGAACGAAGACGACATCCATGGGGGACGCCGACCCGGACGCGCCACGCCAGGAAGTCCCGACCGTCTCGGTCGACCCCGGCGATTGATCGCCGACGTCTCGTCGCATCCACCGACTGAACGGCAAGGAGTCACCCATCGAGTTGTTCGCTGTTCGTTGCGGGCCGCACCGCTTGGCATGTCCTTCGTCCTGGGCTGGACGCCGTGGCTCGGCCCTGCGACACCGCCCGGGCACGACCCGTCCTTGAACCGGGGACCACGATCACGGACCACTCGGCCCCATCGAACAGGGCCGTTGGACCCACACTGCTACGACGCGCGTATCGTATTTTGGAAGGGTGGCCGTGGACTCGGCCAGTGATCTTACGACTGGACAAACCGGAGGACGACCATGCGCATGTCATCACGTCAAGTTCGGACCAGGGTGTGCAGTGCGGGGTTGGTCCCCCTGCTCCTCCTCGCCGCCTGCGGAGGCGACGACGCGTCCCCGCCCAGCGACACCGAAGAGGTCCAGACCGAGTTTTCCTTCGGGGAACCTGCAGCGGCCTCGGCTGCCGACCGAACGATCCAACTCGAAGCGACCAGCCCGTTCGCGTTCGATCCCGCGGACGTCACGGTGGCCGTGGGCGAGACGATCACCTTCGAGGTGACCAACACCGACGCCATCGCCCACGACTTCCTCATCGGTGACCAGGACGCGCAGGACGAGCACGAGGTCGAGATGCGCGAGATGGAGGAGATGGACGCCGAGTCCTCCATGGAGCATGGGGACGTCAACGCACTGGAGGTGCCCGCCGGCGAGACCGCGTCGATCGCCTGGACCTTCACCGAAGCGGGGACGGTGCTCTACGGCTGCCACCAACCCGGGCACTACGCCGCGGGCATGGTCGGCGAGGTCACCGTCGAAGGCTGACTCGCCACCGCGATTCTTGACGTGATGTTGATCCCCGTCGGACCTCCACCGGACCCGGAGCCCGGACACTGAGATCACCGAGTCGAGAAGAGGAAGCACCATGATGTGGGCCAACTGGGGAATTCACTGGGCCTGGATGGGCCTGTTCTGGGTGGTCGTGCTCGGCGTCATCGCCTGGGCCGCGGTGCGGCTCGCACCAGCCACGACCGACCGCGGGGAGAAAGCCGCGCAGCGCATCCTGGAGGAGCGTTACGCCCGTGGTGAGGTGGATGACGAGGAGTATCGTCGGCGTCGCAGCGAACTCTCCCGATGACGTGTTGGAGGGCTTCGGGACTGGCCGTCGCGTGAGCGCACCGGTGCAGGTCGTCGTCGTCGATGACGAGGTCCCGTTGGTGCACCTCGTCACGCGCTACCTCGAACGCGAGGGCTATGAGGTCCACCCGGCCCATGATGGCAAGTTGGGTGATGACCCCGACGACGCGCGGTACGTCCGGACGGTCCGCGGCGTGGGCTACCGGATGGGGAAGCCATAGACGTTCACGACACTGCAACAGGCGGCCGGTCGGCTCCGGCGGCTCGTGGACGACGTTGCCGTGGTGTCGCGAGCAGAGGAGGGCCAACTTGACCTGGAGCGCCGCGTGGTCGAGCCCCGACAACTCGTGGACGGTGCCGTTGCCGCGATGCAGGAGGCCTATGCGCGCGCGGGAATCGCTCTCGGAGCGCACGTGGCGCCCGGACTTCCCGTCCTGGACGTTGACCCTGAGCGCATCCACCAGGTGTTGGCGAACCTCCTCGACAATGCTCGCCACCACACTCCGACGGGAGGTCGGGTCGCGGTCCGGGCCGTGCAGCGCGATTCAGACGTGGTGATCACGGTCGAGGACACCGGTGAAGGGATTCCGGTGGACCAACTGGCGCGAGTGTTCGAGCGGTTCCATCGGGGGGATGCGGCTCGGACCTCCGGGACCGGGACGGGGATCGGCCTGACGATTGCTCGTGGTATCGCCCGGTCGCACGGGGGGACCCTGGTCGCGGACAGTGCCGGGCCTGGTCGAGGCAGCGTCTTCGCCCTCTGCCTTCCCGCCACGTCCTGATCCCGCTCCTCGGCCCGGGAAGCGGGATCGTCGAGAAGTCGTCAGACACTGCCGGCTGCGGCGTCGAGTGCGCGTCGGAGGCCTTGGCCGACTTCCTGCGCAAGGTCGGCAAGTGCGGGTTCGTCGGCCAGGCCAAGCATCCGGTCGGGATCGATCGCGATCAGTTCGGATCCCCCGTCGGGGTGCGCTCGGACGACCACGTTGCACGGCAGCAGGGCGCCGATCGCAGGGTCGGCCGCGAGCGCCTGGTGGGCCATGGCAGGGTTGCAGGCACCCAAGATGGTGTAGGGGGTCGTTTCCTCACCCAGCTTCTCCTGCAGGGTGGCCTGGACGTCGATCTCGGTCAGCACGCCGAAGCCCTCGTCGGCGAGCGCCTGACGGATCGCGGTCTCCGCGGTCGCAAGGTCGGCTTCGACCCGGAGTCGGTAGGTGTAGCGGTCACGATCCATGGACGGCTCCAGTGTGGTTGTGGGGTTCTGGACTGCAATCCCATGATGCCGGAGGATGTCGCGTCCGGCGTGGTGGGCCACCGAGATCCGATCGACAGTGGGCACCGGGCCTCTGTACTACCGACGCATAGTAGAATGCTTGCGGCGAGGCTGACGACAATCGTCGGAGCGCCGTCGACACCCGGTGGGATCACCTCACCACCCCATGACGTCCAGACAGGGTTGGTGCGTCGAGCGGCGTCCTGCCACCCACACGGCCCATGGCCACGGACTTCGTGGCGAACTCGATCCCGAGAGCTGATCCCGGGATCACCCCTGGTCTCCCTCACCACGATCGGCCGCGAAGAACTCGCGGCGGCACTCGAGCTGTGGCGTCAACTCGACGAGGAGACGACCGCCGCCCTCAGCGCCACCGAGCAGGCCGAGTTGCTCCGGCTGCTCCGTCGGGTCCGCGCATCGCTGAAGGACTGCTGACACCGCAGCGCGGAGCCATCGATCCGGCAGGGGCGAGGTGCCCCCGATGCCCCCGACTGTCGGCAACGGGCCGACCCGCACGGCCTTGCACGCACTCGGCGACGAGGAGATCGTGCCGGCGGGCGAAGGTCAGCCCTCGACGGTGATGTCGCCGTGCATGCCGGCGTCGTAGTGGCCCGGCTGGTGGCACCCGTACATGACCGTTCCGGGCTCGGTGAAGGTCCAGGTGACGATGGTGGTCTCGCCGGCAGGAAGCGTGATGGCGTTGGCGTCGGCGTGCTCCATCTCGCCGTCCATCTCCTCCATCTCGCGCATCTCCGCCTCGTGCTCGTCCTGCGCCTCCTGGCCACCGAGGGTGAAGTCGTGCACGATGCTGTCGGAGTTGGTGATCTCGAAGGTCACCGTCTCGCCGGCAGCCACCGTCACCTCGCCGGGTTCGAACGTGAACGGGCTCGTCGCCTCGATCTCGATCGTGCGATCGGCGTCCGCGGCATCGCCCGGCTCGCCGAAGGCGAACTCGGCGTGGTCGTCGCCCGTGTCGTCGTGGCCTTCGGACATGTCGCCCATGTCGTCGGACATGGCCTCGCTGGTCGCCGCGCCTGTGGGCTCCGCGGCCTCGTCACCGGCACAGGCGCCCAGACCGAGCACGAGCGACGCCAGCAGCATCAGCGGAATGGTTTTGGTCGGGTTCGTCATCGTCGACTCCTCGTCGGGGCTCGTCACGGTGCGCCGGAGCGGCCCGACGGCCATCGTCGCAGGCAGCTCCACCGCCCGTCTTCCCACGATACGACCCATCGTCATGGCCAGAGGTGCCGAAGGACCCTGCCCGACCGGGTCCCTCGGCCCGGTGCCCGTGAACACCTCGATGCAGCGAGTGTGGCCCCTCGGCCGGTCGTCCCGCTGGCCACGATCCGTGTGCCTGCCAACGCCCCGGCCCAGCACCCAGGCCAGCCCTTGAGGGACAGCTGCTTGGCTGCTAGCGTCCACGGTGCACCGAGCGGGGGGAATCGTGCGACTGTTCATGGCAACTCTTCTTGCCCTCTTCCTGCTGAGCGGATGCTCGGGCGACGAGGCCGAGGACGGTGAGATCTCGGCCACGCTCGACGACTACTCGATCACGCTGAACACCAGTACGTCTCCGAGCGGGTCAGTGACGTTCGACGTGGAGAACGCCGCGACGCAGATCCACGAGTTCGTGGTCGCCCGGACGGATCTTGCCGCCGATGCCTTGCCCACGGGCGACGACGGGGACGTGTCCGAGGAGGGAGCCACGGACCTCGAGGTGATCGACGAGATCGAGGACGTCGAGCCGGGCGCCACGGAGCAACTCGACGTGACCCTCGAGCCGGGCGACTACGTGCTCTTCTGCAACCTCCCCGGCCACTACCGCCAGGGAATGACCACCGAGTTCACGGTCAGCTGAAGACCAGCGCTCGAGCCGATGTCCCGGCGCGCTGCAGCGTCACGCTCCCGGAGCTGTCGGCGGCAGATGACCACCGCCGACAGCCCGCTGCGCGGGCCCTCACCCGTTGTCGACGACTCCGTGGGCATTGCAGCCAGGTCCAGCGAGCACAGACCGCAAAGGTCCCGTTCTTTGTGGGACCTTCGACCCGAGCGCATCGAAGCCACCTCCGACACGGTGGACAAGACGAAGCACTCCCGCTCTGGTTTCTCGGAGGTGGGCCATGACGCCCCAGCAGCTGCAGCGACCACCTGTTGGGGAGTCGACGTCACTGGACCGGCCCCGGCCGACCACGACGGTGGTCGAGTCGGTCAGCACCGGCCGGCTCGTCGCACTCCTCGTTGCCGCAGTCGGCCTGTCACTGCTGGTCTCGCTGCTGATGAACCGCGGCGCCGAGCAGGTCCTGAGCGTGGAGGAGACTGGCCCCGGCCCGGGTGCGACGGCGGCCGCAGTGGACGCCGGGCCGGCCGCCGTCGCGCAGGGCGGCGCCGCCGACGTCCTGCCCGAAATGGTGCCACGGGCCGAGCTCGCGCCGGCCCCGGCCGACGAGGTCAACGTCGCGACCGCACCCGACATGCCCCCACCCGTTGGAAGGACCGCGCCAGCCATCGTCGACGTCGCCTTCGAGGTCGTCGAGCGGGTCTCGGCGATCGACCCCGCCAGCGAGGACGAGTTCGAGACCTGGGGCTACCGGGTCGTCGATGGTGCCGAGGGCGTGGTCGTTGGCACACCGGGCCCGGTCATCAGGGCCCGGGTGGGCGACGTGTTGCGATTCAGCATCACCAACCCACCCGGCAACGCCCACCCCCACAATGTGGACTTCCACGCTGTGACGGGCCAGGGCGGTGGTGCCGCGGCGACGACGGTGGCGCCCGGCGAGACGACGACGATCGAGGCACGGCTGCTGTACCCGGGGTTCTTCATGTACCACTGCGCCTACGGCGACGTCCCGTCACACATCTCCCACGGCATGTTCGGAGGGATCCTGGTGGAGCCCGAGACGCCCCTGCCGGACGTCGACCACGAGTGGTACGTGGTCCAGTCGGAGTACTACACCACGCAGGGCGACGGCGACGTCCTGGTCGAGGATCGGGCCGCCCAGTCAGCCGAGGAACCGACGCACGTCGTGTACAACGGCGCGGTCGGGGCGCTGACCGAAGACCGCGCCCTGCGGATGGCGGTGGGTGAACGGGCACGGATCCACTTCGTCAACGCCGGCCTGAACCTGGCCGCGAACTTCCACCCGATCGGGTCACACTGGGACCGCGTGTACCAGGAAGCTGCACTGCTCAACGAGCCATTGCGCGGCTCGCAGACCACGCTGGTGCCCGCGGGCGGCGGGACGGTGGTCGAACTCGTGGGCCAGGTCCCCCAGACCGTCCTGCTGGTCGACCACGCATTGGCCCGCGCCTTCGACAAGGGCGCCATCGGCCACGTGGTGATCACTGGCGAGGACGATCCCGAGACTGTCTCTTATACACATCT
>JAGXFT010000182.1 GCA_024637135.1 Nitriliruptorales bacterium | reverse complement strand
TCCCCAACCTCCTCACCCACCCCTCCCCCACCAGCCGCACCGCCCACGCCCCCCTGCCAGCCGGGCCCGCCTCCACTCCACTCGCGTGCGCGTGATCCCGGCCACACCTCGGTTTCCGTTGGGGGTTGCCTCGGATTCCGCGGGACGGGGCGTAGCATCGATGCTCGAGGATCGACGGAGGGGCCTGGGATGGATGACCGGTGGCACGTGGAACCCGATGGCGACTGGGTCGACCATCGGGACGGACCCGTGTCGATCAGGAAGGTTTCGGTCGAGGCGATGGACAACAACGTCTACGTCGTGCAGTGCGTCGCCTCCGGACGTTCGCTGGTGGTCGATGCGGCGGCCCGGCCCGACCGGATCGTGGAGGCGATCGGCGACTCGCGACCGGTGGCGGTGGTCCAGACACACGGGCACTGGGACCACGTGCGCGCATGGGACGGGCTGCGCGAGGCCGCTGACCTGGAGATCTGGGGTCATCACGGCGACCAGGCCCTGTTCCCGCGGCCGGTCGACCGCGCGTTGTCCCACGGCGACGTGATCGAGGTCGGCGAGATCGCCGTCGAGGTGCTGCACGTGCCCGGCCACACGCCCGGGAGCCTGCTCTACCTCGTGCACGGGGACGAAGGCGACCACCTCCTGAGCGGCGACACGTTGTTCCCCGGCGGGCCGGGCAGGACCGGCAGCAAGGCCGACTTCGCCCAGGTCATGGACGGACTCGAGGAACAGGTCTTCGACCGGCTCGACGACCGCGCCCGCGTGCATCCCGGGCACGGCGACAGCACGACCATCGGGGCCGAGCGCCCCGCCCTGCCCGAGTGGCGGGCGCGCGGGTGGTAGGCACCCTCCCTGGGTCGGCCGTGTTTCGCTGCACCTCGACACGATGCGGTGGGGACGATGTGGTTGGCATGGTGGACAACACGCATCACTTGGCGTCGTTCCCCCAGTGTCAACATCAGCCCCATCGCCCCCATCAATGGGGAGCCCCCAATGTCACGCCCCCGCACGCTCACCGCAGGTTTGCTCACGTTCCTGGCCGCCGCTGCCCTCGGCACCTCCGCCTCGGGCAGGACGTCCTCAACTGTGAGGACTTCGCCAGCCAGGCCGAGGCCCAGGCCGAGTTCGACTCGGACGAATCCGACCCGAACCAACTGGACCGGGACGATGATGGTGAGGCCTGCGAGAACGTCGACGACGGCGACTCCGGGGACAGCGGCAACGACTCGGACGACTCAGACGACTCGGACGAGATGGTGATGCCCACCGATGGGGTCGCGACCGGTGGTGGCGGGACCGCACCCACCGCGGCCACTCCGGTGCTGCGCTGTTGGGCCTTGGTCGCGGCGGCTGGAGCCGTTGGTGCCGGTGCCCTCGCACTGCGCGAGCGCCGACAGCACTGAGCATCGAGGCATTGCACGAGGCCGGCACCCGATCGGGGCCGGCCTCGTGTCGTGTTTCAGGACGCCGCCAGGGGCCTACAGCGCGCGGGCCAGCGAGCGACGCAACAGCCACGCGCCCAGTGGCAGCAGGATGGCGGTCATCAGGGCCAGGACGCCCAGTTGGGGCAGGACATCCCCCACGCCACCGCCGCGCCGGGTGATCTCGGCGTAGGCCTCGTAGGCCCAGTGGTGCGGGGTCACGGCCGACACGGTCAGGAGGTTGTCCGGGAACAGTTCGAGTGGCAGCATCGACCCGCCCAGGGCCGCGACGACGAGTCCGACCCCGACACCGACCCCGCTGGCCACGTTCACGCTGTCGAGCAGCGACCCGAACACCATCGCCACGGACGCGCTGACCGCGCAGAAGGCCACCAGGACCGCACCCGTGGCCACCGGATCGCCCCAGTCCACCCCGAACAGCACTGCGGTCCCGGCGACGATGTAGGCACCCTGGGTGAATGCCACCACGAAGCGTCCCAGCGCCTCGCCGGCGACGACCTGCGTGGTGGTCACCGGTCCGGCCAACTCGCGGCGCGTGACCCCGAGCTGGCGCGACTGGATCAGGCTCGCCGCCCCCGCGAGCGAGGCCAGGAACACGAACAGCGACACCTGCTGCGCCGCGCCGAGGTCAAACTGCCCGAGCCCGGCGAAGGCCTCGTCCAGCGAATCATCGCCCACGGTCGAGCGCGCGACCGTCGGGCCGACAGCGGCGACCGTGTCGAACGCGGCGAGGGCCTCATCGGGCGGGATGCCCGCCGCCTCCAGGGACAGCACCCCGCGCTGGTCGTTGCCAACCCGGCCGAGCTCCACCGACACGACCTGGCGGGCAGCCAGTGCCTGGGTCGAACTGCCGGCCACCACGTCGAGCTCGACCGGCTCCCCGGCGCCGAAGGCCGCGTCGTCGGCCTCGGTGACGACCACGGCAGCGTCGGCCCGCCCGCGCGCGATGGTCTCCTGGGCATCCTCCACCGATCCGCCCCGTGACACGGTCGCCCCGCCGTCCTCCAGCCCGGTCGCGACCTGGTCGGCAAGGTCGCTGCCACCCACCACGATCGCCCGCGACTCGCCACCCTCGCCTCCGAACTGCAACCCGATCAGCACGACCAGCAGGAGCGGGAAGACGAACACGAAGAAGTAGTTCGAGCGGTCACGGAGGAAGCGCCGCAGGCCGGTCCCGGCGATGGCGAGCACGGCCGTCATGCCTGAAGCTCCCGGTCCGGGATGACCAACGACAGGACCACCGCAGCCCCCAGGAACCCGCCGACCGTGGCCAGCGGCCCGGCGAGGTCGGCGACGCCACCCCCGCCGTGGGTGATCCCCAGTCCCCGGATCAGGGCGGCCGGCGGGGTCAGGTCCGACAGTCGCGCCAGCCAGCCGTCACCCCCGATCGGGAAGAACGATCCGCCCAGCACGCCCAGCCCGATGCCCAGGATCGAGTTCATGGTGTTGGCCTGCTCGGCGGTGCGGGCGATCCGGATCACGACCAGCACGAGGCTGGTGGCCGCAGCGACGGTCGCCACCACCAGGACGGCGATCGGCACGACCGACCCGAACGTCACCCCGAACAACAGGCTGCCCGCCCCCAGCAGGACGGCGGTCGCCACCAGCCCCAGCACGAACGACGTCAGGGTCTTCGCGACCACGATCGAGCGTGGGTGGATCGGCGCGGCCTGGAGCCGGGGCAGGGTCCCCTGGTCGCGCTCCTCCAGCAGCGAGATGACACCGAAACCGACCGTGAAGAACATGAACAGGGCCGTCTGGCCGGCGACCAGGCTGCCCTGGAGCGTCAGCTGCTCGTCGGCCACCGCGCCCGGCACCGCCGACAGCAACGGGTCCGCCTGCGCCACCTCGCTGGCGAGGTCGCCGATGGCGGGCCCGGTCAGGCCCGCGAGCCCGGCAGCGGCCGCCGTCCGCGACGCCAGGGCGAGCTGGCTGACGAAGCCCTCCACGACCGAGGCCGCGATCCCCACCTCGATCGAGCCGTCACCGCGGTCCAGCAGCTCGATGGTGGGCGACCCGCCGGACTGGATCGCCGGCCCGAACCCGTCGGGGACGATCACGGCCAGGTCCACGTCCTCGTCCTCGACGGCGGCGCGCGCACCGGCGGCGTCCAGTCGTTGGACCGTGGTCTCCATGGGCAGCTGGGCAGCGAGGATGTCGGCCAACGGCGACACCATCGGGTCCTCGACCCCCGCAACCGCGATGGCCACGGGGTCGAAGTCCTCGCTCGACCCGATCCCCGAGAACAGGAGGTTGAAGACGATCATCAGGGCGAAGGGCACGACCAGCCCGAAGATCAGCACCGACCGGTCGCGCAGGCTGCGCCGCAGGTCCTTCCGGGCCATGGTCCAGATCGACGACGTGTCCATGACTGTCCTCAGTCGCGCAGCGCGCGGCCGGTGAGGTGCAGGAACACGGACTCCAGGTCCGGTCGTGACACCTCCACGTCGGCCAGCGACATCCGGGCCGCCACGGCCGTCGAGACCACCGGTGCCACCAGGGTCGGGGCGTCGTGCACCGTGAGCGTGACCGTGTGGCCGTCGTGGGCCACCCGCTCGACGCCGGACAGCCCACGCAGGGCATCCGCGGCCGCGCCCAGGTCACCCGAGCCGACGAGGTCGATCCGATCAACCTCGCCGGTGAGGCGGAGCAGCTCGTCACGCGTGCCCTCGGCCTGCAGTCGCCCGTGGTCGATGATGGCGATGCGGTCACACAGGCGCTCGGCCTCCTCCATGTAGTGGGTGGTGTAGAGGACGGCCATGCCCTCGCCCGACAGTGCCTCGACCGACTCGAGGATGGCGTTGCGGGACTGCGGGTCGACCCCGACCGTTGGCTCGTCCAGGACCAGCAGGCTGGGCTGGTGCAGCAGCCCGATCCCGATGTTGAGCCGCCGCTTCATGCCCCCGGAGTACTCCTTGGCGAGGTCGCCGGCACGGTCCACCAGGCCGATGACCTCCAGCACCTCGTCCACGCGCGCCTCGAGGTCCGGCTTGCGCATGCCCTGCAACCGTCCGAAGAAGGCGAGGTTCTCCCGGCCGGTGAGGTCGGGGTAGATCGCCAGTTCCTGCGGGACCAGCCCGATGTGGCGCTTGACGTCGACTGCGGCGGGTCCGATCGGGTCGCCGAGCACCCGGGCGACCCCGACGTCGGGATCCAGCAGGCCTGCGACCATCGAGATCGTGGTGGTCTTGCCGGCGCCGTTGGGGCCCAGCAGGCCGTAGGTCTCCCCCGCGGCGATGGTGAACGAGACGTCGTCGACCGCGGCGAGGTCGCCGAATCGGCGGACGAGGCCCTCGCATGCGAGCACGGCTGCCACGTCTGCGTCCTGTCGGCGGGAGGGCTCCGACGCCGTCCGACGCCCGAGGAACACGATCGTGCCAGACGACCCGGGTGGTGTCACGTCGCACCCGTCACGTCCCGAACGTGACATCTGTCATCCCGACCGGCCGTGCTGCCCACGGGCGGCCTGGTCACGGTGGCCGTCCGGGGCGGCCTGGTGGGATCACCCGAACACGTCCCGGCGGGTCGACTCCAGCCGTTCCAGCGCGCTGCTGCGCGTGGCCGGGTCGGCGACGAAGGTGGCCAGGGCCCCCAGGATCGCCCCGGCGTAGCGGTCCTCGGCCGTGAACTCCAGCAGTTGCACGACCCGGTCGGCGTCGGCGATGGCGCGGCGTTCTGTCGCCGCCCACGGCCAGTCACCCGGCTCGACGTCCTCGCGGACCACGGTGCGGCCGAGCGCCTGTTGGCTGGCGACCAGGCGGTCGGGGCCGGCCAGCGTGGCCACCAGGTCCATGGCCTGGTCTGGGCGGGTGCCGCCCGCCGGCACGAAGGCGCCCTGGACGGTGGCGATCTCCGTGCGAGGCAACGACTCGTCCAGCACCGGGAAGCCGGCCGGTCGCAGGGTCACCGAATCCGCCGGGTCCAGCGACTCGTGGATCCACGAGCCGAGGTCGATCAGCCCGGCGTCACCGTCGACGACCGCGTCGATGGCCTCCTGGTAGGTCACGGTCCGGACCTCGTCACCGAAGCAGCCTCGGTCCAGCAGTTCCTCCCAGTGGTCGAACACGGCCGCGACGCGGGCATCGTCCCACGACTCGAGCCCTGCCAACAGGCGTTCGTGGAAGTCCGGGCCGTTCAGGGCGAGGTCGAGGTGGCTGAACCAGCGCGCGACCGGTGGTTGCCAGGTCGCGATGCCGAGCGAGAACGGGGTCATCCCGGCATCGGCCAGGGAGGCGCAGGCCGCCAGCAGGTCGTCCCACGTCGCGGCCGGTTCGAGGCCGAGGTCGTCGAAGACGTCGGGCCGATACCACAGCGCGTTCCACTGCACGGTGGTCGGCACGAACCAGCGACGCCCGTCGACCGTGGCGAGGTCCGCCACCGAAGCCGGGATCACGCCGTGCAGGCCCTCGTCGGCCCACAACTCCGTCAGGTCGGTCAGTCGGCCCTGGCCGGCGCAGGCCACCAGCATCCCACCCACGAACCCCTCGACCGCGTCGGGTGGCGGGTCCCCGGCGATGCGCCCGGCGATCTCGCGGCCGAGCACGGGCGCGCCGTACAGCGAGAGGTTGGACGTGGTCACCTCGACGCCGCGCTCGTCGGCCCATGTGTCGGCTGCGGCGCCGACCTCCGCTGCGTGGTCGTTGCCGGCCCCCATGACCAGCAGCCGCAGGGCCTCGTCACTGCCCCAGATGATGCCGTCGGACACGTCGGGACAGGCAATGGCACTGGTCTCGGCGCCCGCCGCGGCGTTCGCGCCGGTCACCCCAGCCGGCGGACTGGCCGACACGGGCGAGGGCGATGGTGTGGCGGCGGGCGCGGGGCTGACGACGGTCTTGCCCGCAGTCGGCGACGCGGGCTGCGTGGTCGTGGCGTCCGAACAGGATGCCAGCACCGTCACCGTGAGCGCACCGAGGGCCACCCAGCGGATCGGTCGACGCATGCCCGCACCTCCCGGCGGGCCTTCCCGGGCCGCCCGGACGGCCCGGACCCCCGCCGAACCCGACGTGTGCCCACGATGCCCGATGGCCACGGCCCCGACTGTCAGGATCGTGCTCGTCTGTGCCCCAGCATCGGGAACTGGCTACACGCCCGCCTGCACCATGAGCCGGTGTTCGCGCTGGAGTTCGCCGATCTCGTCGCGGAGGCGGGCGGCGTACTCGAAGCGCAGGTCCGCGGCGGCCTCGTGCATCTCCTCCTCGAGGCGGTGGATCAACGCCTCGAGGTCGGCCACCGGCATGTCCGAGGTGTCGACCGCCGCCAGAGACTCGCGTTCGAGCGGGGCGTAGGCCTCGCCGGCCTCCTCGGCGCGGACGGCGGCGATGATGTCGCCGACCCGCTTGCGGATGGTCTGGGGGTCGATGCCGTGCTCGAGGTTGTGGGCCAACTGGATCTCGCGTCGCCGGCTGGTCTCGTCGAGCGCGAACCGCATCGAGTCGGTGAGGTTGTCCGCGTACATCACGACGGTGCCGTTGACGTTGCGGGCCGCTCGTCCGATCGTCTGGATCAGCGACGTGGACGAGCGCAGGAACCCCTCCTTGTCGGCGTCCAGGATCGCCACCAGCGACACCTCCGGCAGGTCCAGGCCTTCGCGCAGGAGGTTGATGCCGACCAGCACGTCGAACTCCCCGAGCCGCAGGGAACGCAGGATCTCGACGCGTTCGACCGTGTCGATGTCGGAGTGGAGGTAGCGCACCCGGACCCCGTTGTCGACGAGGTAGTCGGTCAGGTCCTCGGACATCTTCTTGGTCAGGGTCGTCACCAGCACGCGTTCGT
>JAGXFT010000181.1 GCA_024637135.1 Nitriliruptorales bacterium | reverse complement strand
GTCTGCGAGGCCGATCCCTGCCCCAGCTACGACCCGGGTGCCGCCTACCGGACGGCACTGGAGGTCCGGTCCGGGTGGTACGCCGACAACGGCGTCGAGGTCGGTGACCGCATCCTTCGCGACTCCGCCTGACGGGCGTGACGCCGCCCAACGCGTGCCTCAGCCGCCCGACACGGGCTGGTAGTCGCCCGACACCGAGGTGCGCGCGGGCGCGAAGCCACCGGGGGCGCCGTAGTAGACCCAGTCGACCCCACTGCCCGGCCCGTACCAGAAGATGTCGTCGCGCTCGTCACCGTCGAAGTCCCCGGCGAAGGGCCGGTATGACCCCTGGATCTGGACGTCCTGGCGGGTGTCGAACCCGCCGTCGGCCCGACCGACGAACATGGTTTCCTGGGCGTCGCCGGCGCCGTACAGGAAGACGTCGTCGCGACCGTCTCCCGTGAAGTCCCCGGCCAGGGGGATCCGGTTCACGGCGATGTTCGGTGCCGGCGCGCTGGCGAACGTGCGGTTGGCGCGACCGCGCCAGAGGTTGTCGGTGCGTGAGCCCACGCCGTACCAGAGGATGTCGTCGCGCCCGTCCCCGTCGAAGTCACCCGAGACGGGCCGATAGGTCCCGCGGACGGTGATCCGGATCGAGTCGAAGCCGGTTGCACGCCCGAACCAGACCCGGTCCGCATCGTCGCCGGGGCCGTACCAGAAGACGTCGTCATGGCCGTCACCGTCGAAGTCCCCGACCAGCGGTCTGTAGACCCCGCGGACCTGGAGGCGTTGGGACGTCTGGAAGCCGGTGGCCGTGCCGTTCCAACGCGTGTCCGTGGCCGAACCCGGGCCGTACCACAACACGTCGGCGGCGCCGTCCCCGTTGAAGTCCCCCTGGAGGGGTTCGTAGACACCGCGGACGTTCAGGCCCAGGCCCATGGTGAAGCCCGTGTCCCGCCCACGCCAGGCGCTGTCCGATGAACTGCCGGGGCCGTACCACAGGACGTCGCTGAAGTCGTCGGCGTTGAAGTCGGCCTGCGTGGTGCGCCGGGCCGGCTCGGGGTCGGGGGTGACCGTGCCGGTGTCGCCGGTGCAGTTCGTCGCCTCCCAGAAGGTGGTCTCGCACAGCGCGCCCGGCCAGCTCATCGAGAAGTGGACGTGGTCGGTGTGGTCGCTGACCCCGGTGTAGTCCCGCCAGCCCGCCTCCGGGTTCCACGAGTAGATGCTGCGGCGGTTCCAGATCATGTACATGATCCCGAGGCGGCGCATCCCGGCGAAGTCGTTGTCCCACGGGTCGGAGGACAGCACCCACTCCGTGAAGGTGTCCCCGAGCGCCTTCTGGTCGGCGTCGTAGGAGTCGACCATCCAGTCCAGGGCACGCCCTTCCTTGTGCTCCGAGCGGCCGCCGGTGGAGCAGTTGCGTGAGATGCCGTAGCCGCCGGTGGTGTGGTAGGTCCGGTCGAGCAGGTCCCGAAGTGCCTCGGCGCCCGGCTTGTCGGTGGGGTCACAGACGTCCTGGGGGTCGGACGCGGAGAGGTCGTCGGCCTGCGCGGGCATGCCGGACGGCCAGTCGGGGACGGGGACCGACCCGGCGGCCTGTGCGAACGTGGCGGACGACGCACCACTGTCGGCCATCGAGGCCTCGGGCGAGCGAAGGTCCGGACTCGCCTGCTTCGTGCTGGTGGGGGCTGCGGGTTCGAGTCCCTCCTCGGTCTCCGACGTCGGGGCCACGAAGTGGATGTCCCAGCCACCCCCGGACGTCGGCACGGCGTCGAAGCCGGCCACCGCGTGGGTCGACTCGAGACACGTCGCGATGCCGGTGGCGATGTCGGTGTCGGTGGTCGGGACCACCAGCGGCTCGACGTAGCCGCCCGCGTCGAAGCTGTCCGCCGGGACCGGGTCCCAGGTCACCTCGATGGAAGCCGCCGGACAGGTCGTCGCGTCGTCGCCGAGGGGCAGCACGCCCTGGTCGTCAGCGGCGGCGGCCGCCGCGGCGGCCACGGTGTCGACGAGCGACGGTGCGGCCGGTTCGTCGACCGCCGTGGTCGTGGCGTCGGCCGACGTCGGTGCCGAGCGCGCGGTCGGGGCCTGGTCGCCGGGGGCCGTCTCGATGGCGGACGGTGACGGCGTCGCCTCGGTCGAATCGGTCGCGATCGGCTCGGTCGCGACCGAGCCGGTCGCGGTCGGCGCCTCGGGGGTCGCGCTGGGATTGACCGCCGCCGCGCCGTCCTGGCCCACCGCCGGAAGCGTGGGGACGACCATGGCGAGGGCCAGCAGGGTGGTGGGGACGGCACGAGAGAGGCGCACGGGGAGTCCGAAGGGTCCGGGAACGATGGGCACGATGGCTGCGTCTGCCCCCCCCGGCACACCACCAACACGTCCGCCGACCCCGTGTCCAAATGGCACGCACGTGTGGGTGATGTTGCGGATGTTACGGCCACGCGCTTGTGAGTGTCCAGTCGACCAGACTCCTGGCGGCAAGAAACGTGTCCGATCGGACGGTGGCACGACCAGCAATGACCCGATTCGTCTCGGGGCCGGACCGTTTCACCGAGCCGTCAGCGCCCGGATGCGACCGCCGGGCTCAGTGGTGGTCGTCCTCGGACGGCGCGGGTCGTGGGGCCGGTCGCCAGCTGCGCGGCCGCGGTCGGCCGCGTGACGACTGCCGCTCCGGTCCCCAGAAGTCCAGCATCAACGCCGCCGGGACGATGACCACGAAGGCGAGGATGATCCACTGCCATGCCTGCATCGTGGGCCTCCGGGCCGATCGGACGATGTCCGGTGAGGATAGGCGCACGCCGGTCGCGGGACCGCCACGACGGGGAGGCCCGGGGCCCGGTGGCCACGTCGTCGGTCGTGGCCCGGCGTCTACCGTGGCGGCCATGGTCGGTGATCCCACGACGGCGCTGGTGGCCGCGAGCTTCCTCCACCTGGGATTCCAGGCGGTGGTGACCGTGCTCGTCTATCCGGGCTTCCCCGACGTGCCGATCGCCGCGTGGCCGCGGGCGCATGCCGCACACACGCGGCGGATCATGCCGTTGGTCGTGGTCGTGTATGGCGGTTTGGTCGTGGCCGCGGCCCTGGTGGTCGCGGCCGGGCCCGCGCCGCTGGAGTGGGTGGCCGTGGTCGCGGCGGGTGTCGCCATAGCCGTCACCGCGTCCGTCGCCGCGCCCAGCCACGGACGGTTGTCGCCGGACCGTCCGC
This sequence comes from Nitriliruptorales bacterium, assembly GCA_024637135.1. Lineage (GTDB taxonomy): Bacteria > Actinomycetota > Nitriliruptoria > Nitriliruptorales > Nitriliruptoraceae > Salsipaludibacter. The sequence goes on along the minus strand of JAGXFT010000181.1, from coordinate 7,140 downwards.
ACCGGGAACTTCGACGACTTCGCCGCGCGGACGTCGTGCGCACGACGTCCGCCGCGATCGGGGCGGTGACGTCCCTGTCGGCCTCGATCCTGGGCTGATGCCCGGCATCCTGATGCCTCGCGGGGACCTGCCCTCTCGGGCAACTGGCGATTATCTGAGTCGACAACGCTAAGACAATCGCACAAGAGCACCTTCATGAGGCTTGCCAGCGGGGATCCGCGGCGTACCGTGGGACTCGACGCGGCTCGGTCCGCACCCGCCCCACACCCGTTCAGAGGAACCACACATGGCACGAGCAGTCGGAATCGACCTTGGCACCACCAACTCCGTGGTCGCCGTCCTGGAAGGTGGCGAGGGCGAAGTGATCGCCAACGCCGAGGGATCGCGCACCACCCCGTCCGTGGTCGCCTTCAAGAACGGTGAGGTGCTGGTGGGCGAGGTCGCCAAGCGCCAGGCCGTCACCAACGCCGACAACACCATCCGTTCGGTCAAGCGCCACATCGGCGAGGACTGGAAGGTGGAGGCCGACGGCAGGACCTACACGGCGCAGGAAATCTCCGCGCGCATCCTCATGAAGCTCAAGCGCGACGCCGAGTCCTACCTCGGCGAACCCGTCAACGAGGCCGTCATCACGATCCCGGCCTACTTCGACGACGCCCAGCGCCAGGCCACCAAGGAAGCCGGCGAGATCGCCGGCCTCGAGGTGCTGCGCCTGGTCGCCGAGCCGACCGCCGCCGCGCTGGCCTACGGGCTGGACCAGGAGACCGACCAGACCATCCTGGTGTTCGACCTGGGTGGCGGCACCTTCGACGTCTCCGTGCTGGAGATCTCCGAGGGCGTGTTCGAGGTCAAGGCCACCCACGGCGACAGCCAACTGGGTGGTGACGACTGGGACCAGGTCCTGATCGACTGGATGCTCAAGACCGTCAAGGACAACGACGGCGTCGACCTGTCGGCGGACAAGATGGCACTCCAGCGTCTGAAGGAAGCCGCCGAGAAGGCCAAGATCGAGTTGTCGTCCTCACAGCAGACGACGATCAACCTGCCCTTCCTGACCGCCACCGAGGCCGGCCCCCTGCACTTCGAGGAGACCCTGACCCGGTCGCGCTTCAACGAGCTCACCAGTGACCTGCTCGCCAGGATCAAGGGACCGTTCCAGCGCACGATCAAGGACGCCGGCATCGACGTCGGCGACCTCGAGCACGTGATCCTGGTCGGTGGCTCCACGCGCATCCCGGCCGTCAAGGACCTGGTCACCGAGTTGACCGACGGCAAGGAGCCCCACCAGGGCGTGAACCCGGACGAGGTCGTGGCCATCGGTGCCTCGCTGCAGGCCGGGGTCCTGAAGGGCGACGTCAAGGACGTGCTGCTGTTGGACGTCACACCGCTGAGCCTTGGCATCGAGACCAAGGGTGGCGTGACGCACAAGTTGATCGAGCGCAACACCACGATCCCGACCAAGCGTTCCGAGGTCTTCACCACGGCCGACGACAACCAGCCCGAGGTCGAGATCAAGGTGCTGCAGGGCGAGCGCGAGTTCAGCTCCGACAACAAGCTGCTCGGCAAGTTCAACCTGACCGGCATCCCGCCGGCGCCGCGCAACGTGCCCCAGATCGAGGTGACCTTCGACATCGACGCCAACGGCATCGTCCACGTCAACGCCAAGGACACCGGCACCGGCACGGAGCAGTCGATGACCATCACCGGTGGCTCGGCGCTCCCCAAGGACGACATCGAGCAGATGATCAAGGACGCCGAGGCGCACGCCGCCGAGGACGCCAAGCGGCGCGAGTCGGTCGAACTGCGCAACCAGGCCGACGCGCTGGTCCACCAGACCTCCACGACGCTGTCCGAGCACGGCGACAAGCTGGACGAGGGACTCAAGGCCGAGATCGAACAGGCCAGCAGCGACCTCAAGGCCGCACTCGCCGGGGACGACGACGACGAGGTCAAGGCGAAGATGGAGGCACTGGCGAGCACGTCCCAGCAGCTCGCGCAGGCCATCTACTCCGCCGACTCGGCCCAGTCGGCCACGCCCCCCACCGGTGGCCCCGACGACGAGCCGATGGCCGAGGACGCCGACGTCGTCGACGCCGAGATCATCGACGAGGGCGATGACCAGGACTCCGTCGCCTGACCCGGTCCGCCGCGGGGGCGGGCGGTCACCGACCGCCCGCCCCGCAGCACCCGACCGACATCCCCACACGACCTCCACCACCCCACCACCCCGAGGAGGACCACCATGGCAACCATCACCCGCTTCGACCCCTTCCGCACCGCCGGCCTCCACGACGAGGTGGAACGGATGTTCCGCGAGGTCACCGGCCAGGACGCCCCGGCGACCGCCGGTGCGTTCTCGCCCGCCCTCGACGTGCGCGAGACGACCGACGGCTACGCCCTGTTCGTCGAACTGCCCGGCGTCGACGCCGAGCAGGTCGAGATCACGCTTGAGGAGAACGTGCTCACCATCGCCGGTGAACGCCCGTTCTACGACGAGTTCGAGCCCGACGAGTTCCGCCGCGTCGAGCGCCGCTTCGGCCGGTTCCACCGCGCCGTGCGCCTGCCCGACCGCGTCGACTCCAGTGCCGTGACCGCTCGCCACCGCGATGGGGTCCTGCGCATCGAGGTCCCGCGTGCCGAGGAGTCCAAGCCGCGGCGCATCGCGATCGAGTCCTGACCACCGCACCACCCGTGACCGACCGGTCGGGGCCACCTCGCCCCGACCGGTCGTCCACGCCGACCGCTCCCCGCCAGCCGGAGGCCACCCGTATGACCGACGACCACACGACACCCGATCCCACCGCCTCGTCGGTGGCGGGTGCCGGCGACGGCGCCGCGAGCACACCCGACAACTTCTTCGACGACGCCCCCGTCGCCCCCGTCGCCCCCGTCGACCGCGACGGCTCCGATGACCGCGCGGGCCCGTCGGACGGGCCGGCCGACGACACCACGCTGCTCGACGGTGCCGCGGCGGTCCCGCCAGCGGGCGACGATCGACCCGGCCTCGTCGACGACATCGACGATGGCCCGGACTGGGAGCGCCTCGCGGCCGAGGATCCCCGGACGTCGGGCGAACTCCTGCGAGACCTGGTGGCCACCGCGGGCAGCCGTGACGAGTACCTCGACTCGCTCCAGCGCAAGCAGGCCGAGTTCGAGAACTTCCGCCGCCGCATGCAGCAGCAGTCCGCCCAGCAACGAGTGGCCGGGCATGCCGACGTGGCCGGACGGGTCCTCGAGGTGCTCGACGACTTCGACCGGACCCTGGCGTCGATCGCGACCACCGCGGACGAGGGTGTCGTCAAGGGTGTCTCGCTGGTGCGCGACAAGCTGATGGGCGCGCTGCGCGAGGTCGGCCTCGAACGGGTCGACGACACGGGCGCCGCCTTCGACCCCAATCGACACGAGGCGGTCCAGCAGGTGTCCGGTGACGGCATCGTGGAGGCCGGCGGTGAACCCGTCGTCGCGGAGGTGCTGCGCCCCGGCTACGTCCTGGGCACGCGCGTGCTGCGCGCCGCCATGGTCGCCGTCGCCCAGTGACCGTGTTGATCGACCCGACCAGCCAGTGCGTGACCCGACCCCACGAACCGACCCGACCGACCGTCCCGGGAGGTGACCGATGACCCCGAAGCGCGAATGGCTCGACACCGACTACTACGCCGTGCTCGGCGTGTCCGCGGACGCCGACCAGGACACCATCAAGAAGTCCTACCGCAAACTTGCCCGGGCACATCACCCCGACTCCAACCCCGACGACCCCAGCGCCGAGCAGACCTTCAAGGAGGTCGGCGAGGCCTACTCGGTGGTGGGTGATGCCGACACCCGCAAGGAGTACGACGAGATTCGCCGGCTCGGCGCATCCGGGTTGGGCGGGTTCGCGGGTGCCGGTGCCGGCGGGGGCTTCCCCGGTGGCAGCGGCGACCTCAACGACCTGTTGCAGGGCCTGTTCACCCAGGGCGGCGGCGGAGCCGGTGGCTTCCCGGGCGGGGTGGGCGGCTTCGGGACCACCACCAGGTCGCGACGCCGCGCGAAGGGACGCGACTTCGAGGCCACCGTCCAGGTCTCGTTCGACGATGCCCTGGCCGGTGCCCGCACGAGGCTGCGGATCAACGGGGACGGGCCTTGTGGCACCTGCCACGGGTCTGGCGCCGCCCCGGGCACCTCACCGAGCTCCTGCCCGACCTGTGGCGGCAGCGGCCAGGTCGCCATCGACCAGGGGCCGTTCTCGTTCGCCCAGCCCTGCGCGACCTGCGGTGGCAACGGCTCGATCGTCACCGATCCCTGTGCCACCTGCCACGGCTCGGGCAATGTCGTCCGGCCACGCGAACTGACCGTGCGGATCCCGGCCGGCGTGCGCGACGGTGCCGTGATCCGGGTGCCCGGCCGCGGTGGCCCGGGCAGCAACGGCGGTGCGTCCGGGGACGTGTTGGTGCACGTCGAGGTGGAGCCCGACTCGTTGTTCGGCCGACGCGCCGACGACGTCACCCTCCAGGTCCCGCTGACGTATGCCGAAGCCGCCCTGGGCACGACGCTGTCGGTCCCCACCCCCCACGGCGAGACCCGGCGCATCCGCATCCCGGCCGGGACCGCCTCCGGCCGCACCTTCCGCATCCGCGGACAGGGCAGCCCCCGCCGCGGTCCCAAGAGCGGCCGTGGTGACCTGCTCGTCACGGTCGACGTGGAGGTCCCGGAATCCCTGTCCGGGGAACAGAAGGACCTGCTCCAGCAGTTGCAGGAACTGGACGACACGTCCGCCCGGGACACCCGCCTGCAACGCGGTGCGGCATGACCATCGGCGCCGTGCCCACGATCCCGCGCCCGCAGCGCACACGGAGCCCGCGCCTGCAAGGCACACGATGAAGGAGCCGACCATGGCCTCCCAGGAGTTCCTCGACTCGAACGCGCCGGACGTCGGTGACGTCGACGGTGAGGCCGATGCGCCGTCGCGCGCGCCCGAGCCTGCACGACGCAGCGGTGGCTTCGGCCAGCGTGGTCCCGACTACGACGAGCCGGTCTTCGTGATCTCGGTGGCGGCCGAACTTGCCGACATGCACCCCCAGACCCTGCGGTCCTACGAGCGCGAGGGCCTGATCCAGCCCGCCCGGACGTCCGGCAACACCCGGCGTTACTCGCAGCGCGACATCGATCGCCTCCGCTTCATCCGCCACCTGACCCAGGACGAGGGCCTGAACCTGGCCGGTGTCCGGGTGGTGCTCGACCTGGGCGAGAAGCTCGAGACGGCCCGTCAGAAGAACCGTGAACTTGAGGAGATGGTCCGCACCCTGGCGGCGCGCGTGCAGGGGACTGACGGTTCGGCTCCTCGTCGCGACGTCGTGCCGGTCGGTGCGCGCGAGGTCGAGGTCCATCCGACCCTGCGTCGACGTCCCGCGCGCCATCGCTCCGGGGCTCGCTGAGGCCGGAGCACCCGAGGGGGCCACCGCCGCAGGGCCGACCGGTGGCAGGACGGCCCGAACCCGGCCCCCTACACTTCTCCTGTCCGGCGCCTCGCGTCGATGACCGGCCGGTTTTCGGCCCGCGGCCTCGACGATCCCCATCCCGACTGACTGATCGAGCGGGCCGGCCCGCTCGTCACCCTCCCCGTTCGCCGCCCACAGGCCTCCGCCATGACCCGTCTCCTCGCTGCCGCGCTGGTGGGGCTGCTCGCCCTCGGCGCCGCCAGTGCCGACGTGGTCTCGCGCTCCGCCGCGCTGGTGATCCAGGACATGTCGCTGGATGCCCTGGGCACGACCGACCAGGCGCCCGAGCCGTCGCCCGCGCCCACCGTGGTCGAGTCCGACGGCACGAGCCCGGAGCCGGTGGCGCCGACCGAGGCCCCGCCCGAGATCACCACGGTGCAGAACGTCCTGCTGGTCGGGGTCGATTCGCGAGCCGGCCTGACGCGCGAGCAGATGCGCGAGATGGACGCCTTCGACCACGACGGTCAACTGACCGACACCGTGATCTGGGTCCAGTACCTGCCCGACACACGCGACATCCGCATGGTGGCCTTCCCGCGCGACATCGCGGTGGTCCTCGCCGACGGCCGCCGCGAGAAGCTGAACGCCATCCATCCCATCGACGGTCCCAACGCCCTGGTGGCCCAGATCGAGGAGATGGTCGGCGAGGACCTCGACCACTACGTCGAGGTCGACCTGGCCGGGTTCGTCACGATGACCGACGCGGTCGGTGGGGTCGAGGTCTGCCTCGAGGAGCCGCTGGTCGACGAGGTCGTGGGCACCATCGACGAGGGACGCCAGGTGCTGGACGGCATCGACGCCGGTCGCTTCGTGCGCTCGCGCAAGTCCAGTGACTCGTTCGGGTCCGGCACGTTCGGACGCGCCGCCCGCCAGCAGTACTTCCTGAGCCAGGCACTCAAGAAGGTCCTGAGTGCCGGCACCCTGACCGATCCGGGCAAGCTCCGGTCGCTGGTGAACGTCGCCTCGACGTCGGTCGTGGTCGACGACGAGTTGTCGTTGTCGGACATGTACGAACTGGCGAGCGTGTTCCGCAGCATCGAGCCGCAGGGCATCGAGTCCGCGATTGTGCCGGTGGTGGCGTTCAGCGACGGCCTCTACTACGAGCGCATCGACGACTCCGCCGAAGCCCTGTTCTCCGCGCTGCGCACCGGCGAGCCGCTGCCGATCGACAGCCGCACTGACCGCGACCCGGAGACCGACGACGACGTGGTGGGCGGCCTCGACGGCTTCAGCGCCGGTGACGGTGTGACCCCGTCACCCCCCACGTCGTCCGCCGGCACGCCGAGTGCGACGACGACCCCAGAACCGGCCGCGTCGTCGCCGGTGTCATCGTCGGAACTGAACCCCGCCGTGTCCATCGACGGCGTCATCCCGGACACCCCGTCACCCAGCCCGACCCCGGACTCCCTCTGCGGATGACGCCTGCCCTCGCGCAGGGCGCGCCCTGCCGTCGCCGGGGGCGGAGGTCAGGTTCGATCAAGCACGACCTGGCCGCCGGGGACGTCCACGGCGCGGACGCGGACCTGGATCTGTTCGCCGGGTGACAGGTCGTCGCCGTGCACGCGCGCCCGGACCGCCGGCTCGGGGATCAGCACCAGTCCGCGTCCACGGTCGTCGCGGTCGACGTCGATCACCGTTGCGGGGAAGGTCTCGCCGACGCGATCGG
>JAGXFT010000003.1 GCA_024637135.1 Nitriliruptorales bacterium | reverse complement strand
TCGCTGCAGAACGACTCGCGGCTGGTGTTGACGAAGATGGCCAGGTCATGATCGAAGTCCGGACCGGTGAACGGGAACGCGTCGGTGGACCGCACCGGCGGCCCCGCGATCGCCGGCAGCCACGCTGTCAGCGCGAGCACCATCGTTGCCGCGATCAGGAACGGTCGCTTCCACATGTTGGATCCTTCCCCCCGTCGGCGAGTCACCCCAGCGGGCACGTCTCCCGCACCTTCCCCATTCTCCTCGGTTCGGCCCGGATGTCCATGTGGGATCGCCACATGCAGCATTCGACGTCGATTGGGGGCCGGAGGTCGGTCGAGTCGACCCAACCAGGGCTTTCGCGACATCGGACGATCGGGAACCCAGGTATCGCCACACCCATGGGACTCGATCGAGGCCCCCGCAGCGCCCGGTGGCGCTACTTCATCGTCGGTCATCAAGCGCCAACCGTGACCTGTCGCGGCTGGCGTCGACGCTCACGAGTGACATCGAGGTGGGCCTTGAGCAACCGGGCGTTCAGGTCAGTACTTCCAGCGAGAAGGGGCAGGCCGGAGCGCTCGATATCTGGACGATCTAGCAAGTCTCTACCATGGTGTCTGGCGATAGGCAGGACAGGCGTGGCAATCGAGACCGCCCCCACGAGTTCGGTGGACCCGGGCGGAGCCGGGCCAGCGCCGGGCGTGTTGACCCGCGTCCGCATGTCGTCGGCCCCGTCCGTCTCGACGAGGTGAACGTTGCGAAGGCCCTGGCGAGTGCTATCCTGCTAATAACTCCCGCGAAAATGGTTGTCGTGTCCGCTGTCCACTGACGGCGACGTTGTTGACACGGCCAGCGCGAGGGCGTCTGGATTGGCTCGACGATGTCAGCTACCCCCCTCCACTCCTCCCCCCGTGTTTCCCTCATCGGCGCTGTCCTCGCGTTGATGGTGGCCGTGTTCGCGTCCCTGGTGGTGACCACCGACGCACGCGCACAACCAGCCCCCGTGGGCCTCGGGACCGCTGACAGTTACGCCGTCCTGGCCGGCTCCGAGGTCACCAACACTGGTCCGAGCGTGATCAACGGTGATCTCGGCGTGCAGCCCGGGTCAACGGCCACGGGGTTCCCGCCGGGCATCGTGAACGGGGACATCCACCTGGCCGACGCCGTGGCACTGCAGGCCCAGAGCGACCTGACCATCGCCTACGACGACGCCGCCGGACGGGCCTGCGACACGGATCTCACGGACCAGGACCTGGGGGGCCTCACGCTCACCCCGGGCGTGTACTGCTTCTCCGCGGCAGCGCAACTGACCGGCACGCTCACGCTCGACGCCCAGGGCAACCCCGACGCGCCGTTCATCTTCCAGGTCGCGTCGCAGATCACCACGGCACCGAACAGTGTCGTGGCCCTGATCGGCGCGACGCAGAGTTGCAACGTGTTCTGGCAGGTGGGGACCACCGCCGCGCTCGACACCAACACGACCTTCCGCGGAAACATCCTCGCGCTGGCATCGATCACGGTGAACGACGCGTCAACCGTGGACGGCCGCGCCTTGGCGCGCAACGCCGAGGTCACCCTGATCAACGACACGATCACCCGCGCCGACTGTGCGGCGCCGACGCCGACCCCGACACCGACCCCCACCGCGGGTGCAACACCGACCGCGGGTGCAACACCGACCGCGGGAGCGACAGGTCCCGCTGACGGTGATGACGACGACGCCGGAGACGACGGTGGCGATGACGACGGGTCGCTGGCGGTCGTTCCCCCGACGCGGATCGACACGGGCGGGGGTGGCGCTGCCTCGCCCGGCATCCCAGCGGGTGCGCTGTTCGTGCTGTTCGCTGCCGCAATCGCGGCGGCCGTCGTCGCGCGACGTCGTTTTCGGACAGACCGCGGTTGACATGAGATCGCGGATCGCACGGCCGCTGCTCTGGCTCGCCGTCCCCGCCGTGGTGTTGGTGGCATGCAACGGCGATTCCGTCCAGGTCGACGCCCCGCCGTCACGGATGCCGGCGGCCCCGACGGTGTCCCAGCCCCAGGCCCCTCCCTCGCCTCGAGAGGAGCCCACGCCACAGCCCACTCCCACGCCCCAGCCTCCTCCCCCGCCAGCCCCGGCGCCGCCGCCGCACGAGCACGTGTCTCCGGTGCTCGAACCGCCGGTCGCCGCCGCGTCCCTCGATCCGGAGGGGAGTCCGGCCAGGGTCGTCATCCCCGCCATCGACGTCGACGCGGACCTCGTCCGGCTCGGCCTCAAGCCCGACGGGTCCATGGAGGTGCCCGATTTCGGGCTGGCCGGGTGGTACACCGAAGGGCCGAAACCCGGACGTCCGGGGCCGTCCGTGATCGTCGCCCACGTCGATTCTCGGGCCGGGCCCGACGTCTTCGCCCGCCTTGGTGACCTGGCCCCGGGGGACGAGATCGACGTCGTCTACGACAGTGGGGACACCGTCACCTTCTTCGCGGCGTCGCACGAGCAGATCCCCAAGGGGGCGTTGCCCGTGGCCAAGATCTGGCCGATGACCGACGAGAGGCTGCTCACGCTGATCACCTGTGGCGGCGACTTCGACCACAGTGTGCGCCACTACCGCGACAACCTCATCGTGTACACCTCGTTGGTGAAGACGCCATAGGCATCGGGACACGCGCTGAGATGAACGCCCGGGACGACCGGGGGCCATCCGGTCGTGGTGGTGGCCTCCGTACCACGTCGGGCTCTCGACCAACCCCGCGGCCAGACGGCGGTGGATCTCGGGGATCTCGAACGCGAAGCCGTGGCCGGGCAGCGGGAACTAGTGCCGCTCGATCCCGCCGTCACGATGCAACTCCATGGATGCCCAGTTCGTGCATCAGCCGGCCGACCTGGTCCCGGCCGACGTCATGTCCGGCGCGGATCATGGCCTTCCATGTCTTGCGGACACCGTAGACTTTGTAGTTGGCGACCCAGAGGGTCATGAGGACCGGCAGCAGCACCGTGTCACGCAGATCACGGGCCGACGGCAGCCGCGACTTGGCGGCGTAGCACGTCGAGGGGGCGAACTGCAACGTGGTGCAGATCGGCTCGACCCCGAACTCGTCCCGGTTGTCGTCGATGTCGTCCACGATCAGCGCTGTGCGCGGTCGAGCCAATGGGGGGCGTGCAGGTGCCGCGTAGGTGATCCTGCACCCGGCGGCTGTCGGGTCAGCACTCGGTCGAGTGGAGCCTTGAGCTCTAGGCGGAGATCGTGCGCCCGACAGTTGTCGGGAGGCGCCGACGGCCGGCGGGATGACGTGCCGCAGAGCACTGGACCATTAGCAAGCCGCATCGCCTCTCACGCCACCCATCCGAACAGAGAGGAACCTGATGGTTAGGTGGGGGGCAGGTGCAGCGGGTTCGCGACTCGTTGCGCTCGGGGTCCTGTCGGGCTGACTCGGTATCTGCCTGTCGCCCCGCGAGGGGTTGACTTCGTATCGAGCTGTCGCCCGGCAGGACCTGTCCTGGTCACGGTCTGACTCAAGAGAGGATTGCGGAGCGCTGGCTCACATCAAGCATGTCGGCCGCGACGTCCCCCTGCACGCGGCGGCTGTCGGGCCACTCGGGCCGCAAGACCGACGGGTTCGATGCTCGTGCGGTGGCGATCATCGGCGCCAACCACACCAGGCTGAGGCAGGTCGGTAGCGACGACGCGCCGGCCGAGCTGCGGGTGCTGCTGGCCGGCCGCTGGCATCTGGTGTCGCGCCGCCAGCAAGTGATCTGCCGGCTGGACGCCCGGCTCACCGAGCTGGCCGAGGACGGCGCCAAGAAGGCCCTGTCGGTCAAACGGGCCTCAGCTGCGTTGCGTCGCATCCGCACCGACAACCCCGCCGACGCCGCCCGTCGCCAGGCCCCTAGTCCGCACCGATCCCGCGGTGACGGACAACCCTTCCATGCCCAGCGAATCAGGCCGCGAACCCGGTCTTGACAGAGAGAGGCATCTGATCTGGACAGTCCACCGAAGTGCCTTCTCGGCAGCGGCGGCCTGGCCGGTCCGGTGAGTTCGACGTGCACGAGCGGCAAGGGGACGAGGAGGCACGACGTGTGGCCGCCGGGTGGTGGCGGTCCGAAGCGTGGTCGAGGGTCGTCGGCGCGTCGGGTGTGTGGTGGTCGTGGTTGGCGGATGGTGTTGCCCGACGCGGCGGTCCAGGTTCGGGCGCCGTCGGGGTGTCGTGTGAGGGTCCAGTCGCGGCGGCGTTTGGCCTGGTTCCAGCGGTTGGAGAGCAGTCCGAGGCTTGTCCAACGCGTCCGTCGGACGCGTTGGAGTTCTTCGCTCCGCTCAGAACGTCGGACGGCCTCCCGGACGACCCGGCGGTGTCGTCGGGGTCGAGTGGTTCGAGGGTGTCGGCGTCCCACCCGGTGTCCAATTCGAACAACGCCAACTCGGCAACGAGGCCGTCGACACGCGCACGACCGTCGACGTCGACACGCCCGACCGCAGTCACGACCGCACGGGCCTGCGACCACGAGATCCAGCCTTCGGCGAAGGCCTGGCGGGTGGCAGGCATCCGGGCCAACGTGGTGGCCGCCGTCAACAGGGTTCGCCGTTCGAACCCCGCAGCACGACACGTCTGGGACAACACCACCTCGATGAGCACGCGTTCCTCGCATCAGCCCGCAGGCGAACTCGCCCCATGCCGCCGCGTCAGGGGTGGTCGAAGTGGGGGAGGTGGTCGGTCTCGGCGACCTCCCGGGTCCAGAACTGGCGGGTCTGGAGGATCCAGAAGGTGGCGAACGACGCGATCTCGATCGCCTCGACGACGAACACGCGGTGGTCGAAGCCGTTGAAGAACGGCAGCAACAGCACGGCCGGTGCGACCATCACCAGCGCGATCGTCCGGTACGTCGTGGGATAGGTCGACTCCTGGGCCTTGGCGCCTTCGCGTCCGTTGAACCACACCGCCGCCGCGAGGCACACGAACATCAGGCCGGCCGCGATGTCGTGGGCGTGGGTGGGGAACCCGGGCCACCACAGCAGTGCGGCGGTCGTGACCACCACCAGCACGACGGCCGCGGCCAGCCCCCAGCGACTGCCCGGTTGGAGTTCCCGCACGGCCGCACGCGCACTCCCCATCGTCCGCTGTCCCAGCACGGCCGCGACGACCAGGCCGACCGCCGCGGTGATCAGCAGCGCCCCCATGTTGTTGCGGATCGCGGCCTCGAAGACGGTCGCGAACTCCGTTGCGTCCACCGGGAACTGGGCGGGCGGCACCGACCAGCACGTCACGACCTCGGTCGTGGGCACCACCGCCACCACCGGGGCCAGCATCCCGGCGACGTTCAGCAGCGCGTCCTCGACCTCCGTGCGGCCCTTGACCACGACCAGGCTGAGCCCGATCGCCATCAGGGCGCCGACGAAGATCGCCCGCACCGGGGTGTAGTAGTAGCCGCTGATGGACGTCTGCCAGCAGTCGACGCCCAGCCTCTCCAGTCCGATCGACATGGCCAGCAGGCCGACCGCACCGACCATGCCGATCCGCAGGTAGCGGTAGCTCTTGACGGATGGATCGTTCATGTCCTGCCTCCCAGGTCCCCGCGCGCGCCACCGAGCGAACGGTCGACCGCCGTCGTCCGTCGGCTCACACCAGAGCCGCCGTCGCGACGACCTGATACGGCCCGCTTCCGGACCCGCTCAGGACGGGAACTGCACGTCGACCAGCCACGTCACGATCGGCGGGAACGCCATCACCAGCACGAGCGCCAACGCCTGCAGCCCCATGAACGGCACGGCCCCCCAGTGGATGTCGCTGGTCTTGACCTCCGGTGGCGCCACGGACTGCAGGTAGAACAACGAGAACCCGACCGGCGGCGAGATGAATGCCATGTTGAGGTTGATCGCCATCATCACCGTGAACCACACCAGGTCGACGTCCAGCGCCAGCGCGGCCGGGATGAACAGCGGCATCACGATGAAGCGATCTCCAGGAACTCGAGGTTGATGCCCAGCAGGAACACGATGATGTTGGCGGCGATGATGAAGCCCCAGAACCCACCCGGGATGTCCAGCAGCCACTGCGTCACCAGGTTCTGCCCGCCCAGGCGGTCGAACACCAGCGCGAAGAAGGTGGAGGCGAACAGGATCTGCAGCACCAGTCCGGTGATGTCGGCGGTGGCCTTGGCGGCCGTGCGGATCATGGACCATGACAGGGTCCGGTAGCCCAGCGCCAGCAGCACCGCGCCCAGCGCCCCGACCGCGCCGGCCTCGGACGCGGTGGCGATGCCGAAGAAGATCGACCCGAGCACGGCCAGGATCAGCAGGATCGGCGGCACGATCGACCGCAGCGCCTCGGCCGCCAGCGCCCATCCCGACAAGGTCCGTTCCTCCTCGGGGATCGGCGGGGCGGTGCCGGGTCGGAGGTAGGCGATCACCACGGCGTAGATGGCGTAGATGACGGCCAGCATGATCCCGGGGATCAGCGCCCCGGCGAACAGTTCGCCGACCGACACGGGGAGGAACGACGCCAGCACGATCAGCACGAGGCTGGGTGGGATCAGTTGTGCCAGCGTCCCACTGGCGGTGATGACCCCGGTGGCCAGGCGATGGTTGTAGTTGTACTTGATCATCACGGGCAACGAGATCAGGCCCATCACGATGACGGTTGCCGCGACCACGCCGGTGGCAGCCGCCAGCAGCGTCCCCACGATGATCACCGCGACGGCCATGCCGCCCTTGACCGGGCCCATGACCATCCCGATGGTGGTCAGCAGTCGCTCGGCGAGCCCGGATTTCTCGAACACGGATCCCATGAACACGAAGAAGGGGATCGCCAGGAACGTGAAGTTGGACACGGCGTCGGCGAACCACTTCGAGAACAGCCCGGACAGCGTCGCCATCGACACGTCGCCGGTCAGCAGCCCGAACGCGAAGAACACCACCGCCACCCCGGCGAAGCTGAACGCCACCGGGTAGCCGGTCAGGATCAGCGCCATGAAGGCGACGAACATGAAGATCGCGAGCCACTCGGCGCCCACTACTTGACCACCGGGGTGGCGGACTGGTGGGTCTCGTGGGGCGACGGGGCATGCCCGCGCAGGTAGGCCACCAGCCCGATGATCTCGGCGATCCCCTGCACGGCCAGCGTCGTCAGCCCGACCAGGATCAGGGTCTTGATCGGTGCGCGGGGCAGGCCGCCGGGGTCGGGCGAGGTCTCCCCGACGCGCCACGAGAACTGCACCGGGTCGATGGAGATCCACGCGCCCAGCAGTGCGAACGGGACCAGGAACAGCACGTGTCCGACGAGGTCGATCCAGGCCTTGCGGCGAGGTGGCTGGTCGGCGAACCAGAAGTCCACGCGCACGTTGATCTGGTCGCGCAGCACGTAGGCGAAGCCCAGCAGGAAGATCACGGAGTAGAGGTAGTACTGCGCCTCGACCAGGCCGTTGCTGGTCAGCGATCGCCCGACCAGGAACCCGACGTAGCGCAGGACGACGTTGGCGATCCCGACCGCCAGCGTCGCCAGCACCGCGATCCATGCCGCCGTCTGGCCCCAACTCGCGACGCGATCGATCCCGCGTTGCAGGCCCAGCGCGGCCCCCATCACCGGGCCGGGCTCGGTCGTCACGGCCGGGTTCGGCGTCGTGTCGGGGGTCTCGTCCGTGGTGGCGTCGTCAGGCATGCCGGCACCCTAGCCACGACCTTGTCGCGATCCCCCGGGTTCCGGGGTCGTGTTCTCCGTCGACCTGTCGGGGAGGCTGCAGGCCGCGTCGACGGGTCAGCTCAGGTGTCGGGATCCTCGGTCGGGTCGCACGACTTGCCGCCGCTGGGGTCGGTCAACGCGTCGGCGACCGCGAGGCGCACGTCCGCGGCGGCCTCCGGAGGGAGCAGGCCGAGTTCGACGGCGTGGTCGGCGAACACCCCGGACTCGGCAGCCAGCACCAACGGGACGTCGGTCTCGGCGAAGCCGCCGGCGACCGCCTCGAAACGGCCGTCGCCGGGATCCAGCCGGACCTCGCGGATCCACACGGCGAGGACCCGACCAGGGTGGTCGTGCACGACCTGGGCGTAGATC
>JAGXFT010000180.1 GCA_024637135.1 Nitriliruptorales bacterium | reverse complement strand
GATGACGACCGGGACGTCCTCGTCGGTCGACGCCGCATCGTCCACGGTCGTGGGCGCCTCGTTGAGGATCGGGGTGGCACACGCGACGTTGCTCCAGTCGGACGGACCCGGGAAGCCGGTCGCGCGGACCCGGTAGCAGTGCTCGATCTCCTCGGTGAGCCCGGTGTCGGTGAACGAGGTGGCATCGACGCCGAGCGTGCCGAGCGGGTTGAACGGTCCGGCGGGCCCGGACACGGACCGCTCGACCTCGTAGCCGGTCTCGTCGGTGGCGTTGTCGACCCAGGTCAGGTCCACCGCCGCGCTTGCCGACGTCGCGGCCAGGTCGGTCGGCGTGGCCGGAGCCGGGGACGATCCGCAGGGCGTGCCCAGCGTGTGGGTGTCCACCTGGCCGTGTTCCACCGAGTGGAAGGTCACGGTCAGCCCGCCGGGACAGGCGGTGGCGAGCACCGCGCCGAACCCGCCGCGGTAGTAGGCCTGGGTCTGGGGCAACAACGACGGCGCGGCGCTGGCGATCGAGGCCCCACCCAGGCCCGACACCAGGTAGGTCAACCCGTCGACCTCGAGGCGTTCGTAGACGTGGCGGTCACCCGACACCACCAGGTCCGCACCCCAGTCGGCGTAGGGCCACTGGGTGTCAGTGTCGGAACCGTTGGACGAGAACGGCGGATCGTGCACCACCACCACGTTCCACGGGGAGGTCGACGCGGCCAGGCCGGCCTGCAGCCAGTCGGCCTGGGCCGAGTTGACGTCACGCCCGTCGGGCTCGGAACTGTGCGGGTTGAGCACGAACACGTGCACCGACCCCCGCACCACGTCGTAGTAGCGCTCGTTGCCCGAGTCCGCCGGGGCGGTGTGCCCACCACCCGGCAGGGTGTGGAAGTCCAGGTAGTCGGGCAGGCCCCCACCCGCCTCGATGTCCTCGTCACCCAAGGCGGTGAAGAACCGGTTCAGTGCCGAACCATCCCCGTATGCGCCCCGGTAGTTGCCGATCCAGTCGCTGTAGAGCCGCCCGACGGTGCTGTCCTGGTCCCCCGGCCCATAATTGTTGTCCCCGGTCGTGACCAGGAAGTCCGGATCCAGTCCCTCCACCATCGCCGCGACCGCCGCGGCATCCACCGAGCCGTTGCCGTAGTCGCCGAAGATCCCGAACGACACCGTCGATGGCCCGGTGTCCCCCGGCGCCACCACCTCCACCGGTGCCAGGTAGGTCCCCACCAGGTCACCGTCATCGACCGCCAACTCCAACTGGTAGGTGCCCGCCGTCGAGAAGGTCGCCGTGGTGTCCAACGCGTTGGCGTCGGCGAACGTCACCGTTCCCGGACCCGACACCTTCGTCCAGGTCGAGTCCAGCGAGCCGCCCGGCAGCCCGTCGTCGACGACCTCACCCGACAGGGTCGCAGCCCCGCCCAGCGCCGTGGCATCAGCGCTGGCCTCCACCACCGGCCGCCCATTGGGCGTGCCGCCCGCGCCGTCGTAGGCCACGTGCAGGGTCGCGGACTGGGACGGGAAGCCATCGTGGGCCTCGGCCGTGCGCTTGCCACTGCCCGACACCAGCAGCACCATCGCGTTGCCGCTGTTCCACCCGGGCCGATCGACCAGCCGCTGGAGCTGGGAGGCCAGGTCCGGGGTGCGCTGGGCCACGCCACGGTCACCCACGACGTTCCAGGCCGGCGGCGTCCACAGCACGGACGAGCTGAGCCTCGGCCGAGAAGTCAGGTCGAACGGCGTCACGCCGAAGGTCACCGGGTCGTCGGCGGGCTGGAACGCCAGCTGGAGCTGGGTCGGGGTCCCGTCGGTCTCGTCGGCCTGGAACTGCACCCAGGCCGACTCGATCGTCGTCCCGGGAGGCAGGGCCACGCTGTCGAAGCGCACCCCGACGGTCTGCACCGTCGCCTCCTGGACCATCTCGAGGTCCGAACTGCCCCGGTCCATCGTGCCGTCCGCCGCCTCCTCCGCGTCGTCGGTGTCGGCCGAGACCTGGATCTCGAGCGGCTCCACGTACCCCGCCGACACGGTGACGGTGACGGTCGCCGGGGCCGAGGTGTCCAGTCCGTCGTCGGCCCGGTAGGTGAACGTGTCGATGCCCTCGAAGCCGGCGTCGGGCGTGTAGGTCACGGTCTGGTCGACCTCGATGACGGCGGTGCCGTTCGCGGGATGGACCAGGTCGGCGACCCGGAGGGGCTGACCATCCGGGTCGGTGTCGTTGGCCAGCACGGCGATGAAGCGCGCCAGTCCGACACCCGTGGAGACGGCGTCGTCGCTGGCGACCGGCGGCGCGTTGGCCGGCATCACCGTCACGGTGACGGTGGCGACGTCACACTGCTCGGCCGGATCGCAGGCTTCGTAGTCGAACCCGTCGGTCCCGACGAAGCCGGCGTCCGGGGTGTAGGTGATCGTCTGGTCGACCACGTCGACCGCGACCGTGCCCGATGGTGGATCGGTCACCGTCCCGACGGTGAGCGGATCGCCACCGAGGTCGGCATCGTTGGCCAGGACGTCGACGGTGACCGGAGCGTCGACGACCGTGGTGGCGCTGTCGTCGGCCGCCGTGGGTGGGACGTCGCCCGTCGCCCCCGGCAGGCGCAGCTCGTGGAGTCGTCCGTCGTTCTCGCTCGGGTCCGAGTCGTTGTCGACGCCGCGATCGACGACGTACATCGACGTCCCGCCCGAGTTGTCCGAGGACGGCGCGAGCGTGATGCCGGCCGGCGTGCGAGCCGACGCCGCGGAGATGTCGATGACACGCACCTCGCTGCCGGACAGGGTCAGCTCGTGGACCAGGTCGGTCCGACGGTCCGCGACCAGCAGGGTGTCTTCGAATGCGTTGTGGGCGACCCCCTCCGGGTCCTGGATGCCGTGCACCGCGAGGTCGAAGTGGGTGATGGTGTCGTCGCCGCTGAGGCCACCACCGGCGAACACCCCGTCGAGACCCGGGGAGATCCGCCACATCTCGGCGTTCACCCCGTCGACGACGAACACGGTGTCGGACGGTGCGTGGTAGGCCACACCCTCGGCATCGATCGTCCCGAAGCCGTAGCTGCCCATGGTCGCGGTCGTGATCTCGTCGTCGCTGGTCCCGTAGGCAGCATCGGGCCCCGGCGTCACGGTGTGGAGCTTGCCGCTGCTGCCGTCGTCCGACACGAACAGTCGGCCGTGTGCGAGGTCGTGGGACAGGCCGGTGGGCTCGTTCGACCACGGCAGCGTGCCCCCCGTGCGCAACAGGCCGCCACCTCGCGAGGTCTCGAACAGGTTCCGGCCGGCGAAGATCGGCATCTCGTTGACCTCGGAGTCGGCGATCATCAAGTGGTCGACGTCGGCGAACCACGTGACACCGGCCGAGTCCGGACTGGGCGGAGAGAAGGAGGACAACTGGGTGGTCCTGACCAGCGGTGCCACGTCGGTGGCCGCCACGGCGGCCGCGGCGGCCATCGACAACTCGACCACCATGCCCGACCCGTCCTCTGCGCCGGCGTCGGCCACGAACAGGCTGGTTGCCTCCGGTGGGTCGGTCGAGTCCAGGGTCGGGGCGAAGGTCATCGCCCCGGGTTCGACCATCGATTCGGACTCGACGACAAGGGTGCCGACGACCGATCCGTCGTCGTCCAGGGTGTAGACCGTGGCAGCCGACCAGTCCGCAACGTGGACCAGTCCGCTGGCGGGGTCCACGGCCACCGCTTCGAGGCCGGTCCCGTCCACCTCGATCCCGACCCGCTCGACTCGGCCACCATCGGCCGGGACCCGCACAACGCTCGGTCCCGAGGCATCCAGCACGACGACGTCGCCGTTCGCGGGGTCGGTGGTCACTGCGACGGGTTCCTCCACCGGCACCACGACGCGTCGCGGGCCCCCGCCGGTGCCGTCGACGGTGATTGCGCCGACGCCCACCGAGGCCAGGACACCGTCGACACCGATGTTCAGGGTCGCCGGGTCACCGGTGACGCGGCGGACGTCGGCAACGTCGCCGGTGGCGCGCGCCATGCCCACCAGGGCGTCGTCCCCGGGCTCGCCCACCCACAACACGTCGGTCACGGGGTCGTAGCCGATGCCGGTGGGACGGACGACACCGAGGTCGGCGGTCACCAGGAGGTTCTCCTCGGCCAAGGTGTGGGGTTCGATCGCCGACGCCGAGGGCTCCGCCACGAACAGCGCGGGCACGGCCAGCGCGAGCGCCACCAGCACCACCCCCAGGCGACGCAGCCACCGTGCCGTCGATGCAGTGCGGCGGAACGGCAGGTACGAGGGCACCTTCGACCTGGCGACACTCATCACGACGACTCCCGTACCGGAGCACGAGGCGACCCCCCCCCCGATGCTGCACCTGGATCATGTCCGGGCCGCACCTGACCACGTCCGGCACGCCACCCGACAGGGACAGTCGTCCCGATTCGGGTCGCCCGCCTCCTCGCCGGCCAGCATGGACGCGGCCGTCGGGGCGGGCCCGGGGCACGCGGGCCCGTCCGCTCACGGTGTCGAGCGGATGACCAGTTCGTCCACGACGATCGACCCGCGGTCGACGTCGTTCTTGTCGTCGAGCGCGTCGGTCACCCGGACCTGGACGGTCCCGCTCACGCCGGCGGGCAGGCCAGCAGTCCACGACTGCTCCGTGCCGCTGTCCACCGTCACCAGCGGGGTCCAGGTCGACCCGTTCGTCGACCACGAGAACACCATGTTCTCGGTGCCGAGCCGGTGGGCGCGCGCCCGGAACTCCACGCTGCTGCCCCCGGCGACCTGGAAGGTCCACCGGTGATCGAGCCGCGCTCGCCAGCGACCGCCCTGGGTGTACTCCTCGCGCAGGGTCTCGACGTCCCCGTCGTCGAAGTGGGTCGAGGCCAGGTTCCCGCCCTGGACGGACCCGAGCACGGTGGTTTGGGCCGTGGCCCGCGCGTCGGACACGGCGACGTCGTCGTCGCGGATCACGACCGTGGCCGTCCCGGGCGGCACGATGGTGTAGGCGGAGGACACGGTCAGTCGCACCTCCACGCTCTCGTCGCCTTCGATGTCGGGGTCGTCGAGCGGCACGATCGACATGTCGACCGTGTCCTGCCCGTCGGCGAACGTGACGGTCCCGTCCAGGGTCGCGAAGTCGACTCCCTCGGTGGCCGTACCGCCGACGTCGTAGGCCACGACCAGGGATCCGGACGAGTCGCTGCGGGTGACCCGGACCACGCCCTGGTCGCCGGTCTCGTCTGCCTGGCCGTCGGGCGCGGTCACGGCCACGTCGGGGACCGCGCCCAGCGGGTTGACCGTGCGGACGACGAGCCGGTCGACGGTCACCGTGTCCGCCCGGCCGTTGCCCGCGGTCCGGTCGGTGTCGACCACGCGCACGAGCACCTGGCCCTGGGT
>JAGXFT010000179.1 GCA_024637135.1 Nitriliruptorales bacterium | reverse complement strand
CCTTCCGGACGATCGTGTGGATGTATCGCACGGTTCGTGGTGACAGCCCGCCGCTGCCGTCCTTCCGCCCGTGTCGAAGGAGCTCGCCGTACAGGCGGTTGAGGTGTGCGGGTCGTAGATCTTGGATCTTGGCCGACCCCAATGACGGGATCACGTGCCGGCGCAGCTCCCCGGCGTAACTCGCCCACGTGGACTCGCGAAGGTTCGGTGGACCAACAGCCGGAATCCACTCGCCCTCAAGGAAGACCTCGAGCGTCAGGTCGTGTCGGTCGATGAAGCGGGCCTCATCGACCTGGTGGAGAACCATGCGCAGTGCTCGCTCGGCCTCCCGGCGGGTGTCGAAGCCCATGCGAGACTTCTGAAGGCGACCTCCATCAGCTTCTTGCCGATGTCGACTCGGAATGCCCATGAGTAGGAGTCGGACCCGCACGAACAGACCGAGCCCTTCACGGTGGCTCGACAAGCGCGGCACCTGCGCCAGACACTGCCTTTCACCCTACGTCCTCAGCGGGCGGTGAACCGGCTAACCCTCGCCGACCCCGAGGCAACGGCCGCTCCCGCGCCTCGGGAGGTCGCCGCTCGCCTCCCGGGACCGATCAGGCCTTGCCTTCGGATGGCTCGCGGACGATCAGTACGGGTCGGTCGAGTTCGCCGACCACCTGCTCGGTGATGTTCGTCAGGAGGTGGGGAACGAGGCCGGGCCGGTCATGGGCGCCGAGTACAACGAGGTCGGCCGGCAGGCCCCTGGCCTCCTCGATGATCTCGTCGACTACAAGTCCGTGGCGGATCCTGCGTCCCGTCTCGACCCCGTGCCTGGCGAACACGTGCGCCACCTCGTCGAGGTGTCGGGCATCGGCGGCCTCGTGGGCGCGGTCTCGGCGATCGAAGTCCGGGGTTGCGCCCTCCGGTGCGCCGTCCAGCCGTGGCAGTTGCGACAGCACGTGGAGGATCTCGACCTGGGCGGACGTGGCGGACGCGATCCGGACCGCCGGCTCCAGCGCGGACGCGCCGTGGGGCATTTCCAAGGACGTGCAGACCAGGATGCGGCGCAGCGCGACCGGGCCGTCGCCCATGACGAGGACCGGCACCGAGGACTCTCGCAGGACCCTGGTCGCGGGAGAGCCCAGCAGGCCGGGCAGGACACCACGCCCGCCGCCACCACCGAGCACGATCAGGTCGACGTCGCCGGCCGAGAGTCGAGCGACGATCGCAGGCACGGGCCGGCCCCGCACCCGGTGGACCTCGGTCGGCACCCCTCGGGACGCGAGGTCGCGACCGGGATCGTGGGCGCCGCGGCCCGCGCCGCCCCCGGGCCACCACCGCCGGGACGTCGCGAGGACGGTGACGCGTGCACCCAGCCGTGGGGCCAACTCCTCGAGGAGTCGTGCCGCATAGCCGGCGGCGGTCGTCGCGTCGTAGACGAAGAGGATGTGCATCACAGCACCACCAGTAGCAAGGGGACGATCACAAGTGTTGCGAGCGACACGACCAGGTTCCGGCTGGTGCGAAGTGCCCAGTCGACCAGTCGGTCCACCCGGCGCTGGTAACCGGCGAACCCGAACGCCAGCACGAGCAGGGACACGGCCGCGACGGCGACCATCTCGACGAGTACGACCGTGAAGCCGTCCGGGGTCTTCACGAGCAACGACACGAACAGGGTGTCGATGAAGGTCGAGACGTTGCAGCCCATCACGTACGGGACGATGTTCTCCCGCCGGACCAGTCCCCGAGCCGACAACGGCACCAGCAGTCCGATCGACACCGACACCGACAAAGTGAGCGTGGTGACGGCGAGCCCGGCCAAGAACATCACGATCGGGCGGAACACCGCTTGTTCCGACAAGTCGTCGCCGGGCAGGCGGACCTCGGGCAGCGCCCGGTCGAACAGGTTGAAGCTGGCCACGATCACGACGGTGCCGAGAGCGAACAACCCGACCCCGGGAAGCAGCTCCTCCGCGGCCGTCACCACCGGGGCGAACAGCCGGTCCAGCACGTCGAGGAACGGCAACGTGAACCGGAGGTCAGGTACCAGCCCAGATTGCAGGACGACGAGGCCGAGTACCAGCGCCGGCACCTGCACCGTGGCCGTCACCACCATCGCCAGCAGCCCCGTGGCAAGACCCTGCCGGGACCCGCGACCCCTGACGATCCACAAGAACCCGAGCAGCACCACCACCATGCTGGCGCCGAGTCTGGACCCGGCGATCATGGCGTAGGCCTGCAGGGGCGTGAGCACGCCGCTGTCCAAGAAGGCCAGGCTCGCGGCCGCGACCGGCGACCCCGACAGCACGACGTAGGCGAACAACCAGCCGACGCCGAGGGCGTCCACTGGATCGTCGGCCCGCATCAGCGTCCCGAAGAGAGGCGCGGCATCCCGCGCCCCGGCCTTCATGAGCTCCAGCGCCAGCACGAACAACGCGATGCTGACGATGCCGATCGCGACCTTGGTCAGGCCGACGCGCGTCGGCCACCTGCCATCAAACGACCGCAGGCTCCGTGACCACCACCGTCCGGACCAGACCACCGCAGCTCCGCTCGGCCAACGACCGGCTTCACCCAGACACGCGATCGTCGACGAGAACACGAAGTCTAGACCATGGCTCGCGCGGTCTTGGGCACACCTGCTCGCCCACTTGCGACCGGCTCCGGGCCGTCTCGCAGTGATGCACGTCACGACCCACCGTCTGCATGGCCGGTGATACTGGGCACAGTCGCGACGCCCGGGCCAAGAACCGGCGCTGCGTGCCGGCCGGGCTCGGCACGATCACAAGCGGTCAGGCCTTGTAGAGGTAGCCCAGCGTGCACCACACCAACCTGATCGAGCCGCCCCTCGGTGGGACCGCCGCCGCGTGAAGGTCATCGGATGCCTGCCGGCGAGTGGTCCGTCCTGTCACTGCTGTGGGCCGTGCTCGACCGTGCCGCAGCCGGGTGGGTCCACAACTACTCCGTGTCGTAGGACGGCTTCGGCACGGCCAACGACTCATCGATCGGCCAGCCCCTCGTCGAGCATCCCGAGCATTCCGATCCTGCCGATGTGTCGCCGCGTTGCCCGCTCTGGCTCCCGGGTTGGAGCCCCGGGGACCCCGGCTGTTCATCGCACGGCAGTGGTCGGTGCTCGATCCCAGGGCTGGACGTCTGTCTCGGCCACAGGCGTCGGGTGACACGCGAGGGGTGACGGGCGGGGCGGTCTGTGGCAGGCTGGACGTGCGGCACGGATCGGAGCAGGTCATGGCCGGAGCATCGTCTGGGACCGAGGTCGCGACGTTCTGCCCGCTGTGCGTTTCTCGGTGCGGGGCGCGGGCGACCGTGACGGACGGGACCTTCACCTTGGGTCCCGATCCCTCGCATCCAACCGGGCGGGCGCTGTGCGTCAAGGGGAAGGCGGCGCCACAGATCACGGCCCATCCCGACCGGCTGCGTCATCCGATGAGGCGCACCACCCCGAAGGGTGCCCCCGATCCGGGATGGCAACGCATGAGCTGGGACGACGCGCTGGACAGCGTGGCTGAGCGGCTGCGGGCGTTGGCCGAAGAGCACGGACCGGAATCGGTCGTGTTCAGTTCGGTGTCGCCGTCGACCTCGGCGATCGTCGATTCGATCGACTGGATCCAGCGCCTGCAGCGTGCGTTCGGGAGTCCGAACCTTGCCGTGTCGATGGAGTTGTGCGGCTGGGGTCGGTACCTCGCATCGCTGTACACCTTCGGGGCGTCAGTGCCCGGCGCGTACATGCCCGACCTGGACCGGGCCGGGTGCATCCTGTTCTGGGGCTACAACCCCTCGGTGTCGCGGCTGGCCCACGCCACCGCGACGACCGCCGCGCTGCGTCGTGGCGCCCGGCTGGTCGTGGTCGATCCGCGACGGGCCGGACTGGCGACCAAGGCCGACCCGTGGCTGCGGGTGCGGCCCGGCACCGACGCGGCCCTGGCCATGGCGATCACCCACGTCATGATCGACAACGGCTGGTTCGACGAGCCGTTCGTGCGTCGCTGGACCAACGCCCCGCTCCTGGTCCGTGTCGACACCGGGCGGCTGCTGCGGGCGGAAGCCCTGGCGGCCGGTGGCGACCCGGGTCATCACGTTGCGTGGGACGAAGTCGCCGAGCTCCCGGTCGTGGTCGACCCGGCGGCCCGGGGCACCGACATCGAGGACCATGGTCGGTTGGCACTGGCCAGGACGGTCGAGGTGGCGACGGGCGACGGGCCGGTGGCCTGCCGACCGGCGTTCGACCTCGTCGCGGCACAGTGCCGTGCCACCCCGCCCACGGTTGCTGCGGAGATCACCGGCGTACCGGCCGACGAGATCGAGCGAGCCGCCCGGGTCCTGTGGGAGTCGCGCCCGATCGCGTTCTACACGTGGAGCGGCCTCGAGCAGCACAGCGGCACGACCCAGATCATCCGGGCGATCAACGTCCTGTACGCGTTGACCGGCTGCCTCGACGCTCCCGGCGGCAACGTGCTGTTCACGCCCGTGCCGACGAACTCGGTCGCGGGCGTGGATCTGCTCGATCCGGCGCAGCGGGCGAAGACGATCGGGGTCACCGAGCGGCCCCTCGGTCCGGCGCGCTTCGAGTTCGTCACCGGCGAGGACCTCTACACCGCTGCGTTGGAGGGCCGTCCGTACCAGGCACGCGGGCTGGTCAGCTTCGGCTCGAACCTGCTGATGGCCCACGGCGACAGCGCGCGCGGCCGCGACGCGCTGCAGGCGCTGGAGTTCCAGGTGCACCTGGACCTATTCATGTGCCCCACGGCCGAGCAGGCCGACATCGTCCTGCCGGTGACCGGCGCGTTCGAGGCGGAGGGGCTCAAGGTCGGCTTCGAGGTGTCCCAGGAAGCCCAGTCGCTGGTGCAGTTGCGCCGTCCGCTGGTGCCACCGGTGGGCGAGGCACGCCCTGACGTCCAGGTGGTCTTCGACCTCGCGATGCGGCTGGGGCTCGGTGCACAGTTCTTCGCCGGCGACGTCGACGCCGGCTGGCGCCATCAACTGGAGCCCAGCGGGGTGACGCTGGAACAGCTGCGCGACGACCCGTCGGGGGTCCAGCTGCCGCTGGAGACGCATCACCGTAAGTACGCGGCGGCCGGTGGCGACGGTGTCCCAGCCGGGTTCGCGACCTCGACCGGCCGGATCGAGTTGTACGCCGAGGACTTCCTCGATGTCGGCCAGCCTGCGGTCCCGACCTTCACCGAGCCGGCCACGAGCCCACGGTCGCGCCCAGACCTCGCCGAGGAATTCCCGCTGGTGCTGACCTGTGCGAAGCCCCTGCACTTCTGCGAGACCCAGCACCGCCAGGTCGCCAGGTTGCGCAGCCGCGCCCCTGACCCGCAAGTGGAGCTGCACCCCGACACGGCAGCAGCGCGCGGCATCACCGCCGGCGACTGGGTGGAGATCGCGACCCCCAAGGGCCGCGTCCGGGCCCGTGCCGCGTTCAACCACAGCCTCGCCGACGACGTGGTGTGCGGCCAGCACGGCTGGTTCGAAGCGTGCGAGGAACTCGACCTGCCCGGCCACCCCCCGTTCGGGCCTGACAGCGCCAACCTCAACCTGGTGCTCAGCCAGACCCCGAGTGACCCGACCAGCGGCAGCTCGCCCCTGCGGGCGCAGGTCTGCGAGGTCACCAAACACCCCGGAGGGTGAAGGCCGCTCGTCCGCAGTCGGCCGCGTCGGCCCGCCTGGCTCGCGTTTTGAGGTCACGATGCCGCGATGACCCGCAACCGCCGCAAGCGCGCCCGGTTCCCCTCCGGCAAGACCTTCGACGACTGGCGATCGGCCGCCTCGACCGTCCCGGCGTCCACCCAGCAGGCCCTGCGCGCACTCGAATGGATCCGACGGGCGGAGAACCTCGCCGTGGTCGACCCGTCCAAGCACTCGGCAACGCCGACATCGACGACGGACTCACCGTGCCCTGGTTCACCATGGAGACCTCGGCGCACTCGTGACGCGCCACCGCGCCGATGACACCGTCGATAAGGCCATCGGCCGGGTCCTGAAGGCCGACCTCGTCGTGGTTGAGGACATCGGCCTGCCCCCGGTCCCCGTCGAGGCCGCCAAGGCGCTGTTCCGGGTCATCGACGCGGCCGCCTACGAACGCCGCTCGATCGCCATCAGCTCCAAGGTGCACCCGGGTTCGACCAGCTGCTACCAGCCACACTCGCGACCGCGGGGGTCGACAGGTTCATGCACCACGCTCACCTCGTGGTCACCGAGGGCGACTGCCACCGGTTCGCAAACGCCCTCGACGGCAAGGGGTGACACCACTGACCTGACCCACGTGGGGAGATCTGTTGTCCGCCAGCGGGGAGCTTTCATGTCCGCCAGCGGGGAGATCAGCTGTCCGTCGGTGGGGAGTTCCACCGTTGACACTTGGTGTCACCATCATGCCACCACCCACCTACCTCTCCTGAACTTGAAGTCCCCCATGTAGTAGGGCAGCCGCCACAGCGGCGTCTTCGTCGGCGTCGGGGATGACATCTGTGAACAGTTCCATCGGATGCTCCTCGGTCCGCGCGACGACACGGCGCCAGGAGGCCGGTCTTCGAGTTCATGCGCCCGGGGTGCGTTCACCGGGCGCTTCAGGTCGTGCCCGATCCACCCACCCGACCGGGGCACGTCCGGTTGCCCAGTCAGGCCAAGATGGTCAGGTGGAGTGTGGCACCGATGGCGGCACTGACGCCGAGTGTGCGCAGCATGGTCCACCGCAGTTTGAACATCGCCAGGAAGGCTGCTGCGGCGATGGAGGCCGCGACGGGGTCGATGGTGGCGACGTCGGGTACGAAGAGGCGGATCCCGAGAGTTCGGACGTCGTCGACCTGGCCGACGAGGGTGTGGAGCGAGAACCACACGGCGAGGTTGACCACCACACCGACGACCGCGGCGGTGACGGTCGACAGGGCGGAGGTCAGCTGGTGGTTGTCGCGGAGGTACTCGATGTAGGGGGCGCCAAGGAAGATGAACAGGAAGCACGGCACGAAGGTGACCCAGGTGGTCAGGATCGCACCAAGCACGCCGGCGAGCATCGGGTCGATGCCGAGGTCGGCCCGGTAGGCGCCCATGAAGCCGACGAACTGCACGACCTGGATGAGTGGCCCGGGGGTGGTTTCGGCCATGCCGAGCCCGTCGAGCATCTCGCCGGGCAGCAGCCATCCATATGTCTGCACGGCCTGCTGGGCGACGTAGGCCAGCACCGAGTAGGCGCCTCCGAATGTGACGACGGCGGCGGTGGAGAAGAACAGACCTTCTTCAACCCAGATGCTGTCGCGGCCGGTCCAGATCGCCAGCGCCACGATCGGGGCGAACCACACGCTCAACCCGATCGCCAGGACTCTGACCGACCGTCGGGTCGAGGGTTTGACGGCCTGGGCAACGTCGGAGACACGAGCGGTCGGCTCATCGACGGTCTCGGTGTCGTGGCCGCGGATGACGTCGAACACCTCCGGCCACCGGCGACCGCCGAAGAAGCCGACCAGGGCGGCAGCGGCGATGATGAGCGGGAAGGGAATGTCGAGGAAGAAGATCGCGACGAATCCGCCAGCCGCGATGGCGTACATGGCACGGTTCGTGAGTGCCCGTGAGCCGATACGCACGACCGCGGCGGCGACGATGGCCATCACGGCCGGCTTGATGCCGTAAAACAGTGCCTCCACGGCGGTGACGTCACCGAATCCCGCATACAGCACGCTGAGAATCATGATGGCGACGAAGCCGGGCAGAATGAACAACCCGCCGGCGATCAGCCCGCCGCGCACACCGTGGAGCAGCCACCCGAAGTAGGACGCCAACTGCTGGGCCTCGGGGCCAGGCAGCAGCATGCAGTAGTTCAGCGAATGCAGGAAACGATTCTCGGAGAACCAACGGCGGTCCTCGACCAGAAGGCGGTGCATCACCGCGATCTGCCCGGCCGGGCCCCCGAAACTGTTGAGCGCCACCAACCACCACACCCGGGCGGCCCCACCCCGCCCGATCCCGTGGCCGGATGCCTCACCGTCCACCGCGCCGCGATCGTCACGCGCCGGCTCGTTCGGCTCCTTGGTCACTGGACACGTATGCGAGACAGCAGCGGCCTGCGGTAGGCCGCACACAGGACCTCGAACACCGGACCTGTCGGTGCCAGCACCTCGTGGCCGTCAGCGACCATCGACAGGTCTGCAGGACCAGTTTTGGCTCTCACCACGTCGACGTACGGTGACGTATATCGGCGGGCACGGGTCTCCAGTTGATCGCGCTCCTGATCGGACAGCACGATCTGGTACGGACTGGTCCGGGGCATCCTGCCTCCTTCGACAGAGGCAAACATCGCAGATCGGGGTACGCAACCGAAGGATCTCCGATCGAACTTACGTCATTGTAATTATGTGCCTGGCGTTCGGGGGCTGAATGAGGGTCCGTCCGACAGGGCTGCGATCGCCGCGGGCGTCCGCGTCCCGGACCGATGCGCCAATACCTACGGCCCGGGATGCGATCGACACGGCCATGAACAACCCTCCCGCGATGGACTGGACAAGGACGGGGCGCGCCTGCGGTGCCCCGATCGAGGAAGGGGCGGTTCAGCCCGTCATCCGGGTGCGGACAGTGGAGTCTCGACGGCCGGGACCACGACCACCGGGCATGGCGCGTGGCGAACCACCTGCTGACTCACCGACCCCAGGAGGAGCCCCGCGAATCCCCCGTGGCCACGCGACCCGATGACGATGAGGTCGGCGCCAAGGCCGAGGCGTCGCAGGGCAGCCGCCGGGCTCTCGGGCGTGGCGATCCGCTCGACCGTGATGTCGCCCGGGGCGACCCCGATCGTGTGGTCAATGACCCCGAGGGCCTGGGCTTCGAGGAAGTCGCGCGAGGGCCACGTGACCGGCGAGGTGAACCCGCGCGGTCGGCCAGACGGGGGCCCCCGATAGGTGTGGAGCACCTGGACCTTGGCGTCGCGGAGACGAGCTTCCTCCAGCGCAAATCGCCAAGCTTCCCGCGAGTGCGTCGACCCGTCAACCCCGACGACTATGCGTCGCTGCATGGTGACCTCCCGCATGTCTCCTTCGTTGAAGGACCAGTATGCCGACGAACCCCATCGCGCGCACTGTCGCGCGTGCCGGAGGTCCCGGCACCGCCGGGCGAGCCCTCGATGAGCCGGCTCGGCGCGGTGCGCTTGGTGCGTGGCTTTCCGCGGTCCTTGGCGCGTTGGCGGGCGCGCTTGTCCTCGATGTCGCGGATCGCGAGCCACAGCAACTTGATCGCGGCGGCGTCGTTGGGGAAGTGGCCGCGTTCTTGATGATCTTGCGTAGCTCGTAGTTCAGCGACTCGATCGCGTTGGTGGTGTAGATGATCCTGCGGACCTCGGGCGGGAACGCCAGGAACGGGGTGAACCGTTCCCAGGCGTTGTGCCAAGTCGCGATCGCGGCGGGTTGCGGGTCCCGAGCTCGCTGTCGGCCAGCTCGAGCAGGGCGGTCTCGGCGGCGTCGGCGGTGGGGGCGGTGTAGATCTTCTTGAGTTCGCGGGCCAGGGCCTTGCGGTCCTTGTAGGACACGAACGGCAGGCTGGCGCGCAGCAGGTGCTCGGTGCAGGTCTGCACAGTGGTCTGCTTGAAGGCGGCCTCGATCGCCTCGGGCAGCCCGGTCAGCCCGTCGCAGCAGGCGATGAGGATGTCGGTGACCCCGCGGTTGGCCAGTTCGGCGCACACCCCGGCCCAGAACTTGGCGCCCTCGGTGGCATGGACCCAGATGCCCAGGACCCGCTTGACGCCGTCCAGGCCGACGCCGACGGCGATGTGGGCGGACTTGTTGCGTACGTGGGCGCCGTCGCGGACCTTGACCACCAGCGCGTCGAAGTCCACGATCGGGTAGAACGCGTCCAGCGGCCGTGACTGCCAGACGGTGACCTCTTCGAGCACGGCGTCGGTGACGTTGGCGATCGTTTCGTGCGATAGTTCGGTGCCCAGCGTGCGGGCCAGATGGTGCTGGATGTCGCGCACGGTCATCCCGCCCGCGTACAGCGAGATGATCATGTCGTCAAGGCCGCCCAGCCGCGGCTGGCCCTTGCCGACCAGCCGCGGCTCGAACGTCGAGTGCCGGTCACGCGGGACGTCCAGCGGGACGTCACAGGACCGCCTTGATCAGCTCGGGCAGGAACCCGCCCGGTCCGGTCAGATGGATCCCGTCGCGATCGGCGTGCTCCAGCAGCTCGTCCAGCCAGCCCTCGTCGGCGAGCTGTTCACGCAACCTGGCTGCGCCAGTCTCGGGTCGCGGCCACGGCACCCCTGGCCACGTTATCGAAGTGGTCGTTGATCGTCTGGGTCGTCGGGTTCATCGTGCAGATCCTCCCGAGGTGTGCGCCTCATCGTGTCAGGTCAGCCTCTACACAGACCATCTGACACCCCCTCGGGGTGTAGTCCACCCAGACCGGGAACGGCTTGCGAACCGACCGTCCCGGACGGGGCCGTTGCTTCAAGACCAGCCCCTGTTCGGCCAGGATCCGTCGAACCGACGACGGTGACACCCACACCCGGTACAGGTAGGACCCGCGATGGGCGAGCTTGCGGTGGGACCGGTCGATGTCGCCCCACTCGTGGAACAGCGTCACGACCGCGTC
Source organism: Nitriliruptorales bacterium (assembly GCA_024637135.1). GTDB lineage: Bacteria > Actinomycetota > Nitriliruptoria > Nitriliruptorales > Nitriliruptoraceae > Salsipaludibacter. The sequence goes on along the minus strand of JAGXFT010000179.1, from coordinate 410 downwards.
GATCTCATCCGCCAGCAGCCCGTGCAGCGGCGCCCCGCCCGGGCGGCGGTCGACCAGTCGGCCGTCGGTGCGGCGGGCCAGCCAGCGCCACACCCGACCTTCGTTGATGTCCAACACGTGGGCGGCACGACGTAGCGGCCACCCGGCAGTAGCGGCATGGTCGACCAGACCGAGCAGGTCGGCTTTGGTGGCCGCGTCGACCCGACGGGGGATGCGGCCACTCAACCCCAGCCGTCTTTTCCCTCCACCAACGTCAACTTGACCGCCAGCTCCTTGACCGCCTCGGACAGCCTGGCGATCTCGGCGTTGGCCTGTTCCAGTTCCCAGTCGCGCTGCTTGGCCTTCTTGCCGGGTCGCGACGCCGACAGCGCGGCCAGCGCGCCGTCCTTGGCCACCGACCGGATCCGCAT
>JAGXFT010000178.1 GCA_024637135.1 Nitriliruptorales bacterium | reverse complement strand
TCGACCCCATCCGCGAGCGGGCGATCGAACTCCGGCAGGCACGACGTGGCGAGTGGCACCCCGATGCCGACGGCGACGTCGTCGTGCCGCTGCTGGCCGACGCGGCTGCCGGTGGGGAGGTGGTCGACGACGACCGTGTCGAAGCGGACGAGGCGGACGAGCCAGACGGGGCGGACGGCGACGGGACCGGACCGACGTCCGCCTCGGCCGCACCGGCGCCCGACGCCCCGGTCGCCCACCCCGCCCTCGACATCGATCACGGCGACGAGCCCGACGAACCGGGCGGCATCCTGCTGGGCCAGGTCGAGCGCGGCGACTGACGAGGCCCCCGTTCGCGGCCGGTCCTGCCCGCCGTGGCCGTGCCCCGCACCTACCATCGCCGTCGATCGGTCGACGGAGGCCGACGGTCGAGGAGCCACGATGGTCTGGGTGCTGGTCGGGATCGTCCTTGTCGTGGTGCTGGGGGTGTTCGTCGCCGTCACCTACAACGCCCTGGTCCGGTTGCGCAACAAGTCCGAGGAGGCGTGGTCGGGCATCGACGTCCAGTTGCAGCGACGCGCCGACCTGGTGCCCAACCTGGTGGAGGTCGTCAAGGGCTACGCCGGCCACGAGCGGGAGACCTTCGAGGAGGTCACCCGCGCTCGCCGGGCCGTGGTGGCGGCCTCGGGACCGGCCGAGGCCGAGGCGGCGGACGGGATGCTGGTGGCGGCACTGCGCCGGCTGTTCGTCGTGGCCGAGGACTATCCGGACCTGCAGGCGTCGGACAACTTCCTCGCCCTGCAACGACAACTGGCCGTGTTGGAGGAGGACCTCGCCTTCTCCCGGCGGTACCACAACGCGGTCGTCGAGGACCTCAACACGCGGGTCGAGACGTTTCCGTCCGTGCTGATCGCCGGACCGCTGGGATTCGAGCGCAAGCCCTACTTCGAGGCCGGCCAGGACGAGCGCAGCGTCCCGAAGGTCGACCTCGACCTCCCCGACACCCCGACCCCGGCCAGCGGTGGTCCCGGCGACGGCCCGACCGCCATGCCGACCGCCGGCGAGGGGTCCGGTCCGGGGGACGGACCACCGGCCGACGAGGCGTCGTGGCCCGAGGGGCGGGCATGAGCGCCCGCAGCGACCGGACCACGACGGCGGTTCGCCGGTGGATGCTGGTCGCACTGGCGGCTGCCTGCCTGCTGCTCGTGGGAGCGGGCGCGCCCGCCGCGCAGGCCCAGGACGCGGGTCCGTGGCGCATCACCGACTACGACGTCGACATCCAGGTCGGGGACGACTCGTCCTTGGCCGTCACCGAGCGCATCGAGGTCTTCTTCGAGGGCGACCAGCGCGGCATCTTCCGCTTCTGGGACGTCTACGAGTCGTTGCCGGACCCGCTGCCCCCCGAGTCCACCATCGAGGTCGACGGGGACCCGGCGGACTACCAGCGGGTGACCGAGATCGACGACATCGTGGTGTCGTCGTCCTCCGGGGCCCCCACCGACGTGGACCTGTCCACGTCCGGCGACGAACTGACCGCGCGGATCGGTGACCCGGACATCTACGTGACCGGCGCCCAGTCCTACGTGATCCAGTACACCGTGCGTGGCGGCATGAACGCCTTCGCCGACCACGACGAGCTCTACTGGGACCCGATCGGTTCCTGGGGTGTGTCGATCGCGGACCTGCAGGTCCGGGTCACGGCCCCCGGCATCCAGCAGGTCGGGTGCTACGCGGGCTCGGCCGGCACGTCCGACGTGACCTGCCCCATCGAGCAGGACGGGGACACCGCGACCTTCGCGTTCGGGCGCCTGGGCCCGAGCGCGTTCCCGTCGGTGGTGGTCGGCCTCGAACCCGGCGCGGTCGACGTGTCGACCCCGCTGCTGCGTCGCCGTCCGGGTCCGCTGCAGGCCCTGGTCGGCAACCCCTGGTCGGTACCGGGCGGTGCGCTGGTGTTCGTGTCGGGGGTGGCGCTGGCCCTCTGGCGCATCTGGCACACCGGACGGGATCGCCAGACCGTGGGCGGCGTGACGGCCGCCGGCGTGGTCCGGTCCGACGAGGAAGGACGCCGGCGCGGGCTGTTCGACACGCCGCCCGTTCCCGTCCTGTTCCGGCCACCCCACGACCTCCGTCCGGGCGTGTTGGGTGTGCTCATCGACGAACGCGTCGACCCCGTGGACGTGTCGGCGTCCATCGTCGACCTCGCCACCCGGGGCTACCTGACCATCACCGAGGTCCCCGGGACCGGGTGGTTCTCCAAGGACGACTGGCACCTGTCACGGGTTCCCGGTGTCGACATGGGCGTGCTGGCGGCGTGGGAGTCGGAACTCCTCGACGGGCTGTTCGACGACCGCACCATGGTCACCGTGTCGGGACTCAAGGGCACCTTCTCGGGGACCTACCAGAAGGTGTCGACCATGCTCTACGACACCGTGACCACCGGTGGGTGGTTCCGTCGGGACCCGTCCTCGGCCCGGACGAACTGGGTGGTCCTCGGCCTGGTGCTGGCCGCGGTGGGCTTCGGCTCGTTCTTCCTGCTCATGGCCCCGGGGTTGGGTGCGATCAGCGTTGCCGTGTTCCTGGTCGGCGGGCTGGTCGCGATCCTGAGTCGCTGGGCGCCGGCTCGCACGTCGGCCGGCTCCGCCCTGCTGGTCGACACGATGGGCTTCCGCGAGTTCATCGCACGAGCCGAGGCCGACCGGATGGACTTCGCCGAGAAGGAACAGATCTTCGCCGACTACCTGCCGTACGCGATCGTGTTCGGCGTCGTCGACCGCTGGGCCGAGGCGTTCGCCGAGATCGGCGTGGACATCGGCTCCGCCGTCGGCGGCTACTACTACGGCAGCGGCGTGTTCGACGCGATCCGGTTCTCGCACGGGATCAACTCGTTCTCCAGCGTCGCGTCCTCGGCGGTGTCCGCGGCGCCACCGTCGTCGTCCGGTGGCGGATCCGGCTTCTCCGGGGGTGGCGGCTTCTCCGGTGGCGGCGGTGGTGGCGGTGGTGGCGGCGCCTGGTAGCGAGGCTGGTGGCGGGGCCGGGTAGCGGGGCTGGCGGCCACTGGCAGGCCTGCCACCTGTCCGATGGGGACGGGTCACCCACGGGCCCGGAATCCTACGGTGGGGAGTCGCGAGCACGCCCACCGGCGCGACGGTCCCCCATCCCTCACCCCCCGCGGGTCCCGACCGTTCGAGCCGGCGAACGACCGACGTCGCTCGCGTCATCGTTCCCGGCCGAAAGCCCTGCATGTCCGTCTCCACCTCCTCCGTCCGATCGACTCCGGCGACCTGGTTGCAACGCGGACTCGCGTTGACCGCTGCCACCGCCACCGCCCTGGCCATGGGGGCCATCGCGAGTCCGGCCGGGGCCGGGACCGGTTCCGAGTGGGACCGCCTCGCCCGCTGCGAGTCCGGCGGGAACTGGGACATCAACACCGGCAACGGCTACTACGGGGGCCTGCAGTTCTCCAAGGGATCCTGGGACTGGGCCGGAGGCACCCGCTATGCCCGGTACCCCCACCAGGCCACGCGCGCCGAGCAGATCAAGACCGCCGAGCGCCTGCTGGACCTCCAGAACGTCTCCAGCGCGTGGCCCTACTGCTCGGACAAGATGGGCCTGACCCAGGCCGAACTCCAGTCGGGGTCGTTGTCCGGTGGGTCGTCGGACCCCGAGCCCGCCGCAGGCGACTCGTCCGACGACTCGGCCTCGTCCCCGCCATCCTCGTCCCCGTCGGGCACCTACCGGGTGCGCTCGGGTGACACGTTGGCCCGGATCGCGTCCCGGCTGGACGTCGACGGTGGCTGGCGTGCGCTCTATCGCGCCAACGACGACCGCATCGCCAACCCCAACGTGATCCGCGTCGGCCAGGTCCTGCGCGTCTCCGGTGCGTCCGAGGCATCCGAGCAGGCCAACGACGAGCCGGCCGCGACGGCGAGCACGGGCGGCACCTACCGCGTCCGGTCCGGTGACACCCTGTCCCGGATCGCGGCCGCCCAGGACGTCAGCGGTGGCTGGCCGGCCCTGCACCGCGCCAACGACGATCGCATCAGCAACCCGAACGTGATCCGTGTCGGCCAGGTCCTGCGCCTGCCCTGACCCCCGAGGCTCACCGCGCCGCCCGCCGGCTCACGTGGTCTCGGCACACGGGCGTCGGGTGCCGTCCCGAAGGGGTGGGATCTCGCGCCGGCGGTGCACGTTCGACACGGGGCCGGGTGGTTCAGTAGGGTGCCGACGGCAACAACAGCCCAACGTCCTTTAACCCCGGTCCCGTGAGGCCGAGAAGGAGCAGGCTCGTGCTTCCGTGTGCGCCTCGATCGATCGCCGACCCCGTCGTCCAGTGGGTCGGCGCTCCTGTTTCCCCACCGGCCCGGACCCGCGATCGTGCGGTGTGCGCATGACCCGGCTGCTGGATGCCGATGACATCCGACGGGCCCTCCGGCGCCTCGCCCACGAGATCGTCGAGGCCAACCACGGCGCCGACGACCTGGTCCTCATGGGGGTCCAGACCCGCGGCGTCCCACTGGCCGAACGGCTGGCGGCCAACATCGAGGCCATCGAGGGCCAGGCGGTGCCGTACGGCCCGCTCGACGTCACGCTGTATCGCGACGACGTTGCCTCCCGGCCCGTGCGGGCACTCAACGACACCCGGTTCCCGGTCGACGTGAACGCCATCACCGTCGTCATCGTCGACGACGTGCTGTTCACCGGGCGGACGATACGAGCGGCCATGGACGCCATCCTGGACGTCGGCCGACCCGATGCCATCCGCCTGGTCACGTTGATCGACCGGGGCCATCGCGAACTGCCGATCCGCGCCGACCACGTGGGCAAGAACCTCCCGACGGCACTGGCCGAGCGGATCACCGTCCGGCTGGCCGAGATCGACGACGTCGACGAGGTCGTGCTGGAGGCTGTCGCCGGCGACGGCGTCGCGGACGGGGCGCGGAGCGCGTCGGGCAGCGGGGTGCGCGCATGAAGGCCAACCGGCTGATCGCCATCGACGACCTCGATGCCGAGGACCTCCAGCTCGTGTTGGACACCGCGGAGGTCATGGACGAGATCTCGGCACGGCGGATCAAGAAGGTCCCGACCCTGCGCGGCCGCACGGTGTGCAACCTGTTCCTGGAGGACTCGACCCGGACGCGGCTGAGCTTCGACATCGCGGCCAAGCGGCTGTCGGCCGACGTGATGAACTTCTCGGCCAAGGGCTCGAGTGTCTCCAAGGGCGAGTCCTTCAAGGACACCGCCCTGACGCTGGACGCGATGGGCGTCGATGCGGTCGTGATCCGGTCGGGCTCGTCGGGCGCGCCGTTGCAGCTCACCCGCCACCTCGACGTGCCGATCCTCAACGCCGGGGACGGCTGGCACCAGCACCCGACCCAGGCCCTGCTCGACCTCTACACGATGCGGTCCCACTTCGGGCACCTCGAGGGCCTCACCGTCACCATCTGCGGCGACATCATCCACTCACGGGTGGCGCGGTCGGAGATCGAGGCGCTGACGCTGGCCGGTGCGCGCGTCCGACTGGTGGCCCCGGACACGCTGCTGCCGACCGACCTGTCGGCCTGGACCGAGGTGGGCGACGTGGAGGTCGTGACCGACCTCGACGACGCGCTGGCGGACGCCGACGTGCTGTATCTGTTGCGGGTCCAGCGCGAACGCATGCACCGCGCCTTCTTCCCCTCCAGCCGGGAGTACGCGCGTCTGTACGGCGTCGACGCTCGTCGACTCGCGGCCCTGCCGGAACACGCCATCGTGATGCACCCCGGGCCCATGAACCGCGGCGTCGAGATCACCCCGGACGTGGCCGACTCGCCCCGGGCACTGATCACCGACCAGGTCAACAACGGCATCGCGGTCAGGATGGCGTGCCTGTACCTGCTGATCGCCGGGTCGGAACTGGACGACGACCGGGCCGCTGCAGCCAGGTCCCGGCCCGCGACCGCGGAGGTGTCGCCATGACGATGCTGCTGAAGGCCGGTCGGGTCGTGGACCCGAGCAGCGGCCACGACGACACGGCCGACGTGCGCATCGACGGCGAGGCCGTCGTGGAGGTGGGAGCGGACCTCGCGGCAGACGGAGCCGAGGTGGTCGACTGCGCCGGGCTGTGGGTGATGCCCGGGTTCGTCGACCTCCACACCCACCTGCGCGAGCCCGGGTTCGAGGACGCCGAGGACATCGCCACGGGTTCCGCGGCCGCCGCCGCCGGTGGCTACACGACCGTCGCCGCGATGGCGAACACCCTGCCGGTCTGCGACACCGCCGCGGTCGCCGAACTGGTCGAACGCCGCGGGCGCGACGTCGGCCTGGTCGACGTCCGCCCGGTCGGGGCGATCACGGTCGGCCTGGCGGGCGAGCGGCTGGCCGAGATGGGCGAGTTGTACGACTCCCGGGCCCGGGTCGACTTCTTCTCCGACGACGGCGTCCCGGTGTCGGACGCCCTGATCATGCGCCGGGCCCTGCAGTACGCGGCGAGGTTCGACGCGGTCATCGCCAACCACAGCCAGGACATGGACCTGACCGAGGACGCCCAGATGAACGAGGGCCGGATGTCCTCTGTCCTGGGACTGCCGGGGTGGCCACACGAGGCCGAGGAGGTCATGATCGCGCGTGACCTGCTGCTGGCGGCCGGGCTGGGTGCCCGCCTGCACGTGCCACACGTGTCCACGGCCGGCAGCGTCGCCCTGCTCCGTCTGGCCAAGGAGCGTGGCGTCCGGGTCACGGCCGAGGTCACCCCGCACCACCTCCACCTCGACGACTCGGTCGTGGCCACCTACGACCCGGTGTTCAAGGTCAACCCACCGGTGCGCACGACCGCTGACGTGACCGCGTTGCGGGCCGCGCTGGCCGACGGGACCATCGACGCGGTCGCCACCGACCACGCCCCACACCCGCACGAGCAGAAGGACCAGGAATGGGACTACGCCCCCTGCGGGATGCTGGGGCTGGAGACCGCGTTCCCGCTGGTGGTCACCGACCTGGTCGCGACCGGTGAGCTGTCGCTGCTCGACGCCGTCCGGTTGTTCACGACCGGGCCCGCCGGCGTCCGGGACATGGGTGGCCACGGTGGTCCGATCACGGCCGACGCCCCGGCCAACCTCACCGTCGTCGACCCGGACGCCACCTGGATCGTCGACGGACGGGCGCTGCACTCGCGCGCCCACAACACCCCGTTCCAGGACGAGGAACTGACCTCGCGCCCCGTCCACACCCTGCTGCGTGGCAGGTGGACGTTGCAGGGCGGAGCCGTCCAGTGGTGACCCGGATGAGGCCCATGGGGAGGAGTCAGCTGCCGACGTCTCCGATGCCCCTGCAACTCCGAGGCTGGCGCAGTCAGCCCTCGCCTTCACCATTCGACTCCGTCGCCAGCACGTTCACGCTCCGTGACGGGGTCGTCGCCGATGCGAAGGTGTCCGCGTGAGCACCCCCCCCACCCCGGACCGTCCTGCCGTGCTGGTCCTGGAGGACGGCACGTCCTTCCGCGGTCGCGCCTTCGGGGCCGACGGCACGGCCTTCGGCGAGTCCGTGTTCAACACCGCGATGTCGGGCTACCAGGAGGTCCTGACGGATCCGTCCTACCGCCGACAGGTCGTCACCATGACCGCCCCGCAGGTCGGCAACTACGGGATGTGCGACGCCGATGCCGAGTCCGACCGCATCCAGGTGTCGGGCTTCGTGGTCACCGAGGCCGCCCGCCGGGTGTCCAACCACCGCGCCACGTCGACCCTGCGCGACGACCTGGCCGCGGCTGGTGTGGTCGGCATCGAGGGCATCGACACGCGCGCCGTGACGCGGGCCCTGCGCGACCACGGGTCGATGCGGTCGGGGGTGTCGACCGAGGTGCTGGACGTCGACGAGTTGCTGGCGCAGGTGCGGGCGTCCCCGTCGATGGAGGGTCGTGACCTGACCGGCGAGGTCACCACGGCCGAGGCCTACGACGTCGACGCCGTCGGCGAGGCCCGGTTCCACGTCGTCGTGGTCGACTACGGCGTCAAGCGCCGGATGCTGCGCCTGCTGGCGGAGATGGGGTGCGACGTCCGCGTGCTGCCCGCGTCGGCCACCGCCGAGGACGTGCTTGCCCACCAGCCGGACGGCGTGCTGGTCTCCAACGGACCGGGCGACCCCGCCGCCGTCACCCAGGGCCGGGCCACGGTGCGGGGCCTGCTGGGGGAGGTGCCGGTGTTCGGGATCTGCCTGGGCTCGCAGTTGCTGGGCCTGGCACTGGGTGCGGAGACGACGAAGTTGGCCTTCGGCCACCACGGGGTGAACCAGCCCGTCCAGCGCCGTCGTGACGGCGTGGTCGAGATCAGTTCGCACAACCACGGGTTCGCCGTGCTGGCCGACACCCTGGGCGACCCCGCCGCCGAACCCCACACCTGGACCACCGAGGACCACGGACGGGTGACCGTCAGCCACGTCAACCTCAACGACGACTGCGTCGAGGGCCTGGCGTGCCTGGACGTGCCGGCCTTCGCGGTCCAGTACCACCCCGAGGCGTCCCCCGGACCGCACGACTCGCGCTACCTGTTCGACGATTTCGCCGCGCTGATGACCGACGGCCGCACCCCGGCCGACACGATCGTCGGCTCCGGCACCACCGCAGGAGCCTGAGCATGCCACGTCGCGACGACCTCACCTCGGTCCTGGTCCTGGGCTCCGGCCCGATCGTGATCGGCCAGGCCTGCGAGTTCGACTACTCCGGCACCCAGGCCTGCAAGGTGTTGAAGGAGGAAGGCCTGCGGGTCGTGCTGGTCAACTCCAACCCGGCCACGATCATGACCGACCCGGAACTGGTGGACGCCACCTACGTCGAGCCGTTGACGGTCGAGGCCGTGACTCGGGTGATGGAGCAGGAGGACGTCGACGCGGTGCTGGCGACCCTGGGCGGCCAGACCGCGCTCAACCTCGCCGTCGACCTGCACGAGGCCGGGGTGTTCGAGCGGCTGGGCGTGGAGGTGCTGGGCGCGAACCTCGAGGCGATCCAGACCGCCGAGGACCGCCAGCGGTTCAAGGACGCGATGGCCGAGATCGGGCTGGAGTCGCCACGCTCGACCCACGTGCACTCGGTCGACGGGGCCATGACCGCCGCCGAGGAGTACGGCTACCCGGTCGTGCTGCGGCCGTCGTTCACGCTGGGCGGCAAGGGTGGCGGGATCGCCTACGGCCCGGACGAGTTGCGCACGATGACGGCCCAGGGGCTGCACGACTCACCGGTCAGCAGGATCCTGGTCGAGGAGTCCGTGCTGGGCTGGAAGGAGTACGAACTGGAGGTGATGCGGGACGTCGCCGACAACTGCGTGGTGATCTGCTCGATCGAGAACGTCGACCCCATGGGCGTGCACACCGGCGACTCCCTGACCGTCGCACCGGCGATGACCCTGTCCGACCCCGAGTACCAGGAGATGCGCACGGCCTCGTTCGCCGTGCTGCGACGGATCGGGGTCGAGACCGGTGGCTCCAACGTCCAGTTCGCGGTCGACCCGGCCACCGGACGACAGGTCGTGATCGAGATGAACCCGCGGGTGTCACGGTCGTCGGCGCTGGCGTCCAAGGCCACCGGGTTCCCGATCGCCAAGATCGCCGCGAAACTGGCCATCGGCTACACGCTGGACGAGATCCCCAACGACATCACGCGCGAGACCATGGCCGCCTTCGAACCGTCGATCGACTACGTCGTGACCAAGGTGCCCCGGTTCGCCTTCGAGAAGTTCCGTGGGACCGACGACACGCTGACCACCAAGATGAAGTCGGTCGGCGAGGTCATGGCCATCGGCGGGACCTTCCGCGAGTCGGTGAACAAGGCCCTGCGGTCACTGGAGGACGGCCGGGTCGGGTTCGGTGCCCAGGCGCCGCTGGACGTCGACGACGACACCCTGCGCGACCAGTTGCGACGACCCACGGCGACCCGGTTGCGGTCGGTCGACGAGGCCCTGACCCGCGGCTGGAGCGTCGACGAGGTCCACGACCTGACCGGGATCGACCCGTGGTTCGTCGACCAGTTCCTGCAACTGGTCGAGCGTCGTCGGGAACTGCGTGGGCGTGAACACCTGCAGGCCCTCGACGACGAGTTGCTGCGAACGGCCAAGGGCGAGGGCTTCAGCGACGACCACCTGGCCCTGCTGCTGTCCACGACCGCCAGTGCGGTCCGGGCCCGGCGACACGACCGGGGGATCCGGCCGGTGTTCAAGACCGTCGACACCTGCGCCGGCGAGTTCGCGGCCCACACGCCCTACCACTACTCGACCTACGACCTGGACGACGAGGTCACCGAGTCGACCCGCGACACCGTCATGGTGCTGGGGTCGGGCCCCAACCGGATCGGGCAGGGCGTCGAGTTCGACTACTGCTGCGTGCACGCGGTGCAGGCACTGGGCGACGCCGGGTACGAGACCATCATGGTCAACTGCAACCCCGAGACCGTGTCCACCGACTACGACACCTCCGACCGGCTCTACTTCGAACCGCTGACGTTCGAGGACGTCATGGAGGTGATCGACCGCGAGCAGCCGATCGGCGTGGTCGTGGCGATGGGCGGACAGACCCCGCTGAAGCTCGCCCGCGACCTGGAGGCCGCCGGGGTCACGATCCTGGGCACCTCGCCGGACGCCATCGACGCCGCCGAGGACCGCGGCCGCTTCGGCGCGTTGATGGCCGACCTGGGCGTGGCGATGCCCGAGGGTGGGGTCGCCCACTCGCCCGACGAGGCCCGGGCGATCGCCCGTGGCCTGTCGTATCCGGTCCTGGTCCGTCCGTCCTACGTCCTGGGTGGCCGGGCGATGGAGATCGTGGACGACGACGCGTCGCTGGACACCTACCTCGCCACCGCCCTGGCCGACGACGACCTGACGTCCGAGGGGGGCCTGTCGATCCTGGTCGACCGCTTCCTCGAGGGAGCGATCGAGGTCGACGTCGACGCGGTGTTCGACGGCACCGACCTGTTCGTCGGCGGCGTCCTGGAACACATCGAGGAGGCCGGTGTCCACTCCGGCGACTCGGCCTGCACGTTGCCACCGATCACGTTGTCGCGTGGGACCGTGGCCCGGATCGGGGAGATCACCCGGGGGATCGCCGACGGCCTGGGCGTGCGCGGACTGGTCAACATCCAGTTCGCGACCCGCGACGACGCCATCTGGTGCATCGAGGCCAACCCGCGAGCGTCCCGCACCGTGCCGTTCGTGTCCAAGGCGACCGGCGTGCCCCTGGCCAAGGTCGCGGCCCGGGTGATGGCCGGCGAGAGCCTGGCCGACCTGCGAGCCGCCGGACTGGTGCCCGCCCACGACGCCATCAGCGGTCCGCGTCCGGCCCACATCGCGGTCAAGGAGGCCGTGTTGCCCTTCGACCGCTTCCCCGGCGTGGACGCGCTGCTGGGCCCCGAGATGCGCTCGACCGGCGAGGTCATGGGCATCGACACCACCTTCGGTGCGGCCTTCGCCAAGTCCCAGGCCGGGACCGGGTCGATGGTGCTGCCGTCCGGCGGGACCGTGTTCGTGTCGGTGGCCAACCGGGACAAGCGCTCGATCGTGTTCCCGGCCAAGCGCCTGGCCGACCTCGGATTCGACCTGGTCGCCACCGACGGCACGGCCGACCTGCTGCAGCGGGTGGGGGTCGAGGCCGGCGTCGTGGCCAAGGTCTCGACCGGCGACACCGAACTGCTCGAGCTGGTCGCCGACGGCACGATCACGTTGATCCTCAACACCCCCAGCGGGCCGGGCACGCGCGACGACGGCTACCAGATCCGCCAGGCCGCGATCGCCGCCGGGGTCCCCGTCATCACCACCCTGTCGGGCATCCTGGCCGCCATCCAGGGGGTCGAGTCGATCCGCACCGACGGCATGCGCGTGACCAGCCTCCAGCAGCACCTGGCACGGATGGACGAGGCTCCGGGTCCCGCCGCGCCCGTCGACGCGGCAGACTCGGCAGGTGCCGGGGGGTCCACCCCCCCGGCGGTGGACGAGGTGGGAGTGGCCGGATGAGCGTGCAGGGTCGGGACGTCGGGCCGGTCGCGATGACCTGCGAGGTGGTCGACCGACGGCGGTACGGGCGGTACTGGGGCCTGACCCTGTCGGCGCCCGACATCGCCCGCCGCGCCGCCCCGGGCCAGTTCGTCAACGTGGCCGTCGAGGCGCCCGGCACCCTGCTGCGACGCCCCTTCTCGATCGCCGGCGTGTCGTTGGGGGGCCAGGTGGCCGGCACGATCGACATCGTGCTGGACGCCCACGGCCCCGGCACCGACGCGCTGGCCACGATCGCCCCGGGTGCCAGCCTGGACGTGCTGGGCCCGCTCGGCAAGCCGTTCCCGATGCCCCAGCGCCGGGTCGCGACGCTGCTGGTCGGCGGTGGCTACGGCGCTGCGCCGATGTACTACCTGGGCGAGCGCCTGCGGGCCGGTGGGCACCGGGTGAACTTCCTGATCGGGGCCGCCGACACCCAACGGATCATCGACCCCATCACGCCCAAGCGGATGGCCAACCAGGCCTCGTTCACCACCGAGGACGGGTCGATGGGCCACCGCGGCCGGGTCACTGACCTGTTGGCGGACGACCTCGCGTCCACCGGGGCCAAGGTGGTCTACGCCTGCGGCCCCAACGCGATGCTGGCCGCGGTCGGCGCGATCTGCGAGGACCTGGGGGTGCCGTGCCAGGTGTCGGTGGAGGAACACATGGCCTGCGGCGTGGGGGTCTGCATGACCTGCGTCCTGCCACTGCGAGGGCGAGGCGGGACGATCGCCAACCGCCGCGTGTGCATCGACGGGCCGGTGTTCACGTCGACGCGGATCGCGTGGGACCAGTCACGCTACGCCGACCCGGCGCCGACCACCGTGGACGCGGGCACGATCGGCGATCGTGACACCATCGAGGTCGAGGCCGAGGGCGACGGGTCGTTCAAAGCCGGGGTCCGCACGGTGCGACCACAGGACACGCGATGACGGCGCCGACGACGACCTCCGGTGGCGCGGCGCCGACCGACGGGATCGACCTGTCGGTGGACCTGGGTGGCAACGACGGCGCGCTGGTGCTGCCCAACCCGATCGTGACCGCGTCCGGGTGCTTCGCGTCGGGCCGTGAGATCGACGCGCTGTGGGACGTGGCCGAACTGGGTGCCGTCGTGGCCAAGTCGGTCACGCGCGAGCCCCGACAGGGGCTGCCGACCCCGCGCATGACCGAGACCCCGTCGGGGATGCTCAACGCCATCGGGCTCCAGAACCCGGGCGTGGACACGTGGGTCGACCGCGACGTCCCGTGGCTGGCCGCCCGCGGCGCCCGGGTGATCGCGTCGATCGCCGGCAACACCGTCGAGGACTTCCGCGAGGTCGCCAAGCGGGTCGGGACGTCGCGCGAGGTCGTGGCCGTCGAGGTGAACCTGTCCTGTCCGAACGTGTCCCACCGCGGGCTGGTGTTCGCGACCCAGGCGTCGACCGCGGCCGAGGTCGTGCGGGCCGTGCGGGCGGCCTTGCCCACGATGCCGCTGTTCGCGAAGCTCACGCCGGACGTGACCGAGATCGCGCCCGTGGGCCGTGCCGTGGTCGAGGCCGGCGCGACCGGGGTGTCGGCGATCAACACCACGCTGGGCATGGCGATCGACGCCGAGACCGGCCGGGTCAAGGTCGCCAACGGCTACGCCGGACTGTCCGGTCCCGCGATCCGGCCGATGGCGGTGCGCGCGATCCACCAGCTGCATGCCGAACTTGGCCCCGACGTCCCGATCATCGGGATGGGTGGCGTGCGCTCGGTCGAGGACGTGGTGGAGCTGGTGCGCGCCGGGGCCTCGGCCGTGGCCGTGGGGACGGCCACCTTCGCCGACCCGTTCACCGCGCGGACCCTCGTGCGCAGCCTGGGGTCGTGGCTGGAGCAGCGCGGCTTCACCTCGCTGTCCGAACTGCGCGGAAGCGTCCACCGCTGGCCCCACAACCCCTGACCCACACCCGCCGGCGATCGACGAACCGGCGTGTGAGTCGGATCGACCCCTGGCTCCAGCTGGTGGGATCCCTCGCAGTCGAGATTCGCACCGGGGAGGGGTGTCGGTGGGGTGGGTGCGCGATTCGTCCGGGCGCACCCGTTAGGGTCGGCGCCGGGCAGCGTGGCCCAGTCCGTCACCACCATCACCTCACCTGTCGGGAGGCACATGTGAGCACCACCACCCAGGACCGGGCGATGTCCGGACTCGACCGCTACTTCAAGATCACCGAACGCGGGTCCGACGTGGGGACGGAGGTGCGTGCGGGCATCACGACGTTCCTGACGATGGCCTACATCATCTTCGTCAACCCGTCGATCCTGTCCAGCGCGATCGACGTGGAGGGCGCGTTCCCGCAGTTGCTGACCGTGACCTGCCTGGCCGCGGCCTTCGGCACGATGGTGATGTCGTTGTGGGCGAACCTGCCGTTCGCGCTGGCCCCGGGGCTGGGGTTGAACGCCTACTTCGCGTTCACGGTCGTCGGGACGCTGGGCTATTCGTGGGAGACCGCGTTGGGCGCGGTGTTCCTGTCCGGGATCCTGTTCCTGATCATCTCGGTGACCGGGTTGCGGCAGTGGATCCTGGAGGCGATCCCGCTGTACCTCAAGCACGCCATCACGGCCGGGATCGGGGCGTTCCTGGCCATCATCGGGTTCGCCAACGCGGGCCTGATCATGGCCAGTGACGCGACCTTCGTGACCCGCGGGGACTGGACCTCCGTCGGCCTGTGGCTGGCCGTGCTGGGCATCGTGGCCGCCGCGGCGTTGTTGGCGCGGCGCATCAAGGGTGCCCTGGTGATCGCGATCGCCATCGTCACGGTCCTGGCCATCGTGTTCCGAGCCCCGGTCTACGTCGGTCCCGACGACACCATGGTCGCCTTCGGTGGGTTCACCGACGGCATCCTGGGCTTCACGTGGCCCAGCGACCTGCTGGGCGCCCTGGACATCGGCGGGGCGTTGGCGGGCGGGGTCCTGTCGGTGGTGTTCACCTTCCTGTTCGTGGACTTCTTCGACACCGCGGGGACGCTGATCGGGCTGACCGACAAGGCCGGCATGATGGACGAGGAGGGCAACATCGATGCGCCGATGCCGGCCTTCGCCGCCGACGGGCTCGCGACGTCGGTCGGGGCGTTGCTGGGCACCTCGTCGACCACGACCTACATCGAATCCGCGTCCGGGGTGGAGGAAGGCGGGAGGACCGGGCTGACGTCGTTCGTCGTCGGGATCCTGTTCCTGGTCGCGATGGTGTTCGCGCCGTTGGCCTCCGTCATCCCGGCGGTCGCGACCGCGCCGGTGCTGATCGTGATCGGGGCGATGATGATGACGGCCGCGACCAAGGTCGACTGGGCCGACTACACCCAGTCCGTCCCGGCGTTCCTGGCCATCGTCGGGATGCCGTTCACCTACTCGATCACCGACGGGATCAGCCTCGGCATCATCGCCCACACCCTGATCATGGCCGCGAGCGGGCGACTTCGTGAGATCCGGCCGGTCATGGCGATCCTGGCCGTCCTGCTGGTGTGGCGCTTCTTCGTGGTCGGGTAGGTGCCGACCGCGGCCCACCGCAACGAGGCGGCGATGACGACGCGTGTGTCCGGGGGGCTGCACGCACGACGACGGGCGACCCCGGAAAGGGGTCGCCCGCGTGGATCGTGGGGTCGTGCGGGTCGGTCAGGCGCGGCCGGTGCCGTTGCAGGCCGGGCACGTGATGAACGCGAAGTGCAGCGGGGCACCCAGCGTGGTCTGACCGGTGGCCCGGCAGGTGGTGCAGTTGCCGGCGCGGCGGATGGCCGCGTCGGAGGGCTGGCGTCGGAGGAGCTTCATGGCTGGGACTTCTTTGGTCGGGCCGGTGGTGGGGCACGGTCGAGGTGGGGCGTCGTGCAGGTCCCCGGCAGCGCGTCCGTGCTGGTTCCCACGGTACGTCGCGCCCGGGCATCGGCCGCCACCAGCATGGCCGGAGGACCCCGGCCGCGAGCCCGTTCGAGGGGAATATCGCGACGGCAGTCCAGGATCGGGACTGGCGTCCCACCTCGACCGCGGTGGGCGCGTCGCCCGGCGACCAGTCGACGGCCGCGCGACGCGCCACACGGACGGTCAGGCGACCCCCGGCTGGACGACGATGTGGCCGGCGTCAGGCACCAGGGTGGCGTCGACCCCGATGGGCAGGGTCCACACCGGTTCGGTGTGCCCGAAGTCCAGGCCCGTGACCAGCGGCAGGTCGGGCGCGAACTCGTCGAGCAGGTCGGACAGCGCGGCGTCGTAGGCCTCGTCGTCCGGCCGGTCGAGCACGCCGTCGACGGTCATGCCGCCGGGGCGGCCCACCAGCAGCCCGGCCAGCCCGGCCAGTTCGCCGGTGATGCCCAGCGGCCGCAGCATCCGGACGAGTGCGTCGGGCGGCATCGCCTCCTCGGACGTCTCGATCGCCAGGAGCGCCCCGTCCAGGTCGGGCCACCATGGCGTGCCACGGAACCAGTCGAGCACCTCGATGCAGAAGGGCAGGAGGCGGCCGGTGACGGGCCGGTCGCCGCGCAACCACTGCCAGCCACGCGACGGTCGCGTCGTGCGCCGGATCGATGCCGAGGACGGGTCCTCCCAGTCCAGCAGCTCCGTGGTCCAGCCGTCCGGGTTGGGCTGCCACACCACGGGCTCGGTGGTCCGCAGGGCCGCCAGGACGCCGTCGCGGGCGTAGTCGAACATGCCGCCGTTCTCGGCGAACCCGGCCAGCAGGGACGGCCCGCAGAAGCTCACCAGCCCGGCGTGCAGGCACGCCAACTGCGTCACCACGGTGTCGGAGAAGCCCAGCACGATCGTCGGGTTGGCCGCCAGGAGGTCGTGGTCGACGTGGGGCAGCATCCGGATCGAGTCGTCGCCACCGATGGTCGACACCACGGCCCGGACGGACGGGTCCAGGAACGCGGCATGGAGGTCGTCGGCCCGAGCCTGCGGTGTCAGTTCGTCCTGTGCCGACCGGGTGTGTGCCAACTCGACCACCTCGACGTCGAGTGTCGCGGCCAGCTGTCGCAGGCCCATGTCGAAGCGGTCCGGGACCTCGTGGGCGCCGGCCCACGACAGGGTCGCGACGGCGACGCGGTCACCGGGTGCCAGGGCGGGTGGGCGCACGAGCGGGCCCACGGTCAGGCCGACGCGGGCAGGTCGGCAGCGGCGACGTCGGCGTGCGCCCGAGCGGTCGCGAGCCGCACGCACAGCACGAACACCTCCATGGCCCGTTCGACGTCGGCGAGGTCGGGGAAGGTCGGGGCGAGCCGGATGTGGCTGTCGTCGGGGTCGTCGCCGTACGGGAACGCCGCACCGGCCGGGGTCAGCGCGACGCCGGCCCGGGCCGCGAGGTCGATGACGTCGGTCGCCAGCCCCGGCCGGGTCCAGAACGAGATGAAGTAGCCGCCGTGGGGCTCGGTCCAGCGCCCGTGCTCGCCGTCGGTGCCCAGCCCGTCGGCCAGGGCCGAGGTGACCGCGTCGAACTTGGGACGCACGAGGTCGGCCATGGCCGCCATGTGGTCCTCGATCGCGCCGGGTGCCCCCAGCATGCGGACGTGGCGCAGGTGGTTTGCCTTGTCCGGGCCGATCGTGAACAGCTTCAGGTGGTCACGGAAGGCGGCGAGGTTGGCCAGTCCGGAGCCCAGGAAGGCGACGCCCGACCCGGCGTGGGTGATCTTGGACGTCGAGGCGAACTGCACGATCGAGTCCTGCGTGCCCTCCACGTCGGCCGCGGAGAACATCGACAGCAGGTAGTCCGGGTCGCCCAGGTCGTGGACCGCGTAGGCGTTGTCGTAGAACACGCGGAAGTGGTCGCCGGCGTCGCGCCCGAGCACGGCCAGGCGGCGCACGGTGTCGTCGTCGTAGGTGATCCCGGTCGGGTTCGAGTACTTGGGGACACACCAGATGCCCTTGACCTGGTCGTCGTTGCCGACCAGGTCCTCCACCCGATCCATGTCCGGGCCGACGTCGGTCATGGGGACCGGCAGCAGCTCGATCCCGAGGTACTCGGTCAGCGCGAAGTGGCGGTCGTAGCCGGGGACCGGGCACAGCATCTTCGGGGTCCCGCGGTTCCAGGCCGTGTCGGGGCCGCGGACACCGAAGACGTGCGCGTGCAGCAGGTAGCGGCCCATCAGTGCGAGGCTGGAGTTGCCGCCGGCCAGCACGTTGGCGGCCGGCATGTCCAGCAGTCGCGCGCCGATCGCCTTGACCGACGGCTGGCCGTCCAGCCCGCCGTAGTTGCGGACGTCGACCCCGTCCAGCGTCCAGTCGTCGCCGATGATCCCGTCGAGGTCGTTCGACAGGTCGAGTTGGTCGCTGCCGGGCTTGCCGCGGGTCAGGTCCAGTGACAGTCCGGACGCCGCGAGCTCGGCATGGGCGCGCTCGAGGTCGTCGACCGTGGCGTGGTCGGGCATGGCAGGGGGCCTTCGACGAGGTGGTGGCTGGGGGGGTGGTGGCTGCGGACGACGGGGCGTCCCGAACCCGACAGCCTATTCCGGTGTCGCCGGTGGGGGTCAGGCGGGCACGCCCCAGCGGTCGCGGTAGGTACGGATGCGGGCGAGGTCGGCGTCGTCGAGCACCCGGGCGCCACGGCCGGGCGCCGACAGTTCGGCGACGATGGCGTCGATGTCGGCCATCGCGGTGGCGTGGAGGTCGAACTCGTCGGCGACCTGTTCCAGCGCGGTGACGTCGTCGCGGGTGTGGCGTTCGAGCCGGTCGACCGCGATCACCAGGCCGACCACGTCCACCTCGGCGACGCTCGACAACAACGGCAGGGTCTCGCGGATGGAGGTCCCGGCGGTGGTCACGTCCTCGATCACCACCACGCGCTGGCCGGCGGTCGGGGCATGGCCGATGAGCGATCCACCTTCCCCGTGGTCCTTGACCTCCTTGCGATTGCAGGTCCAGGCCACGTCCCGCCCGTGGTCGCGGGCCATCGACACGGCCGTCGCCACCGCCAGCGGGATGCCCTTGTAGGCCGGTCCGAACAGGACGTCGACGTCGTCGCCGAACGTCGCCACCACGTGGTCGGCATAGGCCCGGCCCATCGTGTCGATCTCGCGCCCCGTGCCGAGGTTGCCGAAGTTCAGGAAGTACGGCGTCGAGCGCCCCGACTTGGTGGTGAAGTCCCCGAACGTCAACACCCCACTGTCCAGCAGGAAGTCCGCAAGTGCCGCGATGTTCATGTCGGTGCCTGTCTGCGTGCGTTGCTGGTGCCACGTGTGGAACCGTCGACGCACACGTGGGTCGCGGCGGGGTCTGCGTGCGCGTCACGTTCCACCGATGGAACATGGCGCGCACACTCCGGGGGGGTCGGGCTCCCGGGGGATCAGAAGTGCCAGGGGACGCCGGACCAGTCGCGGGGGCGCTTGTCGAGGAAGGCGTCGCGACCCTCGGTGGCCTCGTCGGTGCCGTAGATCAGCCTGGTCGCCTCGCCGGCGAAGACCTGTTGGCCCATCAACCCGTCGTCGGTGAGGTTCATCGCGAACTTGAACATGCGGGTGGCCGTGGGGGAGTTGGTGAGGATGGTTCTGCCCCACGCGATCGCGGTCTGTTCGAGCTCGGCGTGCGGGACCGCGCGGTTGACCGTGCCGAAGCGCACGCCGTCGTCGGCGGTGTAGGTCTCGCCCAGCAGGAAGATCTCGCGTGCCACCTTCTGGCCGACCTGCTTGGCGAGGTAGGCCGACCCGTAGCCACCGTCGACGGACGCCACGGCCAGGTCGGTCTGCTTGAAGCGGCCGTGCTCGGCACAGGCGATGGTCAGGTCACAGACCACGTGCAACGAGTGGCCCCCACCCGCGGCCCAGCCGTCCACGACCGCGACCACCACCTTGGGCATGGTCCGGATCAGCCGCTGGACCTCGAGGATGTGGAGGCGACCCGAGCGCGCGGGGTCGATCCCGGCTGCGTCGTCGTCATCGGAGTAGCGGTACCCGTCGGCCCCGCGGATGCGCTGGTCGCCCCCGCTGCAGAACGCATACCCACCGTCGGCCTCGCTGGGTCCGTTTCCGGTCAGCAGCACGCACCCCACGTCGGACGTCTGTCGGGCGTGGTCCAGCGCCCGGTACAACTCGTCGACGGTGTGCGGCCGGAAGGCGTTGCGGACCTCCGGGCGGTCGAACGCGATCCGCACGATCCCGGCGTCCACATGGCGGTGGTAGGTCAGGTCGGTGAGGTCGAAGCCCGGTACGGGTTCCCAGGCAGACTGGTCGAACAGGGCGGACACCATCGGCAGGCCTCGGTCGTGGACCCGGACAGCCTACGGTTCGTCTGCGCCCCGGCGACGACGTCGGCGCACGCCTCGACAGGAGGTCCGAGCATGGACGGAAACGAGCGTTGGATCGAGGACAATCGGGTCATGTGGGACGACCGGGCACCGGCCCACGCCGCGTCGCCCGACTACCGCGTCGCGGACTACGTCGCCGACCCGACCGCGCTGTCGACGGTGGTCGCGCACGATCGCCAGTGGCTGGGTGACCTCCACGGACGCAGCGCGATCCACCTGCAGTGCCACATCGGGACCGACACCATCTCGTTGGCGCGCCTGGGCGCCGGGCCCGTGGTCGGGCTGGACCTGTCGGGCTCGTCGATCGAGCAGGCGCGGGCGCTGGCCACGGCCGGCGGTGACGACGTGGAGTTCGTGGTCGGCCCGGTGGACGACGCGCCGAGCCTGGTGGGCGGTCGCACGTTCGACCTGGTCTACACCGGTGTCGGGGCGTTGTGCTGGCTGCCCGACATCGATCGTTGGGGAGGGGTCGTGGCGGAGTTGCTGGCCCCGGGTGGGGCCCTGTTCGTCCGCGACGGCCATCCGGTGCTCAATGCCCTGGAGGTCACCGACGGCCCGACCTTCGAACTCCGCTACCCCTACTTCCAGGCCGCCGAGCCGTTGACGTGGACCGAGGCAGAGACCTACGTCCAGGTCGCCGACGGGCACGCGGTCGCAGCGCTGCCCGGTCACGAGTGGAACCACGGCATCGGTGAGATCGTGACCGCCCTGCTGGACCACGGCCTGGTGCTGGAACACCTCGGTGAGCACACCTGGGCCGACTGGGCACCCTTCGGGGCCTGGGAGCCCGTGGCGCCCGGCTTCTGGGCCCTGCCCGAGGCGTTGCGGGACCGGATCCCGGCGACCGTGTCGATCCGCGCCCGCAAGCTCGCCTGAGCCGCCATCGTCGTCGTGCATCGGCGTCGGGACGTCGGCCGCCGGCACCCGCCGGAACCGACGGTGAGTAGCCTGACCACGTCCAGCCGCACACGAACACCGGAGTCGGCGTGGCCGTACCCGAACGCAGCGACGAGCAGCGGCGGGCCGCGCTGGCCGAGGCGCAGCGCGTGCGACAGGTGCAGGCGCAGGTCAAGCAGATGCTCAAGACCGGCGAGGTCACCCTCGCCGAGGTGCTGGCCCGGACCGGCGACGCCGACGAGGTGGCACGCATGCGCGTCTCCGACGTGCTGCGGGCCCTGCCCCGGATGGGCCCGGTGCGGTCCCGCCGGTTGATGGAACGACTCGACATCGCGGCGTCGCGTCGACTGGGCGGATTGGGCGAGCGGCAGCGACGCGACCTGCTGGACGAAGTCGTGTGAGCGGGTTGCTGGTGGTCGTGGCGGGTCCGTCCGGCGTGGGCAAGGGGACCGTGCTGGAGGTGGTGCTGGCGGCGCTCCCGGATGCCGAGAAGTCCGTGTCGGCGACCACGCGGGATCCGCGTCCCGGCGAGGTCGACGGCGTCCACTACCACTTCGTGGACACCGACCGGTTCGACGAACTGGTGAACGAGGATGCCTTCCTCGAACACGCCCGCTACGCGGACCACTGCTACGGCACGCTGGCCGACGCGGTCGCCCGCCGGCGGGACGCGGGCGCCGTCGTGATCCTGGAGATCGAGGTGCAGGGCGCGGCACAGGTGGCTCGCCGGGCCCCCGACGCGTTGCGGATCTTCCTCGCGCCGCCGGACCGCGACGAACTGCACCGACGGCTGCGTTCGCGCGGGACGGAATCGGATCGCCAGGTCCGCCGCCGCATGGACCGGGCCGACGTGGAACTGGCCGCGGCCGACGAGTTCGACCACGTGGTGGTCAACCACGACCCGGCCCGCGCCGGGGCAGAGGTGGTGGCACTGGTCAAGGCTGCCCGGCGACGGCTCGCCGATGACCGGGGCGACGGGGGAGACGAGGGTGACGAGCACGGCCGCGTCGACGAGCCCCACCGCGAGGCCATGGAACCGCCCACCAGCGCCTGACCCACGGTCCCGTCCGGCGACCCGGTCCCCGGTCCCCGGACGGGCGGACCCGCACCGTCCATCGTGGGGGGACCCGCTATGATGGGTCTTCGACCCGCGTCCCGTGCCGCGCGCCGGAACCTCCTTCCCGCAGCCCCCTCGTGCACGTGGACTCGCACCTCCACCGTTCCCCGACGCATCCAGGCGACTTCTCATGGCCCACATCGACGACCTGATGGACGCCACCTCGTCCAAGTTCCACCTCACCATCCTGGCCGCCAAGCGCGCCCGGGAGATCAACTCCTACTACCAGCAGCTCGGTGAGGGCACCGGGCGCCTGGTGCCGCCGTTGGTCACCGCCGAGTCGAACAAGCCGCTCACGATCGCGCTGGAGGAAATCTCCCAGGGCAAGATCGAGGAGGGCGAGCCGGTCGAGGAGGTCACCGATGACCCGTTGGCCTTCATCGAGGGCAGTGACGACGTCCTGAGCCTGGTCGAGATGGACGACCCCGCCGACGAGGGTGGGGACGTCGACGACACCGACGCGTGAGTCGCGGACTGGGCGGTTCGGTCGCTGACGTCGCCTCGTTGCGTGACCGTCGGATCGTCATCGGTGTCACCGGCGGCATCGCCGCCTACAAGGCCCCGCTGGTCGTGCGCCGACTGGTCAAGGCCGGTGCCCGGGTCGACGTCGTCCTGACCCGCGGTGGCGCCCACTTCGTCGGGGCGGCCACCTTCGCCGGGCTGACGGGTCGCGCCGTCCGCCAGGAGGTGTGGGACGACATCGAGCACGAGACCCACGTCGCCCTGGCCCGCCACGCCGACGTCGTGGCCGTCTACCCGGCCACTGCCCACACCATGGCGCGTGCCGCGACCGGGATGGCCGACGACCTGCTGACCACGACCCTGGTGGCCACGACCGCCCCGGTCGTGATGGCCCCGGCGATGCACACCGAGATGTGGCAGCACCCCGCGACCCGCGCCAACGCCCGCACACTCGAGGCGCGCGGCGTGATCCTGGTCGGTCCGGACGAGGGCGCGCTGATGGGCGGCGACTCCGGTGCCGGACGTGCGGTGGAACCGGACGTGTTCGTGGCCGCCGTGGTTCGTGCCCTGGGCGCCGATCGCACCCGCCACGGGCAGGTCGACGAGGGGGGTGTCGACGAGGTCGACGACCGCGAGTCCGGGCTGGCCGTGGTGCGCGACTCCCACCTGTCGGGCCCGCGCGAAGAATCGGGCCAGCAACCGGTCGACGAGCCGGTCGACGGGTCGCTGGCCGGGCGTCACGTCGTGGTCACCGCCGGTGGGACGCGCGAACCGCTCGACCCGGTCCGCTACCTCGGGAACCGTTCGACCGGGCGCATGGGCGTCGCGATCGCCGCGGCGGCCGCTCGTCGGGGCGCACGCGTGGACCTGGTCATCGCCCCGTCCGACCTCGCCACCCCTGCCGGCGTGAACCGGGTGGACGTGACCACCGCCCGGGACATGCATGCGGCCGTGCTGGCCCGGACCGACGCCGACGTGGTCGTCAAGGCCGCCGCCGTGGCCGACTTCCGGCCGGCCCGGGTCGCGTCCGACAAGATCAAGAAGGCCGACGGCACCCCGCACCTCGAACTGGTCCCGAACCCCGACATCCTCGCGGACCTGGGCGAGCGTCGCGCCGACGGCCGGGGAGGTCCCACCGTCCTGGTCGGCTTCGCCGCCGAGACCACCGACGTCGAGGCCAACGGGCGTGCCAAGCTCGATCGCAAACAGGCCGACCTGCTGGTGGTCAACGACGTGACCGCCGACGGGGCCGGGTTCGGCCACGACACGAACGAGGTGGTGGTGCTGGGAGCCGACGGCAGTCGGCTCGACATCGCGCTGACCACCAAGGACGAGGTCGCCGAGCGCCTGCTCGACCTCGTCGGCGATCGCCTCACGGCCGTGGCACCATCGCCGCGACCCGTCGAGCCCCTTCGCAGCTCCTGACCGACCACCACCCGCGGCGTCGCCCCGACGGCAGCGCCACCTCCGACCTCCCACCACTCCACCCAGCGTGTGGCCCGGCCCTGTCGGCACCGCCCGCGCGACCAAGGACACCACCGTGGCCCGCACCCTGTTCACCTCCGAATCCGTCACCGAAGGCCATCCCGACAAGATGGCCGACCAGGTCTCGGACAGCATCCTCGACGCGATCCTGACCGACGACCCCGAGGGTCGCGTGGCCTGCGAGACCCTGGTGACCACCGGGCACGTCTTCGTCGCGGGCGAGATCTCGACCTCGACCTACGTCGACATCCCCAGTGTCGTGCGCGAGACCGTGCTGGACATCGGCTACGACTCGGCCGCCATCGGCTTCGACGGTCGCACCTGTGCGGTGT
>JAGXFT010000177.1 GCA_024637135.1 Nitriliruptorales bacterium | reverse complement strand
CCGCAGCGACGGGCACGAGGTCGCGCGACTGGTGCGCTCGACGTCGGACCTGCGCGACGGCGACATCCTGTGGTCGGTCGACGACCAACGCCTCGACCCGCAGGACCTGGTGGGCACCGACGCCGTGGTCCACCTGGCGGGGGCACCCATCGGCAGTTCGCGCTGGACCGACGAGGTCAAGGCCGAGATCGTGTCGTCGCGGGTCGACGGGACCCGGCTGCTGGCCGAGGCGATGGCCGGACTGGACGGCGGTCCGCAGGCACTCGTGTCGGGGTCGGCGGTGGGCTACTACGGCTCGCGCGGCGACGAGGTGCTGACCGAGGACTCGGCGCCCGGCGACGACTTCCTGGCCGATCTGTGCGTGCAGTGGGAAGCGGCCGCCGATCCCGCCCGTGCTGCAGGACTGCGGGTGAGCCACCCACGGACGGGCGTCGTCATCGCCGAGGACGGGCCCCTCATCGGCAAGGTCGAACTGCCCTTCAAGCTGGGGGTCGGCGGTCGCGTCGGCTCCGGTCGGCAGTGGGTGCCGTGGATCTCGTTGGACGACGAGGTGCGAGCGTTGGCGTTCCTGGCCACCGGGGACCTCGACGGTCCGGTCAACCTCGAGGGTCCGGACCCGGCGCGCAACACCCGGCTGACGTCGGCGTTGGGATCGGCGTGGCACCGTCCGACGATCCTGCCGGTCCCGATCTTCGCCATCAACCTGTTGTACGGCGAGATGGGCGTGACGTTGGCGACGTCGTCCCAGCGCGCGGTCCCCGAACGGTTGCAGGAGGCCGGCTTCACGTTCCGGCACGCCACCATCGAGTCGGCCGTGACCGCCGCCCTGGGCTGACGCAAGTCAGGTCCGGGGCCAGGCCTCGCTCGGTGCGGCGAACCGCTCAGCCGGTGGCCAGGTCCATCGCGCGGGCGAACACCTCGTCGAGCATCTCGTCGGTGAGTCGGCCAGTGAAGGTGTTGAGTTGGCTGACGTGGTAGCTGGCGACCAGATGGCGGCCGTCGGCCAGCACGGCCTCGGCGCCGTGGCCGAACCGGGGCTTGCGGCCCTCCCAGCCGCCCAGGCGGCAGCACACGTCCCAGGCGAACCCGCCAAGTGCGACCAGGACGACCGGGTCGATCGTGGCCACCTCGTCGGCCAACCACGTCGACACGCAGGTGTCGCGTTCGGTGGTGGTTGGCCGGTTGTCGGGTGGTGCGCACTTGACCGGCGAGGACACCCAGACCCCGTCCAGGGTGAGCCCGTCGTTGCGATCGGTCGCCGTGGGTTGGTTGGCCAGCCCGAGTCGGTGCAGGCTGGCGAACAGCATGTCGCCGGACCGGTCGCCGGTGAACATCCGGCCGGTGCGGTTGGCGCCGTGCGCCGCCGGTGCCAGGCCGACGACCAGGATGTCGGCGTCCGGGTCGCCGAACCCCGGGACACCGCGCCCCCAGTAGTCCTGGTCGGCGAACGCGGCGCGCTTGTCCCGTGCGACCGCCTCCCGGTGCGCGACCAGCCGCGGACAGCGTCGACACCCCGCCACGCCGGTCGCCAACACGTCGAGGTCTCGCGGGTCTCCTGGCATGGCCGGGAGGGTAGGAGCCGGTCGGGCCCCGGCGGTGCCGGGTGGGTCCCGCGGGTGTCGCGACCGAGCGTGCGTGACGGCCGGCCGATGGTGCAGGTGCGGAGCACGGCACCGTCGGCAAGGATGGGGAGGTCGACCGGAGGACTCCGCGTGTCCCTGCCCAACCCCCTGCACCGCCCCTATCCCGATGACGTGTACGACGGCGACGCCGGTGAGGCCAGCGCCTGGATGCGGGCCGACGACACCCCGCCGGACGTCGCCTACACCGCCGGAGGCACCTGCGAGTACCTCGCGACCGGTGACCGCACCGGCGGTCTGTACGGGCTGTACCGCTGGTCGTTCGGCGAGGAGGAGTCCGGACCCGACCCGCACTTCCACCGCTCGATCACCGAGTCGTTCTACGTGCTCGACGGGACGGTCCGGTTCCACGACGGAACGGGGTGGACGGACGCCGGGCCGGGCGACTTCCTGCACGTCCCCGAGGGTGGCGTCCATGGCTTCCGAGGCCGTGACAGCGCAAGGATGCTGTTGCTGTTCACGCCCGGCGGGCCGCGCGAGGACTACTTCGAGACCCTTGCTGCCCTGGGCCGCGGCGCGACCATGAGCGACGACGAGCGGGACGCCTTCATGAGCCAGCACGACACCTTCTGGACCTGACGCCCCGGGACGCCTGGTGGCCTCCGCTCGGGCCGATGTCGGCAGCCGAGACCACTCCATCGATGCCGATCGGTCGGGGTGTGACGCAACTCCGTGGCGGCGAACGGCGTCGTACCGTCCACGGTGACTCGGATGTCGAGGCGATGATGATGCGTGGCGTGGCGATCGCGCTGCTGGCCCTGCTGGTGTCGGCCTGCACGGGGACGACCGGCGGGCCCAGCCAGCCGGCGGACGATCCCCAGTCGCGGTCGCCGGACCCGGTCGTGACCGTGCCGGCCGAGCCCGGGCCGGACACGGTCGCGTTCCACCTGGACGTCACCAACCAGAGTTTCGACGAGCCCGAGGTGCGCCTGCGCATCGTGCTGGACGGGCGCGCGATCATCGACGGCGTCTTTCCCGTCGAGCACCAGCACCACGTGGTCAGGCACGACTTCCACCTCGACCCTGGTTCCCACGACATCCTGGTCACCGAGCCGGGAACCCGGTTCGAACTCGCACGCTCGTTCACGCTGCGTGACGAAGCCTGGGCCAACGTGTCGTACTGGGGATCGAGCGGCAACGGCCCCCGTCTCGACTGGCAGTTCAGCCGCGAGGAACTGGTCTACGCCTGACTGTCCGCGGCGTCGGGCGTCGCGACGGCCACTGCCCACGTTCGAGGCCGGTGGTCAGGTGCTGCCGGGGGCGGGCGGGAAGTAGGTGGCGGCCATGCAACTGGACAGGTCGGCGACGTCCTCCAGCAACTCCTCCAGGCCGGGTTCCTCGTCCTCCACGATCACGCGGACGTCCTGGACCCGGCCCAGCCGCGCGCTCAGCCAGCGTGCGTCGCGGACGAAGCCGTCGCCGCGGCCGTGGTTGCGGACCTCCAACTCGCTGCCGATCGTCGTCAGCATGTCGGCGCAGTAGCGCACGGACCGGGGGAGGTTGGCCGACAGCAACAGGAACGCGGCCATCGAGTTGGCGTTGGGCGGTTCCGGGCTGTCGCGACGGAAGGCCTCGTAGGCACTGAGCGATCGCAACAGGGCCATGCTGCGATGGGCCTCCAACCCTGCGGCCACCGGTGCCTCGCGACCGCCGTGGCGGAACCGCAACTGCAGCGCCCGCAGGGTGTTGTCGCTGCGCTCGACCAGCGCGCCGGCGCGCAGGAAGTACCAGCCCTGGTCCCGGACCAGGCTGGCGTCGGCGATGCCCGCGAACAGTTGGCCGGTGGCCCGGGCACGGGAGCAGTAGGACGACAGGTCGTCCTCGGTCACGGCCTCGCCGGTGCACAACTCGAGGTAGGCGCTGTTGAGGGCCTCCCACATCTCGGTCGAGATCCGTCCCCGCAGGGTGCGGCCGTTCTCGCGCGCCACGGCCAGCGACGACGCGATCGAGCCCGGGTTGTCGCGGTCGGTGGTGAACCAGGCGATGACCGACCCGGCGTCGGCGCGACCGTGGTGTTCCCGGAACGAGTCCTGGTCGTCGGTCAGGTCCAGCAGGGGCGCCCACTGCTCGGTGACGATGTTGCTGGCGCCGGGCACCAGCGGGGCCTCGGCCATGGCGATGTAGTTGACGCCCAGCAACCGGGCGGTGTTCTCCGCCCGTTCGACGTACCGGCCCATCCAGTACAGGCTCTCGGCGATGCGACTCAGCATGGTGTGGGTCCCTGGCGGCGTGGTCGACGGACGGTCCGGCGCACGACGGTCACTGTTGGCCCCCGGACGCGGACTGGCGCTGGGTCGCCTCCGGGGACGGCTGGCCGACCGCGGGTGCATCGTCGGGAGCCCGTTCGTTGTCCTCGGCGATCTCCTGCGCGTCGCCCAGCACCCAGGTGTCCTTGGACCCGCCGCCCCGGGACGAGTTGACGACCAGCGATCCCCGTTCCAGCGCGACCCTGGTCAACCCCCCGGGCACGATCCGGGTCTCCTCGCCCACCAGTGCGAAGGGACGCAGGTCGACGTGGCAGGGCTCGAACTCACGCGAGTCCGGGTAGAACGTCGGATGGGTCGACAGCGACACGATCGGCTGGGCGATGTAGTTGGTGGGATCTGCCGCCACACCCTCCAGGAACGCCGCGCGCTCGTCCGCGTCGGCGTCGCGGCCGATCAGCATCCCGTAGCCGCCTGCGCCGCCCACCTCCTTGATGACCAGCCGCTCGGACTCGCGCATCATCAGGTCGAGCCCGTCGGGGTCGGCGCCCAGGTAGGTCTCGACGTTGGGGATGATCGCCTCCTCGCCGAGGTAGTAGTCGATCATGGCGGGGACGTAGGCGTAGATCGCCTTGTCGTCGGCCACCCCGGTGCCCACGGCATTGGCCAGCCCGACGGCCCCGGCGCGGTAGACGTCCATCAGCCCCTCCACGCCCAGCATGGAGTCGGGGTTGAAGGCCGCGGGATCGAGGAAGTCGTCGTCGATGCGACGGTAGATCACGTCGACCACCTGTCGGCCCTCGGTCGAGCGCATCCAGACTCGGCCGTCGTCGACGAACAGGTCGCGCCCCTCGACCAGTTCCACCCCCATCTGCTGGGCGAGGTAGCTGTGCTCGTAATAGGCCGAGTTGAACTGGCCCGGCGTCAGCACGACCACGGTCGGGTCGTTGATGCCGCTCGGCGCCAGCTCGCGCAGGGTCGTCAGCAGGTCGAAGGAGTAGTGGCGGATCGGGCGCACGCCGTGGGTGCGGAGCAGGCCGGGGAAACTACGGGCGGTGACGTCGCGGTTGACCAGCATGTAGGACACGCCCGAGGGATTGCGGAGGTTGTCCTCCAGGACCCGGAAGGTGCCGTCGCCGTCACGGATCAGGTCGGTGCCGACCACCGTGGTCCAGGCCCCGTGTGGCACCTCCACGCCGCGCATGATCGGTCGGTAGTTCGGGTTGTCCAGCACCAGCGACGACGGCACGACCTCGTCGTTGAGGATCTCCTGGTCGCCGTAGACGTCGCCAAGGAAGGCGTTGAGGGCGCGCACCCGTTGGCGCAGTCCCGACTCGACGTGGGCCCACTCGTCGGCGCTCAGGATCCGCGGCACCGGATCGAACGGGAAGGCGCGCTCGGTGCCCTGGTCGTCGTCGTAGACCGTGAAGGTGATGCCCTGGTTGCGGAAGGCGAGGTCGGTCAGTGATCGCCGCCGGCCGAACTCGCGTGCGGTCATCGTCGCGAAGTAGTCGAAGGCGTGCCGGTAGGCCTGCCGGACCCCGCCCGACCCGATGGCCTCGTCGTAGCCGCCCGGGTCGTCGTAGGGGCGTAGTCCGTCGTCCACGGCGGTCCTTCGTCGGGGCCGCGGATCACCCTACAGCGGGTGCCTCGACGGACGAAAGTCGGACGGGGCGCACCCCCGGGACCGCCCGGCGTACCTTGGGCGACGCCGTCGCGCCGCGTCCACGATCGGCGTGGGCGAACCCGACGGCGGGCTGCGGAAGGCCACGATGCATGGGCTCGTTCACGGGATTCTGGACGACATGGGGTTGGTCGTTGGCGGCCACCGTCGGCTTCGCCACCGTCGTGTGGGTGGCCAGCCTCGTCCGGTCCGACGCCAGCCTGGTCGACCGGGTCTGGGGCCTGTTCTTCGTGGTGCAGGCCTGGGTCGTCGCGTTCCTCGGTGGGGACACCTTGGGGGACCGGCCGCTGCTGGTGGCCGTGCTGGTGACGATCTGGGGTGTGCGGCTGTCTGGGTACCTGACGTGGCGCAACTGGGGCGAGGGCGAGGACCCGCGCTACGTGGCGATGCGGGAACGCTCGTCCGGGAACTTCGCGGTCCTGAGCCTGTTCCGGGTCTTCTGGCTGCAGGCGGTGTTGGCCACCGTCATCGGGATCCCGCTGGTCGCCATCGCCACCCGGGACGGATCGCTGGGCTGGCTGGACGCGATCGCCACGGTGGTGTGGGCCGTCGGCCTGTACTTCGAGGCGGTCGGTGACTGGCAGTTGTCGCGGTTCCTGGCCGACCCGTCCAATCGGGGCCACGTCATGGACCAGGGCCTGTGGGCGTGGACGCGGCACCCGAACTACTTCGGCGACACGGTCGTGTGGACGGCCTACGGGCTGTTCGCGGTCGCCGCCGGGGCCTGGTGGGCGCTGCTGGGGCCCGTGCTCATGGGCGTGCTTATCGTGCGCGTGTCCGGGGTGGCGCTGACCGACCAGCGCATGACCTCGTCGGACACCAAGCGCGAGGGCTACGACGAGTACGTCGCCCGAACCAACGCGTTCGTCCCCGGTCCACGCAAGGCGGCGGCATGACCGCCGTCGAGCGCCCGGACGGCGACGCCACGGCCACCGCGGCCGACCCGCTGGTGCTCGATCGCGGGACGTGGGACGCCCTGGTCGACCATGCCCGGTCCGACACGCCGTACGAGGTCTGCGGCCTGTTGGGGATCGACGACGACGGGACCGTCCACCACGTCCCGATCACCAACGACGAACGCTCGATGACCTCCTACTCGATGAACCCCAAGGAGTTGCTCCGGGGCATGCGCGACATCGAGGACCACGAGCGTGAACTGGTGATCTACCACTCCCACACCCACACGCAGGCCTACCCGTCCGAGACCGACATCCGGTTGGCCCAGTACCCCGAGGCGACCTATGCCATCGTCACCCTGCAGGACCGCGACGCGCCCGACATCCGGGCCTTCCTGATCGTCGACGGCGACGTGGACGAACGCCCCGTCGAGGTTCCCGGCGAGTGACCCGTCGACTGACGGGCCAGTGACCGGGCGACGGACCGGTCGAGTGGCCGTCGACGGGGAATGTCGGGCCGCGGCCACTCGTTGTGTCGTGCGAAGCGGGTTCCCCACCACGGGTCCGCGACCACGTGCAATCGAGCCCTGACCGGGCGGAAGCGAGTTCCACCATGGCCACCGTCGACCTCACCAAGGAAGACTTCACCTCCACCGTCGAGGACAACGACATCGTCCTCGTCGACTTCTGGGCCGAGTGGTGTGGCCCCTGCAAGGCCTTCGGCCCGATCTACGACAAGGTGTCGCAGGAGCACACCGACGTCGTGTTCGCCAAGGTCGACACCGACGCCGAGCAGGAACTGGGACAGGGCTTCGGCATCCGCTCGATCCCGACCCTGATGGCCTTCCGTGAGGGCATCATGGTGTTCTCGCAGGCCGGCGCCCTGCCCGAGTCGGCGGTCACGGACCTGCTGACCCAGATCAAGGGCCTGGACATGGACGACGTGCGTGCCCAGATCGCCGACCACGAGGCCGAGCACGCCAGCGCCTGACCACCACCCCACATCGACCACGCCCCGGCCATCGGCCGGGGCGTCGTCGTGCGTCACTCGTGTCGCTCGCACCATCCGCGTCGTCAATCCGAGCGCGACTCAGGCTCGACCGTCGGCGTTGCGGAGGGGACGGGCAAGGTCGCCGTTGTCGGCCACCTCGACCTCCGGGGTCCCGAGGTGGCGGCCGAGGTCGTGGAGCTCGGCCAGCAGGTGGGCCGCGACGCGGTCGCGCTGGCCGGCGGCGACGGGTTGGGACCACGCGCCGCGGACCTCCAGCACGCCCCGTTGGCGGTTGGCCTTGAGGTCCACGCGCGCGACCAACTGGTCGTCCAACAGGAACGGCAGGACGTAGTAGCCGTACCGCCGCTCCGCCTTCGGGACGTAGATCTCGATGCGGTAGTGCATGTCGAACACGCGCTCGGTCCGGGGCCGGAACCACACCAACGGGTCGAACGGGGCCACCAGCGCGCGGGCGCGCACCGACCGCGGGACGACCAGGTCGACCGGGGTGTAGGCGGGTTCGGTCCAGCCGCGGACGCGCACGGCCTGCAGGTCGCCGGCGTCGACGGCGTGGGCCAGCGCCGTGCGGGTCTCGCGGACGCCCAGCCGGTGGGTGTCGGCCAGGTCGGCGGCCGTGCCGATGCCGTGGGCATGGGCGGCTCGCACGACCAGGCGACGGATCGCGACCTCGCGGGGGAGCGGCGGTTCGTCGGCGACCGGACCCAGCACGCGTCGTGGCAGGTCGTAGGCCGCCCGGAAGGTCCGGTCCCGGTGGTCGATGGCCAACTGTCCCGACTCGAACAGCCACTGCAGCGCGGTCCGTCCCGGGTTCCAGCCCCAGAAACCGGATCGGCGCTCCCCGGCCCCGTCCAGGTCCGACACGGTCAGGGGCCCACGTTCGGTGATCTGGCGCACGACGTCGTCGAGGAAGTCCGGGCGCTCGCGCGAGATGCGCTGGACCCCGGCCCACGGCGCCGACGAGTCCGCGCGCCGGTGGGCCAGCAACGGCCACGCCTCCGTCGGCATCAGGCTGGCGACGTGGGCCCAGCATTCGTGCACCTCGCGCGAGCGCCACAGCCAGTCGTCCACCAGCTGCTGGTCGTGGGGCCCCAGCCGCGAGTAGAAGACCAGGTGGTGCGCTCGGGCCACCACGTTGACCGAATCCAGTTGGACGACGTCGAGGTCGTCCACGACTCGTCGCAGATGGCGGACGTCGACTCGTCCCGGCCGCTCGCGGTCCAGTCCGGACGCGCGGACGGCGATCCGACGGACGTGGTCCGGACGCAGCGTCCGCTCGGTTTGCACGGTTTTTCCTGTCCCGCGCGTGCTCGAATGGTGATCGGCACGCGGACCCGACAGACTACGCCCGACCCCGCCCGAGGACCGTGGATCACCGTCCCAGGTCCACGGCGGCGCGGGACGACGCGTCCCGTTCCGCGCCGCCGGCGGGCCGTCGCGGAATAGTGACATCCTTCACGACCGTTCTACCTGCCGACTCCCCAGCAGATCTCCTGCCGTCCTCCAGACCGACCATCGTGCCCAAAGGCTCCCGACCATGGCCTCCGTCCGCATCCCCACCGTCCTGCGCAAGCACACCAATGGCGAATCGCGCCTGGCGGCCGACGGCGGCACCGTCGGCGAGGTCTTCGACCGGTTGGTCATCGAGCACCCCGGACTGGGGGAGACGCTGTTCGACCAGGGCAGCCTGCGTGGATTCATCAACGTCTACGTCGAGGACGAGGACATCCGCTACCTCGACGGGCTGTCCACGTCGGTCGACGGCAACGACGAGATCGCGATCATGCCGGCCGTCGCCGGCGGCGCCTGACCCCCGGCCCCGACGTCGCTCGTCCGGACCGGCCGCCGACCCGCCGGTCCATCCCGTGCCACCCATCTGCGTCCAAGGCCCGCGTCCGTGCGATTCCAGGACATCACCCAGTCGATCGGCAACACGCCGCTGGTCGGCCTGCCGAGGATGTCTCCCGACGGCTACGAGATCTACCTGAAACTCGAGGGCGCCAACCCGACCGGGTCGATCAAGGACCGGGTGGCGCTGTCGCTGATCACCGACGCCGAGGAGCGTGGGCTGCTGGGCGAGGGCGCTCGCATCCTCGAACCGACGTCGGGCAACACCGGGATCGCGCTGGCCGCGATCTGCCGTCAGCGCGGCTACCACCTCACCTGCGTGATGCCGTCCAACACCTCCGAGGAGCGACGGCAGTTGCTGACCCTGTACGGCGCCGAGATCATCGACTCGCCGGCCGCGCAGGGGTCCAATGGCTCGGTCCGCATGGCCCAGGAGTTGGCCGCCGCCGACCCGGACGTGTTCATGCCGTTCCAGTACGGCAACCCGGCCAATCCCAGGGCGCACGAGGACGGCACGGCCGCCGAGATCATCGCCGACCTGCCCGACCTCGCCGCCTTCGTGGCCGGGCTGGGCACCGGCGGGACGGTCACCGGGGCCGGGCGGCGCCTGAAGGCCCACAACCCCGACGTCAAGGTCTACGCGGCCGAGCCCCAGTACGGCGACCTGGTGTACGGCCTGCGCAACCTCGACGAGGGCTATGTTCCCGAGGTGCTCGACGCCAGCGTGCTGGACTCGCGCATCAAGGTGGACTCGCGCAAGGCGCTGGCTGCCACGCGCCAGTTGGCCAGCCGCGAGGGGATCTTCGCCGGCGTGTCCACCGGTGCGTCGCTGGCCGTGGCGATCCGGGTCTGTGGGCGCCTCCCGGAGGGGTCCAAGATCGTCGCGATCTCACCCGACGGGGGCTGGAAGTACCTGTCGACGGGCGCCTACGACACCGGCGACGTGGACGACCTGTCCGAGGACCTCGAGAACACGCTCTGGGCCTGACGTCGCGCTGGGGCGCTCCGTCAAGCTCAAGAACTCGCTGCGCTCGTTCTTGGCCGGCGGGGAGTTGCGTCGGTGGCGTTTGGTCGCGCTGGGGCGCGCCTGCCCTCGTTCCTCGGGCAGGTTCAAGAACTCGCTGCGCTCGTTCTTGGCCGGCGGTGGGTCGGGTGTTGCCGGGAGGGTGCTGCGACGCGTTGGGGGTGCCACACTGGTGGCGACGGAGGGGTGGGCGATGCAGGTGGACGTGGTGGGGTGTGCGGGGTCGGGGCCGGGTGGAGGGCAGGCCTGTTCGGGCTACCTGGTCACGTCGGGGTCGACACGGATGTTGGTGGATGCGGGGTTCGGGGTGGCCAGTCGGGTGACCGGGCTGGTCGAGCCGGGTGATCTCGACGGGATCGTGGTCAGCCATCGCCACCTGGACCACAGCATCGACGTGCTCGGGCTCTTCCGGGCGCTGTGGGCGGGCGAGGCGGTCGTGCCGGTGTTCGCGGCGCCGGAGGTCGAGGAGTCGCTGACGCGGCTGGTCGGGGACCACGGGCGGCCGGACTGGGATCGCGTGCTGCCGTGGACGACCGTCGCGGCCGGCGACACCTGGCGGGTCGGGGAACTCGAGGTGACCGCGTTCGCCAGCGACCATCCGGTGCCGACCGTGTCGCTGCGGGTGGCCGACGCGTCGGGCGCCACGCTGGCCTACTCGGCCGACAGCGGCGGCGGTGCGGGGCTGGTGGACTGCGCCCGGGAAGTGGACCTGTTCCTGTGCGAGGCGACCCTGCAGGCGGCGGACGACGACGAGCCCGACTCGGGGCACCTGTCAGCCGCGGCGGCTGGCCGGGTCGCCACGACGGCGCGCGTGCGACGGCTGGTGCTGACCCACCTGCGACCCCACCTGGACCCGGCGACGTCAGTGGCCGAGGCCGCGACCACCTGGGACGGACCGGTCGCGATCGCCCGCGACGGGGATCAGTTCGTGGTCTGACCCGTCCGTCGGCGAGGTCCGCGGGTGGATCAGTAGCGGGCCCCGACCACCTGGTCGGCGAGGTCGTCCAGTGCCGATCGGTCGTCCGTCGTGAGGACCACCGATCGGGACGCGACGTTCTCCTCCAGCCAGCGACGCCGCTTGGTGCCGGGGATCGCCACGATCGGGATCCCGAGCGCATCCTGTTGGGCGTCCACCCACGCCAGCGCGACCTGGGCGGGCGTGGCGTCGTGGTCGTCGGCGATCCGCGAGATGGTGGCCAGCAGCCGGCGGTTGCGGTCCGCGGCGTCGTCGCGGAAGCGGGGCAGGTTGCTGCGGAAGTCGTCGTCGCCCAGTTCGTCGACGTCCAACTCGCCGGTGAGGAAGCCTCGGCCGAGCGGCGAGAACGGGACCAGTCCGATGCCCAGCTCCTGCATGGTCGGTGCCAGCGGCGCCGGGTCCCGCGTCCACAGCGAGAACTCCGACTGCAGTGCCGTGATGGGATGGACGGCGTGGGCTCGGCGCAGTTGGTCCTCGTCGACCTCGGACAGGCCGAGGTGGCCGACCGTGCCGGCGGTGACCAGTTCGCCCATGGCACCGACGGTCTCCTCGATCGGGACGTCGTCGGGCGGGCGGTGCAGGTAGTACAGGTCGATGTGCTCGACGCCGAGCCGTTCCAGCGACGCCTCGCACGCCCGGTGGACGTAGTCGTGGTCGCCCCGGACGGTGTGCTGGCCGGCGTTGCCACCACCGCCGAGCGCGGTGATGCCGAACTTGGTTGCCAAGGTCACCTCGTCGCGGCGCTGGGCCAGCACGCCCGACAGCAGCCGTTCGTTGTCCCCGTCGCCGTAGACGTCGGCGGTGTCCCAGAAGGTGACGCCGAGGTCCAGGGCGCGATGGAGGGTCGCGATCGACTCGTCGTCATCGCGCTCGCCGTAGCCGTGGCTCATCCCCATGCAGCCCAGACCCTGCGCCGACACCTCCAGGTCTCCGAGGCGGGTGGTGTCCATGCGGGTCTCCGAGTGCCGACGTCGTCGCCCGGTGTACCCAACCCCGCGGCTGCTGGCCGGCAGGTCGCCGGCCTCGACTCACACCTTCGTGTACGACGCCACGGTCTCGGTGGGCACGATCGGCGCGGCCAGGTCGCGCAGGTCGTCGTCGCCCGCGACCAGCGCCACGCCGTGCAACTGGGTCAGGGCGATGTACTCGGCGTCGTAGGTGCCGGGCCAGCCGTGTTCGTCGGCCAGCCGCCACGCCGTGCGCCGCAGCACGGCGTCGCCCAGGAGCCGGCGGGGGAGTCGGCAGGCACGCTCGGCCAGGTCCAGGGCGTCTGCCGGGTGCATCGCGACGTCGACGACCTGGGCGCGACAGATCGCGAAGACCTGCGACCGCAACAGCGGCGGTGCGAAGATCTCGCGATCCTCACCCGGGGTGTGGTCGAGGCGTGCGAGTTCCACTGCCGCTGTTGCGTCGACGACGAACACGTCCATGGTGTCGGTCTCCGGGTTGGAAGGTCGCTGGTCGTCCGTGCACGGACTCGGACTCCCCGAGGCATGATGCCGAGGGTGACCGGGGATCGCAATGACGGGAGGGCTCGTGGAGACCGGACGAGTCGTGCTGCTCAACGGCGCACCGCGATCGGGCAAGTCCAGCATCGTGGTCGCCGTCCAGGACCACGTCCCGGGACGGTGGATGAACCTCGGCAACGACGTCTTCATCCGCCACGTCCTGCCGCCATCCCTGCGGCCGGGCATCGGCCCGCGGCCGGGCAGCGACCGACCCGAGGTGGCGGCCATCCGCCGACAGATGACAACCCGGGAGTGTCGTCAGGCCCGGTTCCGTGACCCTGCCGCCCCCTTGGACAGTGCCCGCCACACGTTCTGCGGGCTGCACGGCATCGGGACGTCGGTGACCCCGAACGGGCGCAGCGCACCCCGGACCACCACGTCTGCATGGCCGGGTCAGCCGGGTCCGTGGCCTTGACAGTGGCTACGCGTTCGACCATGATGGTCGGCAGAGTCGCAAGGCAGCTTCCGCGACGCCGACCGAGCTTCCGCGACGCCGACCGAGGGAAGCGCATGCTGCGCCCGCGCAGAGTGGTCCCGTTCGTCGCCTCCCTCGCGCTGCTGCTCGGAGCTTGCAGCGGCGGAGGTGAAGGGGTCGAGGAGGTCACCGGAGGCGACGGCGCGGACGGCGCGGACGGCGCCGAAGGGCAGGAAGGTGGCACGCTCGTCGCGGCCATCAGCGGTCAGCCGGACCAGCTCGATCCCCACCAGACGACCGCCTATCCGAGCTTCCAGGTGCTCGAGAACGTCTACGACACGCTCGTGGTGCCCGGCCCCGAGGACCTCGAGTTCCAGCCGTCGCTAGCCACCGAGTGGGAGGTCAGCGACGACAACCTGACCTGGACCTTCACGCTGCGCGACGACGTCACGTTCCACGACGGAGCCACGTTCGACTCCGCCGACGTGGCCTACTCCTACAACCGGATCATCGACGAGGAGCTCGCGAACGCGTTCCGCTTGGCGTCCGTGGAGGAGATCCGGACTCCCGACGAGACCACGGTCGAGATCCAGCTCAGCGAGCCCACGCCGAACCTCCTCGCCAACATCGGCGGGTTCAAGGGAATGGCGATCCTGCCCGAGGGCGCCGCGGACGCGCTCGACCTCTCCAACGAAGCCAACGGCACCGGCCCGTTCATGCTCGAGTCGATGAACCCCGACTCCATCCAACTGTCCGCCTACGAGGACTACTGGGGCGAGGGCCCGTTCGTTGACGGCGTGACCTTCCGGTTCATCTCCGAGGGCACGACCGCGCTGACCGAGCTCCAGGCGGGTGACGTCCACTGGACCG
Organism: Nitriliruptorales bacterium; assembly: GCA_024637135.1. Taxonomy (GTDB): domain Bacteria; phylum Actinomycetota; class Nitriliruptoria; order Nitriliruptorales; family Nitriliruptoraceae; genus Salsipaludibacter. The sequence goes on along the minus strand of JAGXFT010000177.1, from coordinate 5,055 downwards.
ACAACATCCCCCCGCAGCGGCTCGAGTCGCTCCAGGCTGAGGAAGGCCTCGTGGTCGAGTCGATCGCGAGCGTCGACTACTGGTACTGGGCTGTGAACTTCGAGCGCGAGCCGTTCAGCGACCCCAACGTCAGGAACGCGCTCGCGTTCGGCATCGACCGCGAGGAGATCGCCGAGGCTGCCCACTTCGGCGCCGCCACGGTGAACCAGACCGCCATCTCGCCGGACAGCTTCTGGGCTCACGACTATGCCCCGTACTCGCACGACCCCGAGCAGGCGCGGCAGTTCCTCGAGGATGCCGGTGTCGACGGCCTCTCGCTGGGGCTGATGGTCACCAACGAGTTCCCCCAGACGGTGACGGTCGCCGAGGTGATTGCGAGCCAGCTCGGCCAGATCGGCATCGACGTGGAGATCCAGACCGAGACCTTCGGGACCTGGCTCGACCGCCAGGGGCAGGGTGACTTCGACGCCTTCATGCTGGGCTGGCTCGGCAACATCGACCCGTTCGGCTACTACCACTCCCAGCACATCTGCGAGGGCAGCAACAACTACCAGGGCTACTGCAGCGAGGAGACCGACGAGCTCTTGAACCAGGCGGCGACCGAGACGGACCAGGACGCCCGGCGCGACCTCTACCACCAGGCGGTCGAGAAGATCGTCGACGACAACAGCTACATGTACCTCTACAACCCCAACGTGACCCAGGCGTGGGTCGAGAGCCTGTCCGGCTACACGATCCGCCCCGACCGCGCGATCAACTTCGAGGAGGTCCGACTCCCCGGCTGATCGTCGCGGGGCACGATGAGGAGGAGTTGCACTTGAGCGCACCGGCGGAAGTCGCTCCACGCCGATGTAGCCGGTCGTGACCGGCTACATCGTACGGCGGGTGATGCAGGCCGCTGGCGTGCTGTTCGGGGTGTCGATCCTCGTGTTCCTGCTGATCCACGTCGTGCCCGGCGACCCGGTCCGGTTGGCGCTCGGCACCCGCTTCGACCCCGAGACCTACGAGGCGCTGCGGCAGCGGGCCGGGCTCGACCAGCCGCTGATCGTGCAGTACTTCAACTGGATCACGAGCGCCGCAACGGGAGACCTCGGCGTGAGCTTCCGCAGCGGACGCCCGGTGACCCAGATGATCCTCGGCCGGCTCCCGGCGACGCTGTCGCTCGCGTTCGGGGCGATCGTCGTGGCCCTCGTCATGTCGTTCACGCTCGGGACCATCGCCGCGCTGCGGCAGGGATCGAAGATCGACCACGTCGCGACCGCCATCAGCCAGTTCGGCATCTCGATCCCCGACTTCTGGATGGGGATCCTGCTCATCCTCCTGTTCGGCCTCCAGCTTGACCTCCTGCCCCCGTCCGGCTACGTGTCGCCGCTCGACGACCCGTGGCGGTTCCTCCAGCATCTGGTCATGCCGGCGGTCACCGTCGGCGTGGTGTCCGGGTCGATCCTGACCCGGTTCGTGCGCTCTTCCGTGCTCGAAGCACTCGGCGAGGACTACACGCGCACGGCCCGGTCGAAGGGCCTGCGCGAACGCACCATCCTCGTGGGCCACATCCTGCGCAACGCGCTGATCCCGACCATCACCGTGACCGGCCTCCAGCTCGCCTACCTCCTGTCCGGCGTGGTCGTCATCGAGGTCGTGTTCTCGTGGTCGGGGCTCGGTCTGCTCGCCTACGACGCCGTGCTGGACCGTGACTACCCCGTGCTCCAGGGCGCCGTGCTGCTCTTCGCCGTGTTCTTCCTGCTCGTCAACCTGATCGTGGACCTGCTCTACAGCTACGTCGACCCGCGGATCCGGTACTGATGTCCGGCGCCGCCACCACCCACGAGGCCGAGGCCGGCGCCCCGCCGGCGGTCGACACCCGCCCGCGCTGGCGCCAGATCGCCGACCTGCTGGTGTCCAACCGGCTGGCGCTGTTCGCGCTGTTCGTGCTGGGGGTGGTGCTGCTGGCGGGCATCCTCGGACCGTCGCTCGCGCCCTACGGCGTCAACGAGCGGGTCGGGTCGATCGTCGACTTCCGGCTGCGACCTCCGAGCCTCAACCACATCTTCGGGACCGACGAGCTGGCGCGTGACGTGTTCAGCCGGGTGCTGCTGGGGGCGCGCGCCTCGCTGGTTGTGGGGGCGGTCGCGGTCGGCATCGCGTTGACCTCCGGGACCCTGCTCGGGCTGGTCGCGGGCTTCTACGGCGGGAAGATCGACGACTTCATCATGCGCGCCATGGACGTGCTGTTCTCGTTCCCCGCGATCCTCATGGCGATCGCGGTGGTCGCGGTCCTCGGGCCCGGGCTCGTCAACGCCATGATCGCGATCGGGATCGTCTACATCCCCATCTTCGCGCGCGTCACCCGCGGCAGCGTGCTGTCGGTCCGTGAGTTGGTCTACGTGCGGGCGGCCCGGTCGATCGGCGCCAGCGACGCGCGCCTGATCAGGCGTCACATCCTGCCCAACGTGGCCGCCCCGATCATCGTGCAGACGACCATCAGCCTCGCGTTCGCGATCCTGTCCGAGGCGGCGCTGTCGTTCCTCGGGCTCGGGGTCCAGCCGCCGGCCGCGTCGTGGGGCCGGATGCTGGCAGAGGGCCGCGGGTTCATCCAGCAGGCGTGGTGGATGGCGGTGTTCCCCGGTCTATCGATCTTCATGACGGTGCTGTCGTTCAACCTCATCGGGGACGCGCTGCGGGACGTGCTCGACCCGCACCAGCGGTCGGCGATCGAGTCGCAGGGGCTGGGCGTATGAGCCAGACCCAGACCGCTGCTGAGGTGCCGGACCGCTCCGGCGACCCGGTGCTGGAGGTCCGCGACCTGCGGGTGCGGTTCGGCACCAAGCGCGGCACCGCCGAGGCCGTCAACGGCCTGCACTACGACCTCTACCCGGGCGAGACGCTCGGCATCGTCGGCGAGTCCGGCAGCGGCAAGAGCGTCAGCACGCTCGCGCTGATGGGGCTCGTGCCCGAGCCGCCGGGACGCGTCGAGGGGGAGGTCAGCTTCGAGGGCCGGAACCTGCTCGACAACACCGAGGCGCAGTGGCGCGACGTTCGCGGCAACGACATCGCGATGATCTTCCAGGACCCGATGACCTCGCTGAACCCGGTGTTGCCGATCGGGCGGCAGGTCACCGAGCACATGCTGCTGCACCTCGGCATGTCCCAGTCGGAGGCCAACGACCGCGCCGTCGAGCTGCTCGAGCGCGTGGGGCTGTCGGACGCCCGACGCCGGCTCGACTCCTACCCTCACCAGCTGTCGGGCGGCATGCGCCAGCGGGTCATGATCGCGATCGGGCTGGCCTGCAAGCCGAAGGTGCTGATCGCGGACGAGCCCACCACCGCGCTCGACGTGACCATCCAGGCGCAGATCGTCGAGCTGGTCAACGACCTCCAGGACGAGTTCGAGATGGGCGTCATCTGGATCAGCCACGACCTCGGCGTGGTGGCCGGCATCGCCGACCGGGTGCTCGTGATGTACGGGGGCCGGGTGGTAGAGGAGGCCCCGGTCGACGAGCTGTACGCCGACCCGTCGCACCCCTACACGCTCGGGCTGCTTGGCTCGCTGCCGGTGCTCGGGCGGCGCGACCGGGAGGAACTGACCGCGATCCCCGGGCTGCCGCCCGACCCGGTGGACCTCCCGCGGGGCTGCACCTTCCGGCCCCGCTGCCCCTATCAGCTCGACGAACGCTGCGAGACCGAGCGGCCGCCCTTGCGCGACGTCGGGCCGGCCCACCGGTCGGCGTGCTTCTACCAGGTGCCCGACCAGGAGGAGCCGGGGGAGGCGTTCGATGTCTGAGCGTTCCGGCGGTGGCCCCCTCCTCCAGGTCAACGACCTCCAGGTGTGGTTCCCGATCCACGGGTCGGGCGTGCTGCGGCGTGTGACCGGTCATGTCCGGGCCGTGGACGGGGTCGACTTCGACGTGCGGCGGGGCGAGACGCTCGGGCTGGTGGGAGAGTCGGGCTGCGGCAAGTCCACCACCGGGCTGGCGCTCCTGCGGCTGGTCGCACCGACCGGGGGGTCGATCGTCTTCGACGGGGACGAGGTGACGGAGCTGTCGAAGAGCGACCTGCGCGGGCTCCGCCGCAAGATGGCGATGATCTTCCAGGACCCGATGGCGTCGCTGAACCCGCGTCGCACGATCGGCGAGTCGGTCGCCGAACCGCTCGAGATCCACGGGCTGCACGAGGGCAAGGAGGCGCGCCGGCGCCGCATCGGCGACCTCCTCGAGATGGTGGGGCTGTCGCCGGACTACCGCGACCGCTACCCGCACGAGTTCTCGGGCGGGCAGCTCCAGCGCGTCGGGATCGCGCGGGCGCTCGCCGGCGAGCCGGAGTTCATCGTGGCCGACGAGCCGATCGCGTCGCTCGACGTGTCGATCCAGGCGCAGGTCATGAACCTGATGCGGCACCTCCAGGAGGAGCTCGACCTCACCTACCTGTTCATCGCCCACGACCTGTCGGCGATCTACCACGTGAGCGACCGCATCGCGGTGATGTACCTCGGGCGCATCGTCGAGACCGCCGACCGCGACGCGTTGGTCGAGGATCCCAAGCACCCCTACACGGAGGCGCTGCTGTCGGCCGTGCCGCTGCCCGACCCGGGCAAGGAGCGCCAGCGCGAACGGATCCTCCTCGGCGGCGAGATCCCGAGCCCCTCGAACCCGCCGAGCGGCTGCAACTTCCGCACTCGGTGTCCGGAGGTGTTCGAGCCGTGCGACACCGTCGACCCCGACCTCCAGGAGGTCGGCGACCACCTCGCGGCGTGTCACCTCCACGGGGTCGTCGGCGAGGAGGTCGAGCCGTCCGCGCACCGCAACCGCGGCCATGGGCCCGAGGACCGCGATGCGGTCGCCACCGGACCTGCCCCCGGGGGCCGAGGCGGCTGACGGAAACCGCGAGATGCGGCGGGTTCCGTCGAGGCGGGGGGGTTCGGGTCATTCCTTGGGTGGACCATCCCGACGGCGAGATCTACGACTGGGCTTCTGGCACACCCGCTGATGGCGCACGGTTCACGGTCCCCATCGGCGACACGACGATCGTGCCCATCGAGGTCGAGACGGCGCTTTTCGG
>JAGXFT010000176.1 GCA_024637135.1 Nitriliruptorales bacterium | reverse complement strand
TGGTGGGGTGCCGAGGAGTCCGGCCTGGTCGGCTCCGACAACTACGTCTTCAACCCGGACTTCGGGCTGACCGACGAGGAGTACGAGGCCCTGGCCCTCTACCTGAACTTCGACATGGTGGGCTCGCCCAACTTCATCTACGGCGTCTACGACGCCGACCAGTCGACCTTCGAGGCCACCGCCAACGTGCCCGAGGGCTCCGCGGCGCTCGAGGACCTGTTCGAGGCCTACTACTCGATCAACGACGTCCCCTACGAGGACTCCGAGTTCTCGGGTCGGTCGGACTACCAGGCGTTCATCGACGTCGGGATCCCGGCCAGCGGCCTGTTCACGGGTGCCGAGGTCGTCAAGACCGAGGAGCAGGAGGCCATCTGGGGCGGCATCGCGGGCGAGTCGTTCGACCAGTGCTACCATCAGGCCTGTGACACGATCGACAACGTCAGCGCCGAGGCCATCGAGGTCAACGTCGACGCGATCGCCTACGCCATCTTCACCATGGCCGCCTCCACCGAGTCGGTCAACGGCGTCGAGGGCGTGGACGTCAAGGGCGTGACCCCGGACGAGGTCACCCTCGACGGGCCGCAGGGCACCTTCGTCGGCAGCGGCGGCATGGAGCTCCACGCCGACCACCAGCTGGACTGACCGTCCACGCACGACCCGCAGCACCCACGAGGGGCGTCCCGATCCGGGGCGCCCCTCTGGCCGTGCCGACCGCGGACCGTCGGGTCGGGGATCGGGCCGGTCACCAGTCCTGCAGCACCGACCCGTCCGCGGCCCGCACCTCGACGTCGTCGAAGGTGGCCCAGATGTCCAGGGTGAGGTCGTCTGCCACCAACGCCAACGCCAGCGGCGTGCGATGGCCCTCGGCGACCTGGGCCATGCCGCGCAGGGACAGCCGGTCCTCCATCGCGTGCAGGTCGGGCAACTCGTCGGGCAGTGGATCGCCCAGCGGGACCGGTCCGTCCAGGGCCGCCACGACGTCGGGCAGGTGGTCGGGCTCGAACGTCATCACCGTGCGACCACCCGGCCCGTCCGGCCGATCCCGGTCGTGGCGCACCAGCGCGGCCGCGATCGTCCCGACCGGGTGGAACAACACCTGCAGCCGCGCGTCGGCGGCCTCCGGGACCGGGTGCGCGGCCCCCGCCGGTTCGATCGTCACCGCCAGGACCCGGTACTGCAGGTCCACCTCGGCCCCCAGCACCGGCCCGGCCACCAACAGGTCACGCAGTCGCGACCGCGTCTGTTCGTCCACGCGCCATCCTCCCGATCAGGGCCGTGACCCTACTTCGGTCGGTGCTAGCGTGACGGCCCCGAGGAGGTGTCCGAGCGCCTGGTGGGCTCCGCGGCCTTCAACGCCGTTGGGGGGGCTCGAGGGCCCCCCGGCGGGTTCGATTCCCGTCCACCTCCGCCTCCCCCGCAGACGAGGTCGACGGCGTCCATGACCGACCCGCGAGCAGTGCTCCCGTCGGTGTCCGTCGTGCTCGACGACGTCGGTGACGATCCCCGGATCCGGCCGGACCTGCTGGCCGTCCTGGTCCGCGACGTCCTGGCCGACCTTCGTGCCGGACTGTCGGCCGACAGCACCCGCCGGGCGTGCCGCGAACAGGCCGTCGCCGCCACCCGCCTCCGAGTCGATGCCCTCACGGCCCGTCCCGGACCGACGATCAACGCGACCGGCGTGGTGCTGCACACCGGGCTGGGTCGGGCACCCCTGTCGGCCGCCGCCCGCGCGGCCGTCGCCGACGCCACCGGACCGTGGGCGGTCGAGGTCGACGCGGACGGTCGGCGCGGCCACCGCGACCGTCGACTGGCGGACCTGGTCACGCTGCTGACCGGAGCACCGGACGCCACCTTCGCCAACAACGGGGCCGGGGCGCTGGTGCTGGCCCTGCGTGCCGCGGCCGGGGACGGTCGGGTCGCCGTGTCGCGGGGTGAACTGGTCGAGATCGGGGGCTCGTTCCGCCTGCCGGACGTCATCGCGGCGGCAGGTGTGGCGCTGCACGAGATCGGAACGACCAACCGCACCCACCTCAGCGACGTCGAGGCGGCGCTGGTCGACGGGGTCGACGCCGTCCTGGTCGTGCATCCCTCCAACTACCGGGTCGAGGGTTTCACCCACCGACCGGCGCTGGCCGACGTCGCGGCGGCGTGCAACCGTGCCGGCGTGCCGCTCGTGCTGGACGCCGGCTCCGGGCTGCTGGAGCCGTCGGAACTCGCGGCACTGGCCGACGAACAGGCCATGGCGACCGGCCTGGCCGACGGCGCCGACCTGGTGACCGGGTCGGGCGACAAGGTCCTCGGTGGTCCCCAGGCCGGGATCGTCGCGGGTCGGGTGGACCTCGTCGCGACGGCCCGCCGCGACCCGTTCGCACGTGCGCTGCGACTCGACAAGCTGCGGGTCGCGGCCCTGGTCGCGACCCTGCAGGACCACCTTGCCGACCCCACCGACGTGCCGGCCCGACGCCTGCTGGCCACCGACCCGGCAGACCTCCTGGCCCGGGCCAGGCGACTGCGCGACCGCGTGGCGGACGACGGCCTGGCCGTGGACGTCGTCGCGGTGACCGCCGTGGTCGGGGGCGGCACCTCCCCCGGCGAGACGATGGACTCGGTCGCGCTGGCCGTCGACCCCGGCTGGGCCGGCCACCTGCGTGCCCGGTCCCCGTCGGTCGCCACCCGGGTCCGCGACGGCCGGTGCCTGGTCGACCTGCGTGCGGTGGACCCCGACGACGACCACCTGGTGGCAGCGGCACTGCTGGGCGTCCACCGGGCGACCGATGGCGACGACCGACCCGACGTGGCCGTGGACGACGGCGTCCGCACCGGACCGGCCGCCGCCACGTGACCGCGGTCATCGCGGTCGTGGGCCATGTCGATCACGGCAAGTCCAGCCTGGTCACGGCCCTGACGGGCCACGACACGGACCGGCTGGCCAACGAGGCCGAGGCGCAGCACACGATCGAGGTCAACCCGGCCCACCTCCCGGCCACCGACCTGACCCTTCTCGACGTCCCCGGCCACCTCGACTGGGCCACCGCCACGCTGGCCGGACTGGGCGCGGCCACCCACGCGTTGGTCGTCGTGGCCGCCGACGACGGGGTCATGCCCCAGACACGCGAACACCTCGACGCGATCCGTGCCCTGGGGCTGGCCGTCCCGGCCGTCGCCGTGACGCGCGTGGACCTCCCCGACGCCCGTCCGCGCGACGCCACGGTCGCCGTCCGGGCCGAACTGGAGCGACGAGGACTGCGAACCGACGAGGTCGTCAGGACGTCGACGATCACCGGCATCGGACTGGCCACCCTGGCCCGTCGCCTGGCCGTGGCGACGGCCCCGGCACCGCTGCCGCCGGTGGCCGGACCGGACCTGTGGGTCGACCGGGCGTTCACCGTGCCGGGTCGAGGCCGGGTCGTGACCGGCACCCTGGCACGTGGACGGCTCGCGGTCGGTGACCTGCTGGTCGACGCCGCCACCGGCACCACCGTCCGGGTGCGCGGCCTGCAGCGACGCGGCGAGGAACACGACGACGCCGACGCCACCGAACGGGTGGCGTTGCGGGTCGACGCCGGGGGCACGCTGCACCGTGGGAGCCGCCTGGTCGGTCCGGACGTGGCGACCCACGGGCTCCTGTCCGGTCGCTTCGAGGCCGTGGTCGACGTGTTCGCCCCGCCGCTCGCCCGACGCGGGGCGTGGATGCTCCATGTCGGGACCAGCGCCACCGCGGTGCGCCTGCACCTTCGAGGCGACACCGGTCCCGCCGGGTTGGTCACGGTCACCCCCGACGGTCCCCTGCCGATCCGGCCGGGCGACCGCTTCGTGCTGCGGGACACCGGCCGCGTCCTCGTCGCCGGGGGCGGGGTGGCGCTGGTGCCGTCGCGGCGCGGGTCACCCGACCGCGACGCCCTCACCCGACTGGCCGATGCCATGGCGACGGTCGACCGGTCCGGGTTGGCCGACGCGCTGGCTGCTGCCAACGGTGGCGCCGTCACCCGCGCCCACGCCCGCACGATCCTGCCCCTGCCGGACGGGGACGGGTGGCTGGTGACGCCGGCCCGGCGCGACCAGGTCCGACGGGTGGCCGCCGTGGCCGACGGGTCGGCCACGGCGCCCCGACACGCCCGGATCGCCGCGATGGTCGGCCTGCCCGAACCGGTCGTGGCACAAGTCCTGGCCGACGCCACGGCGGCGCCGACCGCGCCCGCAGGAACCGCCGTGGCGAGGTCGGTCGTCGTGGCTGCGGTGGAGTCCGACCGGTGGTCGCCCAGCGCCAACGACGACCTGCTGGCGGACCTGGGGATCGACCGGGGCCTGCTGCACGCGGTCTGGCGCTCGGGCGACCTGCATGCCGCCGGCCGCTTCTCGTTCGGGCCGGCAGCCGTGGCCGCCGCACTCGTGCACCTCGGCGACCTCCCGGCACCGTTCACCGTCGCGGACGCACGCACCTGCCTGGGCATCACCCGTCGCCACGCGGTGCCGCTGCTGGAACTGCTGGACCGACTGGGCCACACCCGTCCCGACGAGGACCGGCGACGACGGGTGGTCAGCCGACCCGACCGGTGACGTCGATCCGACCCCGGCCGGCGCCCGTGACCGTGCCCACCCGTGCGGCTCGGTGGCCGACGGCGCGCGCCTGGGCCACCACGGCCTCGGACGCCGCCGGCGGGCAGGCCAGCAGCAGCCCACCCGACGTCTGGGCGTCGGCGAGCACGACCGCGGTCACCGGGTCGGTGTCCACGTGTGCGCGCGCGACCACGGCATCCACGTTGCGCCGACTGCCACCCGGGGCCACGTCGCGGCGCGCGAGGTCGACCACCCCCGGCAGGACCGGGACGGCGGACGCCTCGACCGTGACGTCCACGCCCGACGACCGTGCGACCCGGTGCAGGTGGCCCAGCAACCCGAACCCGGTGACGTCGGTGGCGGCGACCACCCCGTTCCCGCGGGCCACCGGGACCAGTGCCCGGTTGGACGTCGTCATGACGGCCACGGCCGCGGCCAACACCTCGTGCAACGGCCCACCGACCTCGCTGTCCCCGCGGGGTGCGCGCAGGGCCGCCGTGGTCGCGATCCCCGTCCCCACCGGCGCGGTCAGGACCAGCGCGTCGCCGGGCCGGGCGACGTCCTGGCGCAGCACCGGCGGCTCGACCGATCCCAGCACGGCAAGTCCGACGAAGGGCACCGCCGACGAGATCGAGTGCCCGCCCACCACCGTCACGCCGTCCGCGGCGGCACCGGCACGCACACCGGTGAGTACCTCGTCCAGGTCGCCGCGTCGCTCGCCGGACGGCCACCCCAGGACCATCAGCGCAGCCGTGGGCACCCCGCCCATGGCGTGCACGTCACCGATGGCGTTGGTGGCGGCGATCCACCCCCACGTGTGGGGATCGTCGACGATCGGCGTGAAGAAGTCGGTGGTGGCCACGACCGACTGGTCACCGACCCGCACGATCGCTGCATCATCGCCGATCCCGAGCGTGTCGTCACCCGACGCACGGTCGCCGATCGGTCCGAACGCGGTCGCGAGGACGTCGTCCAGTTCGTCCATCCCGAGCTTCGCGGCGCAGCCCGCGGCCGACGACAACGAGGTCAGGCGGGGGACGAGATCGGGCATCCGGGGTAGTCGTCGCGTGGGGTCGCGGACGGTCGCACGACCGGGTCCCGGGTCGTTCCCCACGCCCGCCTCCTTGTTAGGATCGGCGTCGACCGTATCCCCCTCGGCCCCTGGCTCCCCCGATGCCCGACGCCCTCGACACCGCCTGGACCCTGGCCCGAACCGGGGCCTGGACGACGGCGTGGATCGGGGCCGCCCTGGTGGCCGTCGCCGGTGTCGCAAAGGTCCGTCGTCCCGCCGCCACGACCGAGTCGCTGGCACTGGCCGGACTCCCCGACCGCCCGGTCCTGGCACGCCTGCTGGGGGTCGGCGAGGTCGTCCTCGCCGTGACCGTGTTGGCCACGGGCAGCCGAATCGCGGTCGCGGCGCTCGCGCTGGCCTATCTGGCCTTCACGGGCGTGTCGTGGCACCTGCTGCGGACCGACCAGGGGTCCTGTGGGTGCTTCGGTGAGGTCGACGCCCCGCTGAGCCGCATCCACGTCGCGACCAACGTGGTCCTCGCGGTCGCCGCCGCAGTGGCAGCCCTGGGCTCGCCCCCGGCGACGTCGTCGCCGGGCGAGGTGGTCCTGACCGCGGCCGTGGTGGCCACGGGCGCCGCGCTCGTCCGGATGCTGCTCGTGCTCGTGCCCGCTCTGGCGGACGGCATCCAGCGGCTGGAGGCCACGTGATCTCGGCCAGCACCACCCGACGCCCCACCCACTCCACCGAACGGGACCCGCGCCCATGACCATCGTCGTGACCGCACTGGTGGTCGTCGTGGCCGTGCTGGCCCTGCTGGTCGCCGGCCTACTGCGCAGCCATGCCGTGATCCTGCGTCGCCTCCACGAGTCCGGGGTCCCGGAACTCGGCGGGGACGGCGCCCTGCTGCCGATGGCCCCGGCCGACGACGAACCGGCCACACCGCGGCCCAACGACGCCCCGACCGGCCGTGCCGCCCCCGACCTGACCGGCACCAGCGCCGTCGGCGACCCCATGGTCGTCGCGGTCGCGGGCCGCCGCCACGACACCTCGCTGCTGTTCCTGTCCGCGGACTGTGCCACCTGCGAGCCGTTCTGGGAAGCCGTCGGCGACGGTCGCGCCGAGCGCATCAGCACGCCGGACCATCGGCTGGTGGTCGTGTCGCGGGGCGGCGAGTCCGACCTGGTGGCGACGATCGCCCGGCGCCCCGCCGACGTGCCGGTGGTGCTGTCGAGCGAGGCCTGGCGCGACTACCAGGTGCCGGGCGCCCCCTACATCGTGCACGTCGACGGGCCGTCCGGCCGGATCCGCGGCGAGGGCACCAGCGCGTCCTGGGACCAGTTGGTGGACCTCGCCGGCCGTGGCAGCACCGAGACCGCCGACCGGTTCGGGGACGCCCCCGGTCGACGAGGACGGCGCACCCGCGGACCCGATCTCCCCGCGCGCGACAGCGACGAGGAGTTGGAGGCCGTCGGCATCCGACCGGGCGATCCGAGCCTCTATCAGGAGGACGCCGGACCGGCCGACCTCCCCGATCCGTCCGCATGATGCCGCTCGTCCCCGGCGTCGCCCTCGTGGTCGTCGGGATGGTCGTGTCCGTGGTCGCCGCAGTCCGTGCGACGTGGTCACCTTGAGGCGCGTCCATGCTGTCGAGCCTCACCCCGGTCGGGGAGGGCTCGAGGAGCCAGCGTTGGTCGGTCACCGTGACGGCCTTCACCATCGGCAGCGTCCTGGGCGGCGCCGGCACCGGGCTGCTCGCGGGTGGCCTCGGACGACTGGTGGCACCGACCGCACGCACCGCCCTGGTCATCCTCGGCATCCTGACGGCAGCGGCGCTCGCCGGCGACCTGGCCGAGGTGACGCCACCGTCGCTGGAACGACAGGTCGACCGCACCTGGATGACCCGCTTCCGCGGCTGGGTGTACGGGATGGGTTACGGCCTCCAACTGGGCTGTGGCCTCGCGACCTACATCTCGTCGTGGGCAACCTGGCTGATGGTGGCGGCGATGGTGCTGACGGGCGACGTCCGGGTCGCCGTGGTCATCGGGGCACTGCACGGACTCGTTCGCTCCGGCACGCTGTGGACGACGGCCGGCCTGCACACGACGCAGCGCATCCGGGACCACCATCGGGTGCTGCAACGCCTCCACCCCACGGTGGCGACCACGTCCAACGTCCTGCTGGCCGCGCTGACGGCGCTGACGACGGTGGTCGTCGTCACGGGCTCGTGACGCGGTCCGCAGCCGTCCACGCCAACCCCCACCTCCTCCCCTGCTCCCACCTCGCCCCCACCCCCTGCTGAACGGCCTCCACCATCCGACTCGACGGCGACGGCATCCGGCTGGACCTCCCCACGCGGTGGGAGGGCAGCATCACCCGCAATCCGGCCCGCACCCGCAGTGCCCCCGGGCTGCAGCGGCAGGACCAACGCGCGGCCGACGGTGGCGAGGTGGACGACGGCGCGGTCGACGACCTGGTCGAGGCGACCCCTGACGTCGACGTCGCGGGCGACGATCCCCCGGGATTCGCCCCGCGCCCGAACCGGGGCAGGGGCGTGCAGGTCGACGAGGCGGGCGGCGTCGTGATGCCGGTCACCCACGTCGCCAACTTCGCCCTCCCGGCCGCCCTCGACGTCTTCGGCACCCAGGCCGTGGAGACCATGACCGCCGGTGACAACCTGGTCGCGCTGGTCGAGTACGGCCCGGCCGAGGTGGACACCCCACTGTTCGAACGCCAGGGGGTCCCGCGCCGCCTCCGCGCCGCCGACTTCTCCCCCAAGAGCCTCAACCGCACCCTGCCCGACCAGGTCGGGTACCAGGAGTTCGCCACGGAGGCCGGGCGGGCCTTCTGCCTCTACGTCGTACTGGCCGGACGCCAGGCCCTGGGCCGCAGCGTCCAGGACGTCAACGCCGTGCTGTCCACCCTCGTGCTGGAGCCCCGATGACCACCACCCTCGCCCCCGACACGGCCGCGACGGACACCGGCGCCACGACCACCGCCACGGCGACGCCCGTGCCCGCCACCGGTGCCTCGACGTCCACGACCTGGACCGAACGCACCGTCGAGTCGATCACCCGCCGGCTGTCGTCGTCCCGGCTCGGTCGTCGCAGCTTCCTCACCCGCGCCGCCCTGGTCGGGTCCGCACTGGCCGTCGACCCGGTCGGGTTCCTGATCCGACCCCAGTCGGCGTGGGCCGCCGTGTGCGGGCTGGAGAACGAGTGCAACCAGGGTTGGTCGGCCTTCTGCGCCACGATCAACGACGGTGCCAACACCTGCCCCTCCGGGAGTTACCCGGCCGGCTGGTGGAAGATCGACAACACCACGTTCTGCAGTGGCCGCGCCCGGTACATCGTGGACTGCAACCGCAGTCCGGGCGCGTCGTGTTCGTGCCGGTGCGCCAACGGGGACTGCGACCGCCGCCGGGTCTGCTGCAACAACTTCCGCTACGGCCAGTGCAACACCCAGGTCCGTGGCACCACCGAGGTCGTCTGCCGCATCGTGCTGTGCACGCCGCCGTGGGAGTGGGGCAACTGCACGACGACCAGCGCCACCTCCAACGGCACCCGCACCCACTGGTCGTCGCGGCTCCCGTCGCGCACCGACCCGACGCCCATCACGGTGAAGTGGCTGGAACTGGGCCTGACCGGATCGGTGCTGGGCGACATGGCCAGCGTCGAGCGGGACGGCCGCCGCGGGGGCACGTGGGCGGTGTTCGACAACGGCGCGATGGGGTCCCGCAATGGCTCGACGCACTACGTCACCGGACCGCACGGGGACGCCTACGTCGACCGGCGCGGCGCCGAGGGGCCGCTGGGCTATCCCGTCCGGGACACCAGCGGGAACCCGCGCGCGGTCCGCTACGACACCGGCAGCACCTATCGCGCCGGCAACGACGTGTGGGCGATGGACGACGGGATCGACGACTACTACCGCAACTGGGGCGAGCAGTCCGGCTGGATGGGTGCCCCGACCGACCACGCCGGGCCACTGCGCGGGCCGTGGCGAGCGGGACCGACCGCGTCCGGGTGGTGGGTCGTCCACAACACCGACGACGGTGACACCCGCCCGATGCGCAGCATTGAACAACTCGACCCCGACGGCGTGTGGCCCAAGACGGCGGTCGCCCGGCGGACCGCCGGCGACAACCGCTGGGACACCGCGGCGGCAGTGTCGCAGGAGACCCATCCGTCCGGTGCGGACACCGTGTTCGTCGTGGGCGACGGACGCTCGATCCACACCCACGCTGTCCCGGCCGCGGCCGCCCGGATGGACGCCCCGATCCTGTTCGTCCGCCAGGGCTCGATCCCCAGCGAGACGCGCGACGAGATCCAGCGACTCGACCCCCAGCGCATCATCGCGGTCGGCACCGGCGTCGACATCAACCGCAACGTCTACGCCCAGCTCAACGACCTGGCGCCGTCCGTGGACCGGTGGGCCGACCGTCGCCGCATCATCACCGCCGTGGAGGTGTCCCGAGGCGCCTTCCCGTCGGCCGACGACGTGGTGCTGACCAACGACCGGTCACACCGGCTCGCGATGACGTCGTCTCCCCTGGCCGCGTCGCTGTCGGCCCCCACCCTGATCACCTCGACCAGCCGCCTGCTGCCGGTCGTGGCCCAGGAGATCGATCGCCTGGGAGCCAACCGGGTCACGATCGTGGGCAACACGTCGTCGGTGTCCAACGACGTCGTGGACGACCTCGAGGCTCGCGGACTGGACGTGCGGCGGGTCTCCGGCAGCTCGGACCTCACCACGACCGCCAACGTCTACAACCTGATCCCGAGCGCACGGATCGTGGTGACCGAGGGGGACGCCTTCTCCAACCTGGTGTCGGCGGCCAGCCTGGCCGTGCGGCGGCCCCTGCCGATCCTGTTGGTCAACGAGAACTCGATCCCCAACCCGACCGACCAGAAGATCCTGTGGCGGCGGCCCGACATCATCAAGATCGTCGGGCACGACCGCTCGGTGTCGCACGGTGTGGGCGAGGCGCTCAAGGGCTACCCCGCCCTGTGACCGCCGCTCGGGCGCACCGCCCGAGCGGGCACACGGCTGGCGCGCACGACCTAGCGTGGCATGCCGGCGGCGTGCGCCGCCCCACACCACGACACGGAGACCGCCATGTCCGAGTCCTCCCTCGCCGGACGCCCCGCCACTGACGGTGACCTGCTGGACGTCGATGCGGCGCTGGCGGCCTACGCCGACGATCGGCCCGACCCCGAGGACCCGTCGCAGCGGGTCGCGTTCGGCACGTCCGGGCATCGCGGGTCCGCCTTCGACCGCGCCTTCAACGACGCCCACATCGCCGCGATGACCCAGGCCGTGTGCGACGTCCGGGCCGACGCCGGGCTGGACGGCCCCCTGTTCCTTGGTCGTGACACGCATGCACTGTCGGAGCCGGCGTTCCGGACCGCGGTCGAGGTGTTCGCGGCCAACGGCGTGCCCGTGCAGGTCGATGCGCGCGACCGCTTCACGCCGACGCCCGCGCTGTCGCACGCGATCCTGGTCCACAACCGCGACCACGACACGACCGCCGACGGGGTCGTCATCACGCCCTCGCACAACCCACCCGAGGACGGCGGCTACAAGTACAACGGGCCCGACGGGGGGCCGGCCGCGGCGGCCGCGACCAGCGACATCCAGGACCGCGCCAACGACTACCTGCGTCGCGACCTGGACGGGGTCCGGCGGGTCGGCCTGGACGAGGCGATGGGCGGCGAGCACGTCACGCCCTACGACTTCCTGGCCGCCTACGTCGACGACCTCCCGTCGGTCGTGGACCTCGACGCCATCCGCTCGGCCGGGGTCTCGATGGGCGCTGACCCGCTTGGCGGGGCCGCGGTGGACTACTGGGGCGCCATCGCCGAGCGCCACGACCTCGACCTGGAGGTGGTCAGCGAGGAGGTGGACCCGCAGTTCTCCTTCATGACCCGGGACTGGGACGGGCGCATCCGCATGGACTGCTCGTCGGCACACGCCATGACAGGCCTGATCGCGCTCAAGGACGACTACGACGTCGCGTTCGGCAACGACACCGACGCCGACCGCCACGGCATCGTGACGCCGACCCACGGCCTGCTGAACCCCAACCACTACCTCGCCGTGGCGATCGGGCACCTGTTGGCCAACCGTCCCGACTGGCCGACGTCCGCCGGCATCGGCAAGACCCTGGTCAGTTCGTCCATGATCGACCGGGTCGTGGCGGACCTCGGACGGACCCTGGTCGAGGTCCCGGTCGGGTTCAAGTGGTTCGTGGACGGGCTGGCCGACGGCTCGTTGGCCTTCGGTGGGGAAGAGTCCGCCGGCGCGTCACTGCTGCGGCGCGACGGCACGACGTGGACCACCGACAAGGACGGGCTCGTGCTGTGCCTCCTGGCGGCCGAGATCTGTGCCGTGACGGGGCGCAACCCGGGCGAACACCACGACGACCTCACCGAGCGCTTCGGGGCCCCCGCCTACCGCCGCATCGACGCCCCGGCGACCCCGGCCCAGAAGGCCGTGCTCAAGGACCTGTCACCGGACCAGGTCGACGCCCGGGAACTGGCCGGCGACCCGATCACCGCCACCCTGACCCGCGCGCCCGGCAACGACGCGCCCATCGGCGGCCTCAAGGTGACCACCGACCACGGCTGGTTCGCCGCCCGCCCGTCCGGGACCGAGGACGTCTACAAGATCTACGCCGAGTCGTTCCGCGGCTCCGACCACCTCGACGAGATCATCACCGCTGCCCAGGAACTCGTCGGCACCGTGCTGGGCGACTGACCTGGGCGACTGACCCGGGCGGGCCACGCCGGTCCACCCGCCCGTCCGCACGCCGTCCTCAGGCCCCTTCGGGGATCCCCTGGCGGACATCGGGTGCACCCATGCGGGCGGCGTCGGCGGTCTGGTCGTCGGTCTTGTCCTGCGACTCGCGTTCGGCCGCGACGCGTTGATCGTAGTGGTGGATCTCGGCCTGGACCCGGTCGTCGTCCCACCCCAGGATGGGTGCCACGATCTCCGCGACCTCGCGCGCGACGTCGACCCCACGATGGAAGGTCTCGATCGAGATGCGGGTGCGACGGGTCAGGAGGTCGTCGAGGTGCAGGGCTCCCTCGTGCGATGCCGCGTACGCGATCTCGGCGCGGAGGTACTCGTCAGCGCCGTCCAACGGCTCGGCGAGGTCGGGCTGGTCATCGACGAGCGCCAGGAGTTCGTGGATCAGCGAGCCGTAGCGACCCAGCAACCGCTCGACGCGGCTGACGTGGATCCCATGCCGTTCGGCGATGGTCTCACGTTGGTTCCAGGCGACCTTGTATCCGGCGGCACCCAGCAACGGGGTCGTCGCGGAGGTCGACTCCGGAACGTTGTCGGAGAACCCGGAGACGGCCATGTCGACGGCGTCCTTGGCCATGACCCGATAGGTCGTGTACTTGCCACCCGCCACCATGACCAGGCCCCCGACGGGGGTGGTGACGGCATGCTCGCGTGACAACTGGCTGGTCGAGTCGGACTCACCGGCCAGCAGCGGACGCAGGCCCGCGTAGACCCCCTCGACGTCGTCGTGGGTCAGCGGCGTGGTCAGCAGGGCGTTGACGTGCTCGAGCAGGTAGTCGATGTCGGTCCGGCTGGCGGCCGGGTGGGCCAGGCCCAGGTCCCAGTCGGTGTCGGTCGTCCCGATGATCCAGTGGCTGCTCCCCCACGGGATGACGAACAGCACGCTCTTCTCGGTGCGCGCGATCAGGCCGGTCTCGCCGTGGATCCGGTTGCGTGGCACCAGGATGTGCACGCCCTTGGAGGCGCGGACGTTGAACTGGCCACGCCCTCCGACCATGTCCTGGATGTCGTCGGTCCAGACGCCGGCGGCGTTGACGACCGCCCGCGCCCGGATCTCGAGTTCCCCCGAGCCCTCGAGGTCCACGGCCCGCACCCCGACCACCCGATCGCCCTCGCGCAGCAACCCGACCACGCGGGTGCTGGTCGCCAGCGCGGCGCCGTACTGGGCCGCCGTCCGGGACAGGAACATCGTGTGGCGGGCGTCGTCCACCTGCCCGTCGTAGTACTTGATCGCGCCGATCAACGCGTCCTTGCGCAACGACGGGAACTGCCGCCGGGCTTCCCTGCGGCTGAGGTGGCGGTGCGACGGGACCGCCTTGTGCATGCCCGCCATGGCGTCGTACATCAACACCCCGCTGCCGATGTAGGCACGTTCCCACACCCGCCCGTGCAGCGGCAGGATGAAGGGCACCGGATGCGCCAGGTGCGGGCACAACCGGTCGAGGATCAACGACCGTTCCCGGAGCGCCTCGTGGACCAGCGAGAAGTTCAACTGTTCGAGGTAGCGCAGCCCCCCGTGGATCAGCTTGCTGGACCGGCTCGAGGTTCCGGACGCGAAGTCGCGGGCCTCCACCAGGCCCACGGACAGGCCGCGCGTGACGGCGTCCAATGCCGCACCACCGCCGGTGACCCCACCACCGATGACCAGCACGTCCAGTCGTTCCGATCGCATGCGGTCGAGTGAGCGGGTGCGGAACTGCGGACTCAGGGCCAGGGCAGACGTCTCCATGGGCTTCGAACTCCTGTCGGTCGTCGGGCTCGATCGCGACCCGACCGGTCGCGATCGATGGCGCGGGCGATGCGGACTGCACGGTCACGGACGGGCGGCCACCTGCAGGGGTATCACGCCGACGTCGGGGGCGTGGGCGCCGTCCGTCCCGGTGCCCGGGACGGACGACATTGGTCGATCACTCGACGTCGACCCAGTCCAGGGTGCGCTCGACCGCCTTCTTCCACTGGGCGTAGCCCTCCTCGCGCTGGTCCTCGCTCCACGTCGGCTCCCAGCGCTTGTCCTCGTTCCAGTTCTCACGCAGTTCGTCGGTGTTGGCCCAGAAGCCCACGGCAAGACCGGCCGCGTAGGCCGCGCCAAGGGCCGTCGTCTCGGCCACCTCGGGCTTGCTGACCGGCACGCCCAGGACGTCGGCCTGGATCTGCATGCACAGGCTGTTGGCCGTGATCCCGCCGTCGACCTTCAGGACTTCGAGGTCGACGCCGGAGTCCTGGGCCATGGCATCCACGACGTCGCGGGACTGGTAGCAGATCGCTTCGAGGGCCGCCCGGGCGATGTGGTTCTTGTTGTTGAACCGCGACAACCCGACGATGGCACCACGGGCGTCCGAGCGCCAGTACGGCGCGAACAGCCCCGAGAACGCCGGCACGAACGAGATCCCGCCGTTGTCGTCGACCTTGTTCGCGAAGGTCTCGCTCTCCGACGCGTCGTCGATGATGCCCAACTGGTCGCGCAACCACTGGATCGCGGACCCGGTCACGGCGATCGACCCCTCGAGCGCGTAGATGGGCTTGTCGTCCCCGAACTGGTAGCACACGGTCGTGAGCAGGCCGTTGTCGGAGCGCACGAGTTCCTCGCCGGTGTTCAGCAGCATGAAGTTGCCGGTGCCGTAGGTGTTCTTGGCCTGGCCGGGGTCGTAGCAGACCTGTCCGACCGTGGCGGCCTGCTGGTCGCCGAGGTCGCCCGTCAACGGCACGACGCCACCGAGCGGACCCGATGCCAGGGTCTCGCCGTAGCCATCCGAGGTGGAGGACGGGCGGATCTCGGGCAGCATCGACCGCGGGATGTCGAAGAACCCCAGGAGCTCGTCGTCCCAGTCCAGCGTCTCCAGGTCCATCAGCATCGTGCGCGAGGCGTTGGTCGGGTCCGTGACGTGCGATCCACCGTCCACCCCGCCGGTCAGGTTCCAGATGGTCCAGGTGTCGGTGTTGCCGAAGATGGCATCACCCTTCTCGGCGGCTTCCCGGACGCCATCGACGTTCTCGAGGATCCACTGGATCTTCCCCCCCGAGAAGTAGGTGGCCGGCGGCAGGCCGGCCTTGCGGCGGATGACGTCACCCCGGCCGTCACGATCGAGCGCCGACGCGATCTTGTCGGTGCGGGTGTCCTGCCACACGATGGCGTTGTAGTACGGACGACCCGTGACCTTGTTCCACACGACCGCGGTCTCGCGCTGGTTGGTGATGCCCACGGCGGCCAGGTCACTGGCGTCGAGGTTGGCGCCGGCCAGGCAACTGCGGACGGCGGTGGAGGTGCGGTCCCAGATCTCGGCCGGGTTGTGCTCCACCCAGCCCGCCTGGGGCAGGATCTGCTCGTGTTCGAGCTGGTGGCGGGCGATCTCGTTGCCGCCGTGGTCGAAGACCATGAAGCGGGAACTCGTGGTCCCCTGGTCGATTGCGCCGACGAAGTCAGCCATGGTGTCTCTCTCCTGTCGTGGATTGTCGTGTGTCGGGCTCGGCGTCCAGCGATGGTGCGGACACCGGCGGCGGTGCAGGTGGGCTCGTCCTGACGAGGTGGTCAGTCAGGGGGAGGCCGGTCCTTTCCGTGGTTCTTCTCGACGTAGTCCCCGCGCTCGGGGTGGGTGTCACGGTGGCCGGAGCCAGAATCGGACTCGACGTAGTGGCCTTCGTGCTCGTCGTCACCGTCGGCGTCCCCCTCGTCGTGGTCGGCGTCGGTGTAGGACCCCTCGTCGGCCTCGTCGGTCACCTCGGCGTCGCCGTGCAGGCCCTCGTCGGGTGACTGGCTGTGTGGTTGGTTCTCCGGGGCCGCCATCAGACGTACACCCGGCCCACGATGCCACCGAGCACGCCACCGATGATCGGGCCCAC
The DNA here is from genome assembly GCA_024637135.1 of Nitriliruptorales bacterium. Lineage (GTDB taxonomy): Bacteria > Actinomycetota > Nitriliruptoria > Nitriliruptorales > Nitriliruptoraceae > Salsipaludibacter. The sequence goes on along the minus strand of JAGXFT010000176.1, from coordinate 9,866 downwards.
GATCGGCACCCACGAGTAGGCCCAGTCGCTGCCGCCCTTGCCCGGGATCGGCAACACGGCATGGGCGATGCGGGGCCCCAGGTCACGTGCGGGGTTGATGGCGTAGCCGGTCGGACCACCGAGGGACGCGCCGATTCCGAGCACCAACAGCGCCACGGGCAACGGGCCGAGCGATGCGGGATTCTCGCCGAAGGTCAGGATGACGAAGACCAGCACGAAGGTGCCGATGATCTCGGTGACGAGGTTCCAGGCGTAGTCGCGGATCGCGGGGCCGGTCGAGAACACGCCCAGTTTGGCGTCCGGGTCCGGGGTGGCCGCGAAGTGGTCCTTGTAGGCGAGCCAACACAGGACCGCTCCCAGGAATGCTCCCACAATCTGGGCGACGATGTAGGTGACCGTCGAGGCGGCCGTGACCGCGACACCCGGCGCGTACTCCTCTGCGCCGTTGGCCAGCAGCCCAAGTGTCACGGCCGGATTGATGTGGGCGCCCGACTTGAACGCGACGTAGACCCCGCTCATCACCCCCAGGCCCCACCCGAAGTTGACCATCAGGAACCCGCCGCCTTCGCCCTTGCTGTCGGCGAGGGCGATGTTGGCCACGACGCCACACCCCAACAGGAGCAGCATCCCGGTCCCGAGCACCTCCGATACGAACACGTCACCCAGCATTTGCACACCCATCTGTTGTCGTCATGGCGGTTGTCGTCATGGTTCGTTCGTCGTGCTCAGGACTCCGGGGAGGCTTCCTCCCCGGACGAGGCATCCCCGCCCTGGACCATCGCCTGGAGGCGTTCCACCAGGGCACGATGGCCCAGGAACACGGGGGTGCGTTGGTGGATGGACGTCGGGACGATGTCGAGGAGCCGCCGGTGGCCGTCCGAGCCCAGCCCGCCGGCCTGCTCGGCGAGGAACGCCAACGGCGCACCCTCGTAGACCATGCGCAACTTGCCCTCGGGCAGACCGGTCTCGGCCGGGTAGCCGTAGATCCCGCCATGGAGCAGGTTTCGGTGGAAGTCGGCCACAGCGGACCCGATGTAGCGCTGGGACAACGACGGCGTGTCGGGGCGCTCCAGCCAGGCCACGAAGTCACCGACACCCTGTTCCCACAACGGTGAGGAGGAGTGGTTGAAGCTGTAGTAGGCCGGCTCGTCGGGGTGGACCATGTCGGACCAGGTCAGGACGAACTCGCCCACCTCCGGGTCCAGCGTGAAGGCGTGCACGCCCTGGCCGGTGCTGAGGACAAGGATCGTGGAGGTTCCGTAGAGGATGTAGCCCGCAGCCGCCAGGTCACGGCCGGGTCGCAGCCAGTCGGACTCGTCGGGCGGTCCGCCGACGTCCGTCGTGCGCTGGTAGATCCCGAAGATCGTCCCGATGCTGACGTTGGAGTCGATGTTGGAGGAGCCGTCCATGGGGTCGTGGACCACGATGTACTGGCCGCTGCCCTCGACGACGGTGACCTCGGCCCGCTCCTCGGACACGATCGCGCAGACACGGCCACCTCGTCGCAACAACGATGTCACGACCTCGTCGGCATAGAGGTCCAGGGCCTTCTGCTCCTCGCCCTGGACGTTGGTCACGCCCGAGGCCCCCATCAATTCGGTGAGGCCTGCCCGCCGGGTCCGGTTGGCGATGAGCTTGCCCGCCAGGGCGAGGTCGTAGAGCAGCGAGGTGAGTGGGCGTGGGACCGACTCGGTCGGACGGTCGTCGAGGAACTGTTCGATGGTGACCAGCTCGGCGACCGTGTCGGCGCCGACTGGTGGCGCTGGGGGATCCGGGTCGAACTGGGTCATGGTCACTTCCGGGTGGACGTCGTGGTCGGCGTGGACGTCGGTCACGAGACGGAGCACGTCGTCCGACGGTCACCTTAGGTGACGCCCGCCACGGATTCTGGCGTTCGACCGAGCAATTGGTTTGACCCCGAGACGCCCCCGTGCGGGGCGACCGGAATAGCCTCGGACCACGATCCGGGGTGGATCCACCCCGCGGGACAGGAGCCGGACATGGGGCGACGTACCGTCGATGTGGAGGACCGCTGGTGGCGCGACGCGGTGCTCTACCAGGTCTATCCGCGCAGTTGGGCGGACGCGAACGGCGACGGGGTCGGGGACCTCCGTGGGATCCGCTCGCGACTGGACCACCTGGTCTGGCTGGGCGTGGACGCCTTGTGGCTGTCACCGATCCAGCCGTCACCGATGGCCGACTTCGGCTACGACATCAGCGACCACACCGAGGTCCACCCGGTGTACGGCGACCTCGGCGACCTCGACGACCTGGTCGCGGCGGCACACCAACGCGACCTGCGGATGGTGCTGGACTACGTCCCCAACCACACCTCCGACCACCATCCCTGGTTCGTCGCGGCGCGATCGTCCCGGACCGACCCGCACCGGGACTTCTACGTGTGGCGCGACCCCGCCCCCGACGGGGGACCACCCAACAACTGGCGCAGCCGCTTCGGCGGCGGCCCGGCCTGGACCCTCGACGAGGCGACCGGGCAGTACTGGCTCCATTCGTTCCTGCCCGAACAGCCGGACCTCGACTGGCGCAACGACGCCGTGCAGGCGGCCATGACGGACGTGCTGCGCTTCTGGATGCGGCGCGGCATCGACGGCTTCCGGGTGGACGTTGCCCACCGCATCGTCAAGGACGCCCGGCTGCGCAACAACCCTCCCAACCCCGACTGGGAACCCGGCATGTCCGACGACCGCCGGGTGGTCGAGCACTACTCACGAAACTGGCCGGACGTGCACGCCGTCCACCGCCTCCTGCGCGCGACCGTCGAGGAGTTCGACGACCCGCCACGACTGCTGGCCGGCGAGGTCAACCTCGCCCCCCCGGAGTGGGCCGCCTACTTCGGCGACGACGACGAATTCCACCTCCCCTTCAACTTTCACTCGATCGTCGACCTGCCGTGGACCCCCTCGGCCGTGGCCGGGCTGGTCGAGGACGTCGAACGTGCCGTGCCGGACCGGTCCTGGCCGTCGTGGATCCTCAGCAACCACGACAAGCCACGATTCCCGAGCAGGATCGGGCGGGAGTTCGCCTGCCAGGCGCTGGTGCTGCTGCTGACCGCGCGCGGGACGCCGGTGCTCTACTACGGCGACGAACTGGCCCTGGGTGACACCGACGTGCCGCCCGAGGCGGTGCAGGACCCCTGGGGCCACCAGGTCCCCGGCGAGGGTCGGGACCCCGAGCGCACGCCGATGCCCTGGGATGCGACGCCCACCGCCGGGTTCTGCCCGGCCGGCGTGGCTCCCTGGTTGCCCCTCGGCTCCGACGCCATCACGCGCAACGTCGCCACCCAGTCCGAGGACCCGTCCTCCCCACTGCAGCTGGTTCGGGACCTCCTGGCACTGCGCCGCCAGCGCCGCAGCCTGCGCCGCGGCTCGATCCACGTACGGGCGACGACCGACCACGCCCTGGCCTGGGAACGCCGTGCCGGCGACGAGGTCACGGTCGTGCTGGCCTCGTTCGCCGACCACGACACGGTGGTCGACCTGCCCGGCCACCACGACCTGCTCCGCTCGACGCGGATCGACCGCCGGGGACGGGTCGTCGACCACGTCGAACTGGGCCCCCACGAGGCCGTGGTCATGGAGCCGGTCGAACCCGCGACGGACTGACCACGGGGCCTTCCCCACTGGTCATGTCCGGTCGGCGAGTGCCCGCGCGCGCTCGCGCAGGCCGTCCAGGTGGTCGCCGTCGGACGTGGCACGGTCGTGCAGGTCGACGACGCGCGCCGCGAGGTCGGCGTCCTGGAACGACCAGGCGAGTTCACGCACCTGGTCCAGGCGCGCGCGGACGTGCTCGGGCGCACGCTCGTCGTCGGCGATCGGGCGAGCGGCGCCCCAGTCGACGTGGACCAGGCCGTCATCGGTGACCATGAAGTTCGCGGCATGCCAGTCCGGGTTCTCCACGCCGACCTCCTCGCAGGCCAACTCGTACACCAGGACCTGGTCGTATCGATCCGCGGTCAGGGCGTCGGGTCGGCGTCGGGCCAGTGCTGCCAGGGTCGGGCCCTCGGCGAAGGGCTCCACCGACAGCCCCAGGGCTGTACTGAACCGGACCTGCCGTCCGAAGATCTCGTTCAGGCTTTCCACCGCACTGGCGTCGACCACCTGCGCGAGGGCCCGCCGCGGCGTGACCATCGCCCCACCGTCGATCGGCCGTGGCCAGTTCTCGGGCTGGCCGTCGACCTCGCGTGCAGCCAGGTCGATGTGGTGGCGCGGCTCGGGGGCGGGCTGCTTGACGACCACGCCCAGCCCCTCGGCCAGCAGCACGGTGCTGCGGCGGTGGCGGCCCAGCAGGTACTCACCCTTGAGCAGCATCCGGACGCCCAGTTGCTCCGCCAGGCGTTCCTGCCGCTCGTGGCACGCCTGCATCCCGTCGACGTCGCCGGCGGCGTGGGCAGCACGTCGTGCGAGTTCCAACCGGTGCAGCTGCTCCACCAGCTCGTCGAAGGCGAGCAGCGGATCCACGACCTCGCCCAGCGGGCCGTCGCCGCCGGCGGCCGCGACCAGGTCCGCGACCACGTCGCGCGTCGAGTCGGCGGCGCGCGCCGAGCGGAGAGCCGTCGCCCCGGCGGCCAACCCAGCCGGATCGGTCGACAACTCGTCGGGCAGACGCTCCCCCACGAGTTCGGCATCGACCCGGTCCGACGGGATGGTGGGGCCGTAGTCGACCAGGTGCTCGGCGACGTCCAGCAACGGGTCGGTGGGAGCGCCTTCCACGACGGCCATCGGACCGACCCACAGCGGCGACCAGCCGCCGAGGTTGCGCTCGAGGAACTCGTCGTCCTCGTCGAGGAAGTGGCGTGGGACCAGCCGGTCGGTCGTGGTGGTCGCGACGTGGGCCGACACCACATCGGTCGTGAGCAGGCGCCGGACCCGTTCGTGGTGGTCATCCCCTGCGGATCGATCCGCCTCGCCGCCGGCAAGCCCCGCGAGCCAGGCGTCGCGGCGGTCGGGTGAGGGGCGCTGGGCGACGATGCGCACCTCCGCCCCCCGGGCTGGCACCTGCCAGTCGCGCAGGAACCCGCTGACCTTGGGGCGGCGCAGTGGGATCGCCACCAGCGCGAAGTCGCCGGAGGGGTCGGGCGTGGCCTCGGGCATGGTCACGGTCACGCACTCCTCGTTCGACGACGGCACGGAAACCCTACCGACCTCCGCAGAACCCGGTCCGGGGACGCCTGCACCGGTACCGCCGGTCTGGTTGGATGGATCCACACCACAGCCGTCCCAGGAGAACCCCGTGAAGAAGCTGATCAACGATCCCGACGAGGTCGTGGCAGACGCGCTCCGCGGGATCGACGCCGCCCATCCCGAACTCCGCGTCGACCACGAGCACAAGGTCATCTACCGCGCCGAGCCCAAGACCGACGGGAAGGTCGCACTGGTGTCCGGTGGCGGGTCCGGCCACGAGCCCCTGCACGGCGGCTTCGTCGGCCCCGGGATGTTGGACGCGGCCTGTGCCGGTGAGGTCTTCACCTCCCCCGTCCCGGACCAGATGATGGCGGCGACGACCGAGGTGGATCGCGGCGCCGGGGTGCTGCACATCGTCAAGAACTACACCGGCGACGTCATGAACTTCGACATGGCCGCGGAGTTCGCCGACGGTGACGACGTCCGGGTCGAGACCGTGGTGACCGACGACGACGTGGCCGTCACCGACAGCCTGTACACGGCCGGCCGACGCGGCGTCGGCGTCACGGTGTTGCTCGAAAAGATCGTCGGGGCCGCCGCCGAGGAGGGGACCGACCTGGACGGGGTCAAGGAGATCGCCGAACGCGTCAACGCCGGTGGCCGCAGCATGGGGCTCGCGCTGACCTCCTGCGTCGTCCCCTCCGCTGGCGAACCGACCTTCGACCTGGCCGACGACGAGTACGAACTGGGCATCGGCATCCACGGCGAACCCGGTCGCGAGCGACTGCCGATGGCCCCCGCCGCCGAGCTCGCCCAGCGGCTGCTGACGCCGATCCTGGACGACCACGACTTCACCGACGGACCGACCATCGCGTTCCTCAACGGCATGGGCGGCAGCCCACTCTTGGAGCTGTACCTGATGTACGGCGAGGTGCGTCGCCTGCTCGACGAGGCGGGCATCACCGTGGCCCGCTCCCTGGTGGGCAACTACATCACCTCCCTGGAGATGGCTGGCTGCTCGCTCACCCTGCTGGCCGTCGACGACGACCTGCTGCGGCTGTGGGACGCCCCGGTGTCCACGCCCGGCCTCCGCTGGGGGGCCTGATGTCCGACGCGGTCGACCTGGAGGAGTTGGTCGACTGGTTGCGTCGATTCGACGATCGCATCCAGGACGAGCGCGCCCACCTGACCAAGCTCGACTCGGCCATCGGGGACGCCGACCACGGCGCCAACATGGCACGTGGGATGACGGCGGTCCGGGAGTTGCTGGACGAGTCCGACCTGGACGAGGCGACCATCGGTGGCCTGTTCAAGCAGGCAGGGATGGCGCTGGTGTCGAAGGTGGGTGGCGCGAGCGGACCGCTCTACGGGACGTTCCTGCTCCGCTTCGGGTCCAGCGGCGGTGACCGCACGAACCTCGACGCCGCCGGGCTGGTCGATGCCCTCGACGCCGCGCTGGGCGGTGTGGTCGCCCGGGGCAAGGCCGAGGCCGGTGACAAGACCATGGTCGACGCAATCGAACCGGCCGTGGCGGCGCTGCGGGAGGCGATCGAGGACGAGGCAACGGTGGCCGCCGCGACGGCCACCGCAGCCCGGGCCGCGGACGCGGGTCGCGACGCGACGGAGCCGATGCGGGCACGGAAGGGTCGCGCCAGTTACCTCGGGGAACGCAGCGAGGGGCACGTGGACCCCGGGGCCACCTCCTCGGCGTTGTTGTTCCGAGCACTGGCCGATGCCCTCGAGTCCGCCGGATGACCGACCGGGTCGGCATCGTCGTGGTCTCCCACAGCGCGGCGCTGGCCGACGCCGTGGTCGCCCTGGCCCGCCAGATGGTCGACGACGATCCGCCGCCCATCGCGGTGGCGGCCGGCACGGACGACGGTGGCCTGGGCACCGATGCGACGGCGGTGGCCGCCGCCATCGAATCGGTGGCATCGCCGGCCGGTGTCCTGGTCGTCATGGACCTCGGCAGCGCCGTGCTCAGCGCCGAGATGGCGCTGGAGTTCCTGGACGACCCGGACATCCCCGTGCGCCTGACGGCCGCGCCGTTGGTCGAGGGAGTCGTTGCGGCCGTCGTCCAGGCCGCCCTCGGTGCCGACCTCGACACCGTCGCCCACGAGGCCGGCCAGGCCCTGGCGGCCAAGTCGGACCAGTTGACCGACGACCAGCCCCAGCCGGTGGGCCACGAGCCGGCCTCGGACGACGCCACGACCCCGGCACGGGCCGATGGCGGCGGCGAACCCGACGCCCGGGCCGAGGTCGAACTGGTCAACGCCGACGGCCTCCATGCGCGCCCCGCCGCCCGGGTGGTGGCCACCGCCACCCGCCACGCGGCCACCACCACGTTGACCAACCAGACCACCGGGGCCGGACCGGCCGATGCCCGCAGCCTCAGCGCCGTTGCCCGCCTGGGGGCCCGCGCCGGACACGTGCTGGTGATCAGCGCGACCGGCACCGAGGCACGAGCCGTCGTCGACGAGTTGGTGGCGTTGGTGGAGGACGCGTTCGGCGAGGAACGCATCCTGCGCGACGAGGGCGGTGGCCCCACTGGTGCGGGCGGCCCGAGGTCGAGCCAGGGGTCGAGTGATGCGTCGGGGGCGTCGTCCCGGCACGACGCGCCGGCACGGCCCGACTGGGCGGGTCCTGCGCGCGTGACCGTGCGTGCCGCGGCACCGGGACGGGCGGTCGGCCCGGTCGTGCGCATGCCCGACCCAGTCCCGACGCCACCCGCCGACAGCCGTATCGAGGACGGCGAGCGCGACCAGGCGATCGCCGACATCCGCACGGCCGCGCACGACGTCGCCGAGCACCTTCGCGCACGAGCCGAACGCGTGCGTGGCGACGCCCGCGAGATCCTGTCGGCCGAGGCGGCCATGGCCGAGGACCCCGCGCTGGTCGACGAGGCGGTGCGACGGGTGCGCGAGGACCGGACGGATCCGGCCGCCGCCGTCGCGGCCAGCGCTGCCGTGATCGCCGACGCCTTCGGTGCCCAGGGCGGGTACCTCGCCGAGCGTCGCCGCGACGTCGAGGACGTGCGCGACCGCCTGGTGGCCCACCTGCAGGGCCTGCCGGTGCGGGAGGTGCCCCGCCGCGACGAGCCGTTCGTGCTGGTGGCCGACGACCTCGCCCCGGCGGACATGGCCGTGCTCGACCAGACCGGTTGTGTCGCCCTGGTGACCCGGACGGGTGGACCGACCTCGCACACCGCCATCATCGCCCGGGCGCACGGCCTGCCGGCACTGGTGGTGGGAGCGATGGTCGACGACCTGGCGGAGGGCATGGTGGTCCTGGTCGACGCCACCGGCGGGCGCCTGGTCGTGGATCCCGACGAGGACCGGACCACCAGCGCCGACCCTCCCCCGCTGCCGACCTTCGACGGTGCGGGGCGGACGGCCGACGGCCATGACGTGGCGCTGGTGGCCAACGTCGGTGGGGACGACGACCTCGAACCCGCCCGGCAGGCCCGCGCCCAGGGCGTCGGGCTGTTGCGGACCGAGTTCCTGTTCCTTGACCGGGACGCGGCCCCCTCCCACGACGAACAGGTCGAGACCTACCGACGTCTGCTGGCGCCGTTCGACGGCTGCCGGGTCGTCGTGCGCACGCTCGACGCCGGCTCTGACAAGCCGCTGCCGTTCGTGGGCACGACCGCGGAGCCCAATCCCGCGTTGGGCGTTCGTGGCATCCGCACGGCATGGGCGCGCCCGGACCTCCTCGACGTCCAGTTGGGCGCCGTCGCAGCCGCGGCGGCCGACACCGGCGCACGGGTGGAGGTGATGGCCCCGCTCGTCGCCAGCGTGGACGAGGCGGCCCTGTTCGCCGCGGCCGCCGATGCCCACGGACTTGAGTATGGGATCATGGTCGAGACACCAGCGGCGGCCCTGATGGTCGACCGGTTGCTGGACGACGTGTCGTTCATCAGCGTCGGCACGAACGACCTCGCCCAGTACACGATGGCCGCCGACCGGCTCCTGGGGGAACTCGGGGAACTCAACGACCCGTGGCAGCCCGCGGTCCTCGCGCTGGCCGAACGCGCCATCGCCGCCGCCGCCGGCCGCGGGGCACCCGCCGGCGTGTGTGGCGAGGCCGCCGCCGACCCGGACCTGGCCCGGGTGTTCGTGGGGATGGGTGCCACCAGCCTGTCCATGGCCCCGGGTGCCATCCGCGGCGTCGCCGCCGCCCTGGCCGCCACGACCCGCAACCGGTGCATCGATGCGGCGGCGGCAGCCGTCGGCGCCGCGACGGCGTCCACAGCCCGCGACGCCGTCCGTGCCATGCTCGCCGAGACCGCCTGAGCGCCCTCGCGCCGACTCGCACGGTCGAGTCACTCCACGCGGCTTGGCCGTGCTGGCCGGGAGTTCCGCCTGGGATCCCGGTGACCGGTCGGCCGACGCTTGCCACCGGGGGTGTCGTCGGTCGTGCGCGGCCAGGGCCAGCGGACGTGACGAGCTCACATGCCATCGGGATCGGCTGCGTGTGGACGCCGCAGGACATTGACGTCGACGCGACTGTTGATGCCGTCGACGTGGCCATATCCGCCTATCCGGCCCAGCGGTCCGGCGGGAGGCCGGGGACATCGACGGTGCAGCGGAAGAGGGAACCGGACAGGGGTTGCTCGGCCAGCGTGGCCGCGTCCATGTTCTCCAGCGTGGTCGTGACGAACAGTTCGTCGAGATCCGGACCGCCGAGCGCACAGGACGTGGGCTGCGCGACCGGCAGGGTGATGAC
>JAGXFT010000175.1 GCA_024637135.1 Nitriliruptorales bacterium | reverse complement strand
GTTCCGGTCGCCTGACGATCCAAACTCACATCACCGCCCGAAACTCACATCAGGTGGATCGTCGGGGAGCACCTCTTCCCCGACGTCGTGGCCGGTGGTCAGGGTCCGACCTGGTGGATGGTCAGGCCCTGGAACTCGGCCCCGTGGAGCCAACCACCATGTCCGAACACGAGGTCGACCCCGCCGAGCCCCCCATCGGCCGGCTGCCCGCTGACCCGACCTGGCTGGTCGTGGACGTGATGAACGTGGTCGGCTCGCGCCCGGACGGGTGGTGGCACGACCGGGTCGGCGCCGCGGCCCGCCTGGTCGCGCGCCTGCGCACGCTCGCGGCCGCGACCGGGCGCCAGGTCACGGCCGTGGTGGACGGCGAGCCCGACGACCGACTTCCCGACGACCTCGTCGGCGGGGTCGACGTGGTCCATGCCGGTCGGGGACGTGACGCCGCCGACGACCTGATCGTGGTGCTGCTGGACCGGGATGACCGAGCTGCCACCGTGGTCACGGCCGACCTCGCCCTGGCCGAGCGGGCGCGGGACCGGGGCGCGACGGTCGTCGGCCCCACGTCGTTGCGCGCTGACCTGCCGCCAGAGCACGACGGCGACTGAACGAACTCGACCACCGCCGGACGCGCAGTAGGGTCGGCTGCCATGGGCATGCCGACGGTGGTTGACGATCGACTGGTGTTCGTGGTCGACGACCCCGAACACCAGCTGCGACAGGTCCAGTTGGCCTGTGACGACGACCTGGTGGCCGACCATCGGTTCCGCCGCACGGCCAAGGGCTGGACCCTGGGCGTCCCGCGGCCGCCGGTCCAGCGGCTCGAGTACCGGTTGCTGGTCACGGACGGCGAGGGCGGCACCGGCGTCGTGCTCGACCCCGACAACCCGAAGGCCGTGGCCACGGCCTTCGGCCACCGCAGCGTCGCCCACCTCCCCGAGTATCGCGAGCCCGCCTGGCGCACCGCCCCGGGACTGGCTGCCACCCGGACCACGACCGCGGTCGACACGGCGGTGGGCACCGTGCCGGTGACGACCTGGTCGCCGGCCGACCTCCCCGCCACCACCCCGGCCCCGTTGCTGGTGGTCCACGACGGCCCCGAGTACGACCGCCTCGCCGACCTGGGCACCTGGGCGTCGGCGCTCACGGCCTCCGGAGCGGTTCCACGGTTCCGCATGGCACTGCTCCAGCCGGTGGCCAGGGACGAGTGGTACGCGATCAACCCGGACTGGCCGGCCGCGGCCATGACGGTCGTGGACCATCTCGCCGCCGACCACGCAGCCACCGGGCCGCTGGTGGTGATGGGTGCCAGCCTGGGTGGGTTGGCCGCCCTGCAGATCGCCCTCGCCGGCAGTGACGACGGACCGCCGACCACCCCGGCCGGGTTGCGGATCGGGGGGGTCTTCAGCCAGTCGGGATCGTTCTTCCTGCCCCACCTGGACCCACAGGAGGCGACCTACCCGGGCTTCGGCCGGATCGCGACCTGGGTGGCCGGCGTGGCCACGCGCGCGACCGGTGGCCGCCACCTGGACATCGCGATGACCTGCGGGACCCACGAGGAGAACCACGACAACAACCTCGCCATGGTCGAGGTGCTGGCCACCGCCGGCCACCGGACGTCCTTCGCCCCGCTGCCCGACCTGCACAACTACACCGCGTGGCGCGACGGGCTGTCGCCGTCGCTGGACGACCTGGTCACCCGGTTGTGGGGGGATCTCGCATGATGCGGCCCCGCATCGCGGCAGCGGCCACGTCGTCCCCGGAACGCCGATGAGTCCACGACATCTCGAACTGCCCGTCGACGGTCACGACACCACGCTGACCGTGGAGGTGCACGGCCACTGGGGCCGGCCGGTGATCGTGTTCCCCAGTGAGGCCGGCCGAGCGCAGGACTTCGCGAACAACGGGATGGTCGACGCAGTGCGCGACCTGGTCGACGGCGGCCGGGCCAAGCTCTACTGCGTGGACTCGGCCGACGCGTTCTCGTGGTCGGATCGGTCGGTCGACATCGAGGAACGGGCTCGCCGCCACGGCGCCTACCACCACTGGCTGCTGCACCGCCTGCTGCCGTTCGTGGCCGACGACAGCGCCGGTGCCGAACCCCTTGCCCTTGGGTGCAGCATGGGTGCCTACCACGCGGTCCACCTGGTGCTCCAACGCCCCGACCTGGTCCCCCTGGCGATCGGGTTGTCGGGCAACTACGACGTCGAGGCGTGGCGTTCGTGGGGCGAGCCCGGGGACACGGCCTACTTCGCCAACCCCATGGCGTACGTGGCCAACCTCCACGGCGACCACCTCGACTGGCTGCGCGACCGTGCGTCCGTGCTGCTGGTCGTCGGACAGGGGGCGTGGGAGGTGGACCCGACCGGCTCGCTGCCGTCGACCCGCCGCTTCGCCGACGTGCTCGCCGACAGGGGCCTGACCCACGAACTGGACGTGTGGGGGCACGACTCGGCCCACGACTGGCCGTGGTGGCAGCGCCAACTCGCCCACCACCTCCCCCGCTTCTGCTGACGACCACCACACGCACCCGACCGACAGGACCACCGTGACCGCCGCCACCGAGCACCTCATCGGCCTGCTGCTGGGGACAGAGGAGGACTGGCCGCGTGCCGTCGAGACCATCGCGGCCGGCCTGGGCACCTTCACCGTGGAGGGCACCGAGCACCGGCTGACCACCGAGCGCGTCCGCATCCACCCGTTCTCGCTGCGAGCCAAGGCCCGTCACGAACTCGCCATCGACCGCCTGGCCTACTGGTACCACCACCCGCGCGAGTGGTTGAAGAAGCTCGCGCTGATGGACGACGTCTACCTCCTGAACTCGCCCTTCACGTTCCAGTCGATGGAGAAGCACGCCGCCTACTGCGCGATGATCCGGCTGGGCATGGACGTGCCGGAGACGGTCCTGCTCCCCCACAAGAACCCCATCGACAACGAGCGCTGGCCCGAGACGGCGCGGCGCTACAACGACCCGTTCGACCTGCATGCCGTGGCTGACGACATCGGCTACCCGCTGTTCATGAAGCCGTTCGACGGTGGTGGTTGGCGGGGCGTGTCTCGGATCACCACGCCGGAGGAACTCGACGCGGCCTACGACCAGTCCGGCGACATGCTGATGCACCTGCAGGAGGCGCTGGACTACGACGTCTTCGTCCGCGCGCTGTCCATCGGACCCGAGACGATGGTGATGAAGTTCCGGCCCGAACTGCCGATGCACGATCGCTACGAGGTCGCGCACGACGTGCTGTCACCCCGGGCCGGCCGCGATGCGGTGTCGATCACGCGCACCGTCAACGCCTTCTTCCGATGGGAGTTCAACTCCTGCGAGATGCTGGCCAGCGGCGACCGGTTGTCCCCGATCGACTACGCCAACGCCTGCCCCGACGTGGCGGTGACCTCGCTGCACTACTACTTCCCGTGGGCGATGACGGCGCTGGTGCGCTGGTCGGCGTTCTGCGTCGCCACCGACCGGCCCTTCACGGCCCACGCCGACCCGACCCCGTGGTTCGCCATCGCCGACGACCCGGACCGGACCCAGGCCGAACGGCTCGAGGCCTACCGCGACCTTGCCGACGACCACTTCGACACCGAGCGCTACGAGGAGTTCCGGGAGGTGTCCGTGCCGCACCTCGACGAGGTGGTGCACGACTGGGTGTCCTCGGACGACTTCGACGACCTGCTGGTCCAGACCGTCCGGGCCACCTATCCCGAGGCCGAACACGAACAGTTCCTCGCCCACTTCCGCGGCCTCACCGGGATGTGGCGCGACGACCAGAGCACCGCCGCCAGCGCCTGACCACGCCCACATTCGCCGGCCGGTCAGGAGATGCAGGCGGCGGCGAGGTGGGGAAGCAGGCCGTCCCAGCCGGACCGGTTCGCGTCGCGCCACGGCCGGGCGTCGGTGCCGAGCGCGTCCCAGTCCCGTGGACGATGTCGACCCGACAGGTCCCGTCGCCGTGGTCGACGAAGGTGACATCGACCAGCATGGCCTCGTGCGGATCGCGACGGATGTGCCAGCGGTAGACGAGGCGGTGCGGGGCTCCCAGACGGTGATCAAGCCCAAGTCGACCTCGGTGCCGTCAGGGTTGCGCTCGTACATGCGCCCGCCCACGCGCGGCTCCAACCGGACCTCCACGTCGGGATGCCCCGTCTGGGTGTGCCCGCGTGGCCACCACGTGCCGAAGCGGGCCGTCCACGTCTGGAAGGCATGGGTCGCCGGGCAGTCCAGCGGCTGGCTGACGTGGAGCGGCTCGGTCACGGCGAGCCACCCGGGTCATCGTCACGACCCCCGGAGGGATCGTCGCCACTCCCGGACGGATCGGTCCCGGACGGATCGGTCGCGTTCTCGGCAACCAGGCGGAAGCGCGCCAGGGCGTCGCCCCACATGCGCCGCAGCCATGCCTCCACGACCTCGACCCCCTGGTCGTCGAGCCGATAGATCCGACGTGTGCCGTCGGGGGTCACGTCCACCAGTCCGGCGTCCTTGAGCAGGCGCAGGTGTCGCGAGATGGCCGGACGACTGATCGGCATCGCGGCCGCCAGCGCCCCGACCGATCGTGGCTCGTCCGCCAGCAGTTCGACGATGCGCTGGCGGTTGGCGTCACCCAGCGCCTGGAACGGGTCGACCGGGTCGAGCCCGTCCCCCGTCACGGCCGTCGGTTCGCCCACCGGGTCGGTCCGGCGGGGATCGGGACGGGAGGCGGGGGCGGCCGGCACCTCAGGTGGCCGTGGTGTCCTCGGCCCGTGCCTTCAGGCCGGTGGCGAAGTGGTCGAAGCTGGGTTGCAGGTCCGGCATCGACCGGAAGATCGGGCCGAGCAGGAGCCCGGAGAACTCCTCGCGCATGTGGAAGGTCGACCCGTCGCCGTGCGGTCCCACGCGGAACGTGCGCACACCACGGAAGATCCCCGGGATCGGCATGCCCCCGGTCCACGTCATCGTCCGGCCGGTCTCGTCCAACGACACCGCCACCGGGAAGGCGCGATCGGGGCTGACCTCGGACCAGACCTTGATCTTCTCGCCGTCCGCGACGTGGCCGTCGAGGCGCGCCACGCCCGAATCCCAGTCCTGGTAGGACCCGGCCGTCAGCACGTCCCAGACACGTGCGGGTGGTGCATCGATGGTCGTCGAGGCCTCGTCGTACTCCATGGTGCGTCCTGACTCCGTGATGATCCCGTTACCGTAACAGGATGGTTACGCGATGTCAGGTGACCGACCGCGACGCGCCATCGACCACGTCGCGGCACCACGACGCGACGTGGTCGACGGCCGCGCCCGCGGCCGGATAGGTCGTGAACAGGCGGAAGAAGCCGTGCGGCATGCCCTGCCAGCAGGTGGCGACGACGTCCACGCCTGCGGCCTGGAGAGCGTCGGCGTAGGCCTCGCCCTCGGGTCGCAGCACGTCGTGCTCCGCGGTCAGGACCAGCGTCGCCGGCAGGCCCGCAAGGTCGGCGGCCAGCGGGTCGAGGTCCCCCACCGGGTCCTGCGGATTCGCGTGCGACGGAT
Organism: Nitriliruptorales bacterium; assembly: GCA_024637135.1. Taxonomy (GTDB): domain Bacteria; phylum Actinomycetota; class Nitriliruptoria; order Nitriliruptorales; family Nitriliruptoraceae; genus Salsipaludibacter. The sequence goes on along the minus strand of JAGXFT010000175.1, from coordinate 11,166 downwards.
CCGGGTCCTCGCCCAGGAACTGCGCCCAGTACCACCGCATGGCAGCCGTCGACAGGCCGTCGTCGGTGCCGTCCTGCGGGTCGCGATCCTCCAGCGCGGCCCGGCGGACCACCGGGTAGACCAGGGCCTGCCCGGCCACCCCGCGGCCGTCGTCGCGCGCACGACGGGCCATCACGGTCGCCAGGAACGCCCCGGCGGAGTCGCCGGCGACGATGGTCCGGGTGACGTCGACGTCGACGTCCGCGACGTCGCGCCCCTCTCGCAGCGCGACGAGCACGGCCTCGCCGTCGTCGATGGCCGCCGGCCAGGTGGCCTCGGGTGACAACCGGTAGTCGACCGACACCACGACACATCCGGAGCGATCGGCCAGCCGCCGGCAGGTCGCGTCGGCGGTCCCCAGGCTGCCGAACACCCAGCCACCGCCGTGGAGGTACACGACCACGCCACGACCGTCCGCGGGCGACTCGCCGTACGGGACGTAGGCACGGACGGGGGTCCCGCCGAGCCGACGATCGTCCACGGACGCGACGTCGACAGGCTCACCGGCGGCGGCCGGGGCGTCGCGTTCGCGCTGGTCGCGCTCGGCGACGACCTGGTCGCCGTCGGGGGCGATGAACGGTTCGCCGACGGGGGCGTTGGGATGGAGTCGCACGCGGATACCTCGCGAGGTCGAGATGCCGTGCACGGGCGCGGACAGCCGGCGTTCGGACCGGGCCGTCCGGCCGTGCGAGCGGATCGTGGCCAGTCGTACGGTCGATCATGCACGCTATCCCCGACACGAGGACCAGCACATGGGTGACTCACCACGGGCCGACAAGATGCGCGGCAAGGCCAAGGAAGCCACGGGCAAGGTGACGGACGACGAGCGCCTCGAGCAGCAGGGCAAGGAAGACCAGGCCAAGGGCTCGGTCAAGGAAGCCGCTCGCAACGTCAAGGACGCGGTCACCGGTTCCGACTGACCACCTCCGCACACGACAACGACGCCGCGACCCGATTCGGGTCGCGGCGTCGTTGTCGCGTCGTGCAGCCCGCCTCCCGTGGGGCCGGCGAGGGCGGTCAGGCGGCTCGATGGCCGGACAGCCAGCGGGCACGGCGACGCGGTGTCGAGGCGGTCTCGACGTGGCTGCGGCGGCGGTCCTCGGCAGCGGCCATGAGGTCCTGCCGGTGGGCATTGACGAGTTCGGGCGTGGTGATCATGGTGGTTCCGGTCGTGGTGTCGGACGAGGAAAGGTCGATGCGATGATCGTGACCCCGCGTGACCGGTCGCGCGTGGTGATTGCGTCGCGACGACAGACTTGCGCACACTGACCCGGTGGGACGCGACCGGCGTCACCCGCCGACCTCGTCCCCGGTCCCCCACGAGACGAACAGGACGCGCCCATCGCCGTCACGATCCACCTCCCCGAGGACACCTCCGGGGGCATCCGACCGACCCTGTCGCCACTGGCGGAACTGTCGGCCGCGCTGCACGTGCTGACCAGTCCCGACCACCACCTGTTCCTGGCCGACTGGCGCGACCGGATCCTCGCCACCTTCCCGCCGGCGCTCGAACGCGAGTTCCGCGCCCTGGCGTTCCTGTGGGACGGGTACCGCGCCAACTACTTCCTGGCCGTGTCCAGCGACCTGCCCGTCCACCGTGACCTCGACGAGGAGGTGGCGGCCCTGGCGATCATCCCGACGGATGCGTTCGCGACCGAATCGTTGCAACCGCTGGGGACGCGACTGGACGAACCGCTGGCCCCGGGCCACCGCCCGGGCGAGGGCGACGACCAACTGCTCGCCCACGCGCGGGCGCGCGGCGGGTCGGTCGAGGCGACCGCACGGGCGTTGCTGTCGGACCCCGCCGCGGTCCAGCGCCGGTTGGTCACGTTCGTCGCAGGGTGCCGCGAGGCGTTCTTCGACGACGAGTGGCGTGGCCTGGAGCCGGTCCTGCGCCAGTCGGTGGACGACGCGGCCGCCATCCTGGCCAGCCGGGGTCCCCTGGTGTTGCTGGCCGGGCTGAGCCACGGCATCCATCGCCACGACGATCGGTCGGTCGTCGTGGACAAGGCGTTCGAGGCCACGATCGACCTCACCGACGAGCCCTGCCTGCTGGTGCTGCCCAGCCTGTTGTGCCACCCCCACGTGATCGTCCAGTCCAACCCCCGGTGGGTCCACGGGATCCAGTACCCGGTGCACCGTCGCGCCCCGGCCGCGGCGCTGCCGCCGCTGGAGGTCACCGTCGCCCGGCTGGAGGCGCTGGCCGATCCCAGCCGCCGGGAACTCGCGGCGCTGCTGGCCAACGAGGCACGCTCGACCCAGGAGCTGGCCGGGTTGTCCGGGCTGACGCCGCCCACCGTGTCACGTCACCTGACGGTGCTGCGGGAGGCCGGACTGGTGCACGTGACCCAGCAGGGCCACTTCCGGCTCCACCACCTCGACCTGGACGTGATCGGTGGGCTGGGCCAGGCGCTGGTCGCGAGCCTGCTGCGTTGATCCTGCACCCTGGTCGTGACGCCTGCCCTCGCTTCGCTCGGCAGGTTCAGGGGGTGGGCGGGTCCTCGCCGACCAGGCCGTCGATGGCCTCGCGCAGCAGGTCGGCGTGGCCGTTGTGGCGGGCGGTCTCCTCGATCATGTGGGCCAGGATCCACCGCAGGCTCGGCGACGGCCACTCGCCCATCTCGCGCGCCGCCTGCTGGTCCAGCGACGGGGTCGCCGCCACGATCACGCGACTTCGCTCGCACGCGGCGTCGTAGCCCGCCAGCAACTCGTCGGGGTCGTCGTCGACGGCCGAGCGGAACTCCCAGTCCACCTCGGGGTCCGGCCCGTAGAGCCTGCTGCGCCACGGCTCCTCCGGCATCAGCCCATCGAAGACCCATGCGAACCAGTCCTGTTCGACCCGGGTCATGTGCTTGACGATCCCGGCCAGGTGGAGGCTGGACGCGCCAACTGTCGTGGTCATCTGCTCGCGGTCGAGGCCCGAGGCCTTCCAGCGCAGGATCGCCCGCTGCTCGTCCAGCATTGCCGTGAGGACCTCACGGTCCGGCTCGGTACCAGGTGGCGTGTCGGTGGACATGGGGGTCCGTTCGATGGTTGGGCGGCGGACGGCGGGCGGCGGTGGACGGGCGGTGGTGGACGGGAGGGGCGGCGTGGGTCGAGGACCCGCCGGTGAGGGTGCACTAGCATGCGGCCAGTTCCTGACCGGAAAGGATCCGGGTCGTGTCCACGCCCACGGAGCGCCTGCTCGCGGCCCGGGACCTGCTGTGCGGGACACGATGGATCTCGGCGTCGACGGTGGCGGCCGAGTTGGGCGTGTCCCCTCGGACTGCGCGTCGATACGTGGCGACCCTGCGCGCCCTGGGTGTGCCGGTCGAGTCCACGCGTGGACCGGCGGGCGGCTATCGGCTGGCCTCCGAACCGTCCGGCACCTCGGGCCTGCACCTCGACGACGACGAGGCGGTCGCGGTCGCGGTGGCCCTGTCAGCGCTGGTGGAGCATCCCGTCGCCGACGACGAGGAGGGTCATCCGTCCCCTCGGACCGGGCGTGATCGCCTAGCCGAGGCGGCCGAGCGAGCGGCCGGCAAGGTCGAGGCGACCCTGCGCCCCACCGTTCGCCACCGGGTGGGCGCACTCCGGCGGCGACTGCGACTGACCCGCTCGGTCGTGCGGGACGCCCCCGCCGGCGAAGTCCTGTTGGGGCTCGCGTCCGCCCTCGAGGACGGCACCGCCGTCCGCCTGCGCTACACCGACGCCCAGGGCCGGGTGACGGACCGCGACGTCGACCCCCACGGGCTGGTCGTGCACCGTGGCCACGGCTACCTCGCCGCCTGGGACCACCTCCGTGACGACCGACGCACGTTCCGGCTCGACCGGGTCGTGGCCGTGCTCGCGACCGATCGCCCGGTGGACCTGGGCCACGTCGTGGACGCGCGCGACCAGGTGGTGGAGGCCCTGACCGTCGGGGCGTGGCGCCACGACGTGGAGGTGGTGGTGCACGCGCCCCGGGCGTGGGTGACCGATCACCTCGGCCCGGACCGGGCGATGCTCGGCGACCATCCCGACGGGACCGTGGTGCGGGTCGGGGAGAACCACCTCGAGTCAGCCGCGAACCTGCTCGCGTCCCTGCCGTGGACGTGGGAGATCGTGCGCCCCGACGCACTGCGCGACGTCGTCCGGGACCTCGGCCATCGCCTGGTCGCCAACGCCGGCGGGCCGCTCGCCGACGACGCCGACTGGCCGGTGTCCGCCGATGACCCCGTGCCCCGTCCCCGTGGACGACCCGTGGCACCAGCGAGTAGCGTGCAGGGGACCATGACTGACACCCTGACTGCCACGCTCACCTTCCCGGTGACGGCCTCCACGAGCCCCGCCACCGACGCCGAACGCGAGGCCGTGCTCGCCGATCCGGGGTTCGGGAAGCACTTCTCGGACCACCTGGCGACGGCGACGTGGACCGCCGACGACGGATGGCACGACGACGAGGTGCGCGCCTACGGACCGATCAGCCTCGACCCCGCCGCCGCGGTCCTGCACTACGCCCAGGAGATCTTCGAGGGGCTCAAGGCCTATCGCCACGCCGACGGCTCGATCTGGTCGTTCCGACCGGACAAGAACGCCGCACGCTTCAGCCGGTCCGCCCGTCGCCTGGCGCTGCCGGAACTGCCGGACGGCGCCTTCGTGCAGTCGCTGGTCTCGCTGGTCGGCACCGACCGGGCCTGGGTGCCGACGGCCGAGGAGTCCAGCCTCTACATCCGCCCGTTCATGATCGCGAGCGAGACCTTCCTGGGCGTGCGCCCGGCCCAGGAGGTCACCTACATGGTCATCACGTCGCCGGTCGGTGCCTACTTCGCGTCCGGTCCGGCACCGGTCAGCATCTGGTTGTCACGCGACTACACGCGGGCCGCCCGTGGCGGGACCGGCGCCGCCAAGTGCGGGGGCAACTACGCCGCCAGCCTGGCCGCCCAGCAACAGGCCACCGAGCACGGTTGCCAACAGGTGTGCTTCCTGGACGCGATCGAGGGTCGCTGGGTCGAGGAACTGGGGGGCATGAACCTGTTCTTCATCCAGTCGGACGGCACGGTCGTCACGCCGCCGCTGTCGGGCACCATCCTCGAGGGCGTCACCCGCGAATCGGTCATCACCCTGGCGCGCGACGCCGGCCACGAGGTGGTCGAGCGTCCCGTGTCGATCGAGGAGTGGATCGCCGGTGCCGAGTCCGGCGACATCACCGAGGTCTTCGCCTGCGGGACGGCCGCGGTGATCACCCCGCTGGGCACGCTGCAGGACGGGGACCGAACGCTGACCATGGGCGATGGCACGTCTGCCGGCGAGGTCACGATGGCGATCCGCCGCCAGTTGGTCGACATCCAGTACGGCCGCGCCGACGATCCCCACGGCTGGATGACCCAGCTCGTGTGACCGCCGCAACGGTCGTGGTGGTCCCGTGGAGGTGGCGGCGCCGCAGCGACCACGATCCGTCAGGGGCGACATGACCGCGGCGCCACCACCGGCGGCACCGGACCGGCGACTGGGCAAGGGCCTGCGCATGGCGTCCGTCGTCCTGGCGGCCACGTTGGCAGCGATTCTCGGCCAACTGGCGATCGAGGCCGTCGTTGGTCCGTTGGACGTCCCGCTGCCCGGGGACACGGGCCCGACCGCCGCCCTCCGACTGTCGGCGTCGATGGGCGTCGCGGCGATCATGGCCGGCGCGGCACTGATGGTGGCAGCGTTGCTCCTGCCACGCGCGAACAACGCGGTGCGGATCACCCAGGGCATCGGCGTGGTCGTCCTGCTCCTGAGCCTGGTCCGCGTGTTCACGAGTTGGGGCGACCTGGCAGCACCTGCCGGACTGCTGGCGCTGCACACCGTCGTCGCCATCGTGGTCCTGGCGGGACTGGACTGGGCCATCGATGACGTGGCCACCGCGGACACCTGACGACGACCGATCCCGGCGCCCCGCGACAGGTGAACCCCCCGGGGGGCCCGGCAACGGCGGCGCGCACAGTGGGCGGGACCGTGCGCGCCGCCGGGGACCCCCCGGGGGAGTTGGGGGTCAGCCGGGAAGCTTGGCGGCCAGGACATCGGCCGGCATGATCTGGGGGTCCTCCGCCAGCAGTTCCTCGGCGCCGGCCATCAGCGCCGCGGCGATGTCGCCGTCGAGGTGGGCCTGGCGGCCGTCATCGTCCGGGAAGGCGTCGACGATCCAGAAGGTGGTCTCGTCGGTGCGCAGGGCGAACCACGCGATGGTCGCCTCCTCCTGTTCCGCCATCGGCAGCGCGGAGGCCAGGAACTGCGCCACGTCCTCGCTGCGATCACCCTTGGCGACGAGCTTGGCGACGAGTGCGACGGAAACCATGTGGGGTGGGCCTTTCGGCGGGAGGACGGACCGGTGGATGGTGAGGCGATCGGGTGATCGACCCTGCCCTGACGACGCTAGGAAGCGCCTGCCGGACCGGGGTCGTCGAGGACGACGCGTCCTGTACCGTTTGCGACATGGACATCGGCATGATCGTCGTGGACGGGGCCTTCACCTCCGGGGTGACGGCGGTGCTGGACGTGGTCCACGTGGCCGCACTCCAGGCCCCCGAGGTGGCACCGTCGTTGCGCCCCCCGCGGATCCGCGTCCTGGCCGAACGTGACCAGATCCACCTCGGCGACCCCAGTGTCACCCTGGACGTGGACGCCGGGCTCGAGACCGCCGGCGACCACGACGTCGTGGTGGTCGCGGCCCTGGGCGCCCTGGACGCCGACCAGCTCGCGAGCGCGCTGCCGACCCCTGACGTGCGCCACACCATCGAGGTGGTGGGCGGGTTGGACGGGCCGCGGCTGGCGGCGGCCTGCACGGGCACCTTCGCACTGGGCGATGCCGGGGTGCTGGACGGCGGCCGCGCCACGACGTCCTGGTGGTTGTCACCGGTGTTCCGGTCGCGCTATCCGGACGTCCAGGTCGACGACGACGCCATGGTGGTCGACGACGAGCGCGCCCTGACCGCGGGCGCGGCCTTCGCCCACGTCGACCTCGCCCTGGCGATCGTTGCCGACGCCAGCCCGATGCTGGCCGACCGGGTCGCGCGTGCGCTGGTCCTTGACCGCCGGCCGTCCCAGGCCAGCTACGCCGCGATCGGCCAGCTGCGCCACGACGACACCCTGGTGCGGGAGTTCGAGCGCTGGGTCCGCGACCACCTCGCCGAGGACATCGACCTCGCGCACCTCGCCGCGGAGCTGGGCGTCACCCGGCGGACCCTGCAACGCCGGACTCGGTCCACGCTCGGACGAACGCCCCTGGACGTCGTGCAGGGGCTGCGCATCGAACACGCCGAGCACCTGCTGGCCACCACCGAGCGCACCCTGGGCTCGATCGCGACCGACGTCGGGTACGCCAGCGCGAGCTCGTTGCGGCGCCTGCTGACGCGTGCCGGGCACTGAACCCGGACCCGACCGCGGTCCGGTCGGCCCCCTCCTAGGCTGCACGATGGCACCGGCGCGATGACCCATCAGCCCGCGGAGGACGGTCCATGAGCACGTTCGAGTCGGCCGAGGCATCGTCGCCGCCCCCACCCACCACGGTGCTGGGCTGGCGCGAGTGGGTGGGCCTGCCCGACTGGGGCGTCGTGCACGTCAAGGCCAAGGTCGACACCGGCGCGCGGACCTCGGCGTTGCACGCCCACGACCTGGCCCCGTTCACCCGCGACGACGCTGCCTGGGTCCGGTTCTCGATCCACCCGTTCCAGGCCTCCGACCGGGACGCCGTCGAGGTGGAGGCCCCCGTCATCGAGGAACGTGAGGTGCGCTCGTCCAACGGCGAGGTCGACCTCCGACCCGTCGTGGTGACCGACGTGGTGCTGGGCGGACGGACCCGGTCGGTCGAGGTGACCCTGACACAACGCGACGCGATGGGGTTCCGCATGCTCGTCGGACGAGAGGCGATGCGTGGGGCCTTCCTGGTGGACCCGGCCAAGTCCTACCTCGGTGGCCGGCCCCGGCGCCCGAAACGTCGGCGCACCCGATGAGCGACGAGCCGACCATGGACGGTGACGACCCGTCCTCGTCCCGATCATCGCGGTCGCCGGCGCGCTCGTGGCGGCGCCGCCGACCCGGATTCACCCTGGGCGACCTGGAGGTGAAGGCCGGCCGCAGCGCGATCGGCGAGGTGCCGATCCCACGACTGGTCACCGGAACCCCGGTGTCGCTGCCGCTGCGGGTCGTCCACGGCCGCCACGACGGCCCGACCATGCTGGTGTCGTCGGCGATCCACGGGGACGAACTCGGCGGCGTCGAGATCGTGCGCCGGGTCACCGAGTCGCTGGTCCCGGCCGACCTCCACGGCACCGTCATCCTCGTGCCGATCGTCAACGTGCACGGCTTCCTGACCGGTGATCGCTACCTCCCGGACCGGCGCGACCTCAACCGTTCCTTCCCCGGCTCGGCGACGGGTTCGCTGGCGTCCCGCATCGCACACGTGTTCATGGACCAGTTGGTCACGCGCTGCGACGTGGGCATCGACCTCCACACCGGCTCGGACCACCGCACCAACCTGCCCCAGATCCGAGCCGAACTCGACGACCCGACCACCCACGACCTCGCGACGGCGTTCGGGGCCCCGGTGCTGCTGCAGGCGAAACTGCGCGACGGGTCGTTGCGGGCCGCAGGGCTGGCGGCCGGCGTGACCATGCTGCTGTACGAAGGCGGCGAGGCCCTGCGCTTCGACGAGCCGGCCATCACCGCCGGGGTCGACGGCATCCGTCGCGTCGCGCACCACCTCGACATGACCCCGGACGCCGAGCCCCCGCCGCTGCCACGCGACGACCAGGGCCGCCCGCGGACCCCGATCCTCAGCCGCCGCAGTGCCTGGGTGCGGGCGCGACGCAGTGGCGTCACGTCCATGGCCGCCGACCTGGGCGACCGGGTCGACAAGGGCGACCTGTTGGCCGTCGTGCACGACTCGCTCGGCCACCGGCTGTCGCGAGCACGGGCCCCCTTCGACGGCGTCGTGATCGGTCGGCGACAGCACCCGTTGGTCCACCAGGGCGACGCGGTCGTCCACGTTGCACAGATCGAGCCGCCCACCTCCCACGCCGAACCCGACGCGGAACCCGACGCCGCACACGACGCGGAGTCCGACGACCGACCCGATGGCCGTGCCGACCACCCGGACGACCGGTCGGTCGCACCCGACCCCGCGTCCACGAACGACCCGACCAGCCCGACCGACCCGTCCCCGACCCAGATCCAGGATCCCCGATGAAACTCGCCATCCTCTCCCGCTCGCCCGGTGCCTACAGCACGCGCCGGTTGAAGGAGGCGGCGCTCGCCCGCGGCCACGACTGCAAGGTGCTCGACACCCTCCGGTTCGCGATCGACCTGTCCCGCAACCAACCCGACCTGCAGTTCCGTGGGAAGCACCTGTCGGACTATGACGCGATCCTGCCCCGGATCGGCGCGTCGATCACCTACTACGGCTCGGCGGTCGTGCGCCAGTTCGAGCAGATGGACGTGTACACGCCCAACACGGCCAACGGCATCACGAACTCGCGCGACAAGCTGCGCGCCATCCAGATCCTGTCCCGCCACGACATCGCGATGCCGGCGACGGCGTTCGTGCGCGACCGCAAGGACGTGCTGTCCGCGATCGAGCGGGTCGGCGGAGCCCCGGTCGTGATCAAGTTGCTGGAGGGGACACAGGGCATCGGTGTGATCCTCGCACCCGACACCAAGGTCGCCGAGGCGATCATCGAGACGCTCCAGTCGACTCGTCAGAACGTGCTGATCCAGGAGTTCGTGGCCGAGTCCAGGGGCCGCGACGTCCGCGCCCTGGTGGTCGGCGATCGCGTCGTGGCGGCGATGCGTCGAACCGCCCAGGGTGACGAATTCCGTTCCAACGTCCACCGCGGCGGCTCGGTCGAGGCCGTCCAGCTCGACGAGGAGTACACCTCGACCGCGGTGCGCTCGGCCCAGATCATGGGCCTGCGCGTGGCCGGCGTCGACATGTTGGAAGGTGACGACGGCCCGCAGGTCATGGAGGTGAACTCGTCACCCGGATTGGAGGGGATCGAGGCCGCCACCCGGCTGGACGTGGCCGGCGCGATCATCGACCACATCGACAACCAGGTCGCCTTCCCGGAGTTGGACGTGCGCCAACGACTGTCGGTGTCGACCGGCTACGGGGTGGCCGAACTGCTGGTGCGCGAGGACGCCGACCTGGTCGGGTCGACCCTCGCCGAATCGGGCCTGCGCGACCGCGACATCACGGTGCTGACCCTGCACCGGGACTCGCACGTGGTCCCCAACCCACGGCAGTCTCGAGTCCTGGAGGCCGGGGACCGACTGTTGTGCTTCGGCCGCCTGGAGGAGATGCGCAGCATGATCCCCACGCGCTCGCAACGTCGGGCCCGCGTCAAGCGGCTCCCGAAGGCCGTGGATCCCGTCGCGACGGACTGACCTGTCGCCGCGGCGTTCGGGCCCCGGCCGTCAATCGCGCCATCCATGGTCGACCTCGGCATGGACGACATCGACGACCAGACGGCCGGCGCCATCAAGGCCGAGATCCGCGACGCCTGAGCCTGAATCCACCGATGTGTGTGGTTGAGGTTGGAAGGAAAGTGCCTCCTGCGCGGGCAGACTGGGCGTTACGACACGTTCCAGGACCCGAACAGGAGGCACCTTCAGGATGCCACATCTTTCGCACGACATCGACCATGTTGGGATCCGGTTTGACCATGACCAGGCGGTGGCCAACGCCGGCATGATCGCGGTGGCCGTGCTGGCCGGGCGGCTGGGCATCGAGGCCGTGGCCGATCAGCGGGTGTCGGTCGGACTCGGGCACCGGCCGGGCCGCAAGCTGATGACGTTGGTGTCGGCGCTGGTCGCGGGTGGGGACTGCATCGACGACATCGACGTGCTGCGGGCGGGCGCGACCGCCCGGGTGGTGGGTCATGACGTGGTCGCGGCGTCCACGGTCGGGACGTGGCTGCGCCAGATGACGTTTGGGCATGTCCGGCAACTCGACCACGTCGCCGAGGTTGCCATGACCAGGGCGTGGGCGGCTGGCGCCGGTCCGGGTGACGCGCCGGTGACCATCGACATCGACTCGACGATCTGTGAGGTCCACGGGTATGCCAAGCAGGGCGCGACGTTCGGCTACACCCGGGTGCGGGGGTTGCATCCATTGGTGGCGACACGGGCCGACAC
>JAGXFT010000174.1 GCA_024637135.1 Nitriliruptorales bacterium | reverse complement strand
CGCTCGATCCGGGACACGCCCACCACGCCCTCGTCCAGTGCCTGGGTCAGGGTGAGGCGACTGAGGCCGTTGGGCTGGACCCGGAACGTCCGTTCCCGCACCTGCCCGTTCACCTCCCGGCCGATCCGCACCCCGACGGACTGGTCACCGGGCACGGCCAGGTCGACGGTCCCCAGGCCCGGGGCGGTGTGCAGTTCGACGTCGCGGCGGGCCGCGGTGGCGACCCCCTCGATACGCAACTGTGCGGCGTTTCCCTTGATGCCCAGGCGCTGGTCGGCGCGGACGTCCACCGTCCGCGCCTTGCTGTTGCGCACGGCGAACAGGGCGTCCGACGTTCCCAGGTCCTTGGCCCGGACGGTGGTGCGTTCGCCACTGGCGGTCGACCCCTCGACGCGGAAGGCGGCCATGGCGTGCTTGAGCACGTAGTCCAGCCGCCCGTTCCTCAGCCCCGAGACCTTGTGGACGACATCGCCCGGACGCCGCTGGCCCAGGACCTCCTGGAGCTGTTCGCGCACGTCGTCGGCGAGCACGACTCCGCGGTCGGCCAGCACCGACGACAGCGTGCGCCCGGCCAGGACGGCTCGCCCGGCGCGGTCACCGGCCGTGGACGTCACCAGGTCACGGACCCGTCGGAGGTCGCGGTTGGCGCGCAGGTCGCCGACCTCGACGTTCACCACGGTGCCGGGATGGACGGTGGCCGGACCGGCACCGGCCCGGCCCGTGGGATCACCCATCGCGAACAGGACCTCGTCGTCCAGCACGCGTGACCCGTTGAACCCGGGCACGCGCAGGAAGTGCCCGTCGAGGCGTCCCCCTGCCTGCAGCGCCCGCGTCGCGGCGGGTGACGTGGCGTCGAGGTTGCGCCCGTCGGCGTCGGTGAGCGACTGGGTCTCGGCGTCGCCGGCGACGATCACCACCGTGCCGGTCAACAGCAGCATGATGGCGTCCCACACGGGTGTCCGGGGCGCACGGTCCAGCACGCCGAACGGCATGAAGTGCATCCGGCCGCCGGTCCACTCGCCGCCCGAGTACACGTGACTGCCCTCGTACCGGAAGGTGTTCTTCTTCGGGTCCACCGTCAGGGTCCTGGGACCGCTGGTGAAGTTCGGGTCCATCACCGTCATCGTCCACTTGGTGGCCGACGTCTTCCACGCCACCGGCAGGATGCAGTGCGGTTCCCCACCGAAGGTGTAGTCCTGGGAGATGCACAGGACCGGGTGCTGGCCGATGCCGGCCGCGTCTCGCGTCCGCCGGAAGACGTCCTTGGGATCGTGGGTGTTGCCGGTCAGGAACTGGCCCACGAACCACCAGATCGGCGCGGCCCCGACCTGGTAGGCGTGCTTGACGTTGACGACGGGTTCGATCGTGGCGAACGAGGTGAACCGCGACAGCGGCAACGAGAAGGCACTCGCAGCCTTGCGGGCGTAGATCGCCTCCAGGCACATCCCGAAGCAGTTGCCGTCGCTGGCGATGCCCTGGACCACCAGTTCGTAGAAGGCCTTGTGGAGCCAGTCGGCGACGTCCCACCACTCCGTCTCGCTGTCGACGTCGCGGAACGCGTTGGCGTACGTGGCGCGGCTGAGTTCCTCCGTGGACGCGTTGGCGACGCCCCAGAACTTCTCCTTCTCGGTCAGCAGGCGTGGGTCCCGCCATGTCGGCTGCACGGCGACCCGGATGTTGTTCACCTTCCGGAACGACCCCGACTCCAGGATGCCGCTGTTGGTCCTTAGCCCCCAGCCGTTGGCGCCGTCGAGGCGCACGGTCCATTCGCCCAGGTGGTCGTCGTCGTTGGAGAACGGGCCGCCGCTGTCGCTTTCCCACACGTCCACCGACAGCGTGAAGGTGACGCCGGGACCGGGACGCAGGGTCGTGGGCAGTTGGACGTTGACGTCGCGCACGTTGCGCCCGCCCCAGTCGCCACTCTTCGGGTACTTCTGGCGGTGCAGGATCGTGCCGCCCTGGCGGATCGTGACCCGGATGTAGAGGTCGTTCTGGCCCCGCCCGAAGCCTTCGGACTCGTCGGTGTTGAGGCTCTGGATGAAGAGTCGGAACGGCCCGATCGCCTGGGTCGCGGCCAGGCTCCCGTACGACGCGAGCGAAGCGTTCCGGAAACCCTGCATCATCGCGCCGCCGGCGACCCCCGGGATCGGGACCTCCGCACTGGTGGGCAGGCCCAGTTGGCCGAGCGGGCCCCCCAGTTCGTCGTACTTGCGGCGCAGGGTGCCGTGCACGAGGTGCGCGCCGGTCCCACTGCTCCAGTACACGGCGGCCCGCTCGAACTCCGAGAAGCGACCCACCTCACCACGTCGGCCATGGAGCACACCCTCGTCGGACGTGGGGAAGCCCCACGCCGTGACGCCGCCCGCCGACAGGAAGCGGGCCAGGATCGATCCGTGCACCTCGTGGGCGGAGGGGTCGCCGGGACGGTGGTAGAACCGGGCGCGCTGGAACACCTGCTCGGTCCCGCCGGCCACCGCCGAGGCGGCTGCGGTCGGGAACCCCCAGGACCGGGTCGCCCCCAGGTCCTCGTAGTGGAGGTAGACGTCGTCGAGGACGGGATGGGCGCCGGACGACGGCGACCAGTAGATGGCGCCACGGGTGAACACCGACTGGCGACCGGTGGGGTCGGCCGCGACCAACTCGTCGGACACCAGCGCGCCGAGTTGGTCGCGGTTGCGCATCGCCTTGTAGCGGGCGTGGATGGAGCCGTGCATCTCGAAGGCCGCCCCGGCCACCAGGTTGCACATGACCGCGCCGTTGTCGAAGGTCTGGAGCCACGCGCCGGTCGCGCCACTGAACGCGGCGGCCTGCAGCGGTTCGCCCAGGTTGACCGTCGGTCGCACCTCCTCGACCTTGCGCGTGATGAACCACTCGGCGCTGCGGCGCCGTTCGTCGAGCGTGCCCTCCAGGTCGGCGGGGATGTCGGCATCGAGTCGCAGTGCGGCCATCGCGCCGGTGAAGGGATGGCGCTGTCCGTCGATCCACGCCCCCACGTGGACCTTCGTCCCGTCGAGGAGGTCGATGGCGCCGTGGGGGAAGGCCCGGACCGCGACGATGGCCCCGTCGACGAACAACGCCAGGGTGTCGAGGTCGTAGACGAGGTCGGCGACATGCCACGTGCCGGGTTCGAGCTCCGGACCGAAGCCGGTGTCCACGCCGCGCCAGCCGTGCGCGGTGGGACGGACCGACGCGACCACGCGGGCGCCGTCGGGGTGACCGGTGAGGAAGACCGCGACCGGCAGCCGGTCCGACTCGATGAGGTTCTGGCGTCCCTCGAACGCGTCGTCGGGCAGGCGGAACACGACCCGCACCCGGAAGCGCCTGGCGTCGAAGGCGAGCTCGGAAGCGTCGACCGACGATCCGGCCGCCGTGGCGAAGTCGACGGCCGTCGGGTACTCGCCGTCACCGAGCGTGCCGGGGCCGTCCACCACCTCCCCGCCACCGATGCGCAGCGGATGGGACCCGTCCGGGTTCGCCACCGAGGTGTCGTCGAACGTGTAGTCCAGCAGTGTCGGCATGGGTGCACGCCTCTCCCCGCACCCCGCCCGCTCCGGCTGTCCGCCCCGACCGGTGTGCCCTCGACCCGCGGCTGACCCTAAATCGATCCGGAGGGGCCGTCAAGCGGTCCCGGGGTCGCACCGGGGATCGTGCGCGAGGGTGGCAACGCCGTTGGCGTCGACGGTCGCCCGTCAGGCGTCAGCGGGGCCACGGTCGGCGCAGTCCGCGCAGCGACCCCGGAAGATCACCTGGGCCTCGTCGATCTCGGCACCCGGGACGGCGGCGTCCAGGCACGGCTTGTCGCCGATGGCACACGGCACGTCCATCACGGCGCCACAGTCGAGGCAGACGAAGTGGTGGTGCCAGTCGCCGGCGCGTTCGTACAGGGCACGGCCCGGACCGGTGTCGGCCGGCAGCGCGAGCCCGACCCGGACGAGATCGTCGAGCACGTTGTAGACGGACTGGCGGGGGAACCGGTGGCCGAGGTCGACCAGGGCCGCGGACAGGTCGTCGACGGCGTGGTGTCCCGCCCATCCGTCCAGCAGTGCCAGCACGGTCTGGCGCGGCCGCGTCGCGCGCAGGCCGGCGTTGCGCAGGCGTCCACCGGCGACGGCGGTGTCGTCCGGCGTCAACCGCGTGGGGCGTCCACCTTCCACGTCTGCTCCTCGATGGCGGCTCGTGCGGTCGTCGTGCGGGGCTGGCTCGGCCGTCCAGGCCGGCGTGCTGGGACACACGGTAGGGGTTGATTGGACGGAGTCAAAGGAACGAGCACGATCATCGGGTGATGTGGGCGCAGCGGCATCCACCGCAACCCGGGGCCGGACGGTCGATAGCCTTTCCGGCGAACGTCCCCCGGGAGGGTTGGCCGAGCGGACGAAGGCACTGGTCTTGAAAACCAGCGTGCGGGTTCCCCGCACCGTGGGTTCGAATCCCACACCCTCCGCCGAAGGTTGATCCGTACGACGGTGCGGGTCGGCTGGGTCGGGATCAGGCGGCGTCCAGGAGGACGTCGGCGAAGAATGCGGTCAGCCCGGCGTGGTCGTCCAGCGCCAGCACGGTCGCGACGTGCTGGTCGGGGCGGACGACCACGATGCACCCGCCGCGGTCGATGTCGCGGAGGTCGAACACGTCGGCGGCCGGGTCGGGACAGAACATCTTCTCGTAGTCCTGCAGGCCGTAGCGGCCCTTGCGGGGCAACAGGAACGGCGGCATCCGGTCCAGGGCCAGCTCGCGATGGCCCTGTTGGAAGACCGCGCGCACGTCGATGACCGCGTCGGGGTCGGACCCGGCCGGGGTGGCCCGGAGGACCGGCGATAGAGGATCGTGGGCCAGGAAGTCGCACAGCGTCGGGATCCCTGACGTCGGACCGGTCGGGTCCTGGTCGTCGGCGAACACGATCACGCGCCAGCGGCCGTCGGCCTCGACGACGTGACCGAGGTGCACGGGCTTGGCGTCCGCGAGGCGGACGACCGGTGCCGAGTGGAACCGCATCCCGACCACGAATCCCCGGGCCAGGTGCTGGGCCGGTGCGGCGGCGGTGATGGCCGACGGGGCGTAGTGGGTCTCGGTGCCCGCGGTGAAGCGGCCCTTCTTCACGAAGTAGCGCTGGAAGTCGGCGGGGTCCACGCCGTCGCCGGGCTCCTGGCCACCGTCGCCACGGGCGTCGCCGTCGGATGCGGCGGCTCGTGGCGGGGCGCTGAACATCCGGGCGAACTCGCGATCGAAGTCGATCAGTTCCTGCGCGACGGCATGGCGTTCGGTCGAGTAGGTGTGCAGCAGTTCCGGTGGGGACTGGCCGCGCAGCACCGCAGCCAGCTTCCATCCGAGGTTGAAGGTGTCGCGCATCGACACGTTCATGCCCTGTCCGGCCTTCGGGCTGTGGGTGTGGCAGGCGTCGCCGGCGATGAACACGTGGGGGAGCAGCCCGTCACGGTCGTCGTCCGGCACGTCGTCGAACCGGTCACACAGGCGTTGCCCGATCTCGTAGACCGACCACCACGCGATCTCGTGGACGGCCAATTCGTACGGGTGGAGGATGCGTTGCGCGGCCGCGACCAGGTGGTCCGAGGTCAGGTCGCGCGACCGGATCCGTTCGCCCTCGTCCAGTTCGTCGAGTTCGACGTAGAGCCGCACGAGGTGGCCGCCCTCCCGCGGGATGACGAGCAGGTTGCCCTCGTCGGTGGAGTGGATCGTCGACTTCAGGCGGATGTCGGGGAAGTCGGTGACCGCCAGCACGTCCATGACCCCCCATGCGCGGTTCGCGGAGTCACCGTCCAGCGTGCGCCCCATCAGCCGACGCACGGCACTGCGGGCCCCGTCGCAGCCCACCACGTGGCGAGCCCGGACGGTCATGACCTCGACCGGGTCGCCGCCGCGCTCGATGGTGACCGTCACGGGATGGTCGTTGGACCGGTCCACCGCCAGGTCGACCACCCGGCAGGCGTAGTCGGGCTCGAGCCGGGTGGGGGACTGGCGCATCACGTCCAGCAGGAAGTCGTGGACCCGGGCCTGGTTGAGGATGACGTGTGGGAACTCCGACAGCCCGTCCTCGGTGTCGATGATCCGCCGGCCGCGGACGATGGTGCCGGGTTGGTCGGGGTCCGGCTCCCAGAAGGTGGTCTCGTTGACCCAGTAGGCCTCCTTGAGCACGCGCTCGCTGAAGCCGAAGGCGTGGAACATCTCCATCGTGCGACAGGCGATGCCGTCCGCCTGCCCGAGGACGAGTCGCCCGGTCTTCTGCTCGACGATCCGCGTGGTGATGTCCGGGAACTGCGACAACTGCGCGGCCAGGGTCAGGCCTGCTGGGCCGCAGCCCACGACCAGCACGTCGACCTCGGCGGGCAGGCCGTCGGTTGCCGGTGCGTGCTCGGCCGGCACCGCGATCGCCGGATCACCGGGCCGGAAGCCCTCCAGGTGGAACTGCATCTGTCGCCATCCGTTGGTGCCCGGCCCGGCCCGGTGTCAGGGACGGGTGAGGGTGATGGTGCTTCCGTTCGAGTCGCCGTCGGGGTCATGGTTGGCGGCGCCGTCGAACGCAGCGTCGCCCGACGACAGGGCCGTCACCGTGAAGGTCGCCGTGTCGCGGTTGCGCTTGAGCCCCGTGATGGTCACCGAACAGGTACCCGACGCGCCGGTCACACACGTCCCGTTGCCGTTGGCGCCACCGCCCCAGGTGCCGTCCACGTGCACGCCGGCGACCGGCGTGTCGTCACCGTCGTGGACGGTGGCCTCCACGGTCGCGTCCCAGCGGTTGCGCCGCGCGGTGACCGTGGACCCGTCGAGGTCGCCGACGTGGAGCACGACCTCCTGGGGTGGGGCCACGTACGGATCGACGACCACGGTCACGTCGTCGCTCGCGGAACCGCCGTTGCCGTCGTCGACGGTCAGGGTCACCGTGGTCGTCCCGGTCGGCAACACCACGTTCGGGGTGACGCCGTCGGCCGTGCCGGACGTCCACGCCCACGTCCATGACAGCGGGTCACCGTCGGCATCCGAGGACCCGGACCCGTCCAGCGCGACGGTCGCGCCACCGGACTCGTCGGCGGTGACGACCTGGTCGGTTCCGGCGTCGGCCACCGGCGCAGTGTTCGTCGGGGGTTCGCCGGGATCCCAGTCGTACCCGGCGTCCCACGTGACCTGGGCCAGGACCTCCTGGCCGGCGACGTTGGGGTGGAAGTAGTCGATCGTCGACAGTTGGCCGAGCTCGAACGGGTAGCCGAAGACGGCACCCCCGTCGTCGTGGCAGGTCCCGGCGTAGGCACCGCATTCCTCGACCAGCACGGTGTTGTAGTCCACGACACGCTGGCGGACGGTCGCGCGGCGTTGCACGTCGGCCGGTTGGGTGCTGCCCGGATCGGCCAGCATGGACTGGCAGATTCCGTACAGCCCCCAGAAGAAGCGCGCCGAGCCGCTGGTCCGGCCGACGTCCCACAACTGGTGGAGGTCCGGGATGCTGACCACGTGGACGCTGGCTTCGGGTGACCGCGTGTGGACTGTGTCCAGCGCCGTGGCGATCGACTGGCGGAACGCGGACACGGCCGTCATTTCGCCGACCGTGTCGGTGCAGGCGTCGTTCGCGCCGATCAGCATCGTGACGTAGCCCACGTCGGACGCGATCCGGCCCGCCTGCCCCGGCATGTCGGCCGCCACCGCCCCGGTGACGGCGAGGTTGTCGCCACGGATCGCGGTGCCGGACAGGGCCTCGAGCCGCTGCACGTGGCTGTCGACCGCAGACCCGGTGCTCCACGAGTTGGCAGGACAGTCCTGGAGCAGCCCGCAGTTGCTGTGGAAGGCCCGGGTGATCGAGTCACCCAGCGCGGCCGTCGCGGTCGGGACAGGCACCGTTTCGGCGGCCACGGCCGGCGGCCCACCCCCCACGACCAGCAGCAGCGCCACGATGGCCACGGACAGCCGACGACCCACGGTGGACCCCTCTTCCCCGGTAGTGATTGCCCGAACCTAGCAAGGGGGTCGACGGCCTTGGGCGACATCGGGGCATCGATGTCGTCACGTTCCGGATTCGCCCACGGGCGTGCGCCGTCCGACGACGGGGTGTGGAGGGCGAGCCGGCCGGGTAGACCTCGCGGGAGGTGGCCCACCGTGGGTCCGGTGCGGGAGGTCGGTCGTGACCACGACGTCCACGTCGATGCACCTGCGGTGGTGGTCCACGCTGGTCGCCTTCTCGCGGCCCCACACCATCGTCGGCACGGTCGTGGCGGTGCTGGTCCTGCACCTGCTGGCCACCGACGGGCTCGGCCTGCCGGTTGGGGCGGGCCTGGGGCAGGCGGCGCTGGTGCTCGTCGCCGCCGTCGCGACCAACCTCTACATCGTCGGACTCAACCAGGTCACCGACGTCGAGATCGACCGGATCAACAAGCCGTGGCTGCCGCTGGCGGCGGGGACGATGTCGCTGCCGGTGGGTCGGGCGCTGGTCGCCGGGTCGGCCGTCCTCGCCGTCGTCGTCGGGGCGGTGGCGGGCCCGTGGATGCTGGCGGCGGCGGTGATCGGCATCGCGGTCGGCACCGCCTACTCGCTGCCCCCGCTGCGGTTCAAGCGCAGCCACGTGCTGGCGGCGGCGTCGATCACCTCGGTGCGGGCCGTGGTCGTGAACCTGTTCGTCTTCACCCACTTCCATCGCGTGTTGGGCGGGGGCGGGCCGATCCCGTCGGCGGTGTGGGTGTTGACCGGGATGGTGGTGGGCCTGACCGTCGCGATCGCATGGTTCAAGGACCTGCCCGACGCCGAGGGCGACGCCGCCCACCACATTGCCACGCTGGTCCTGGCCATGGGCCCGCGGCGGGTCCTGGTGATCGGGTTGGCCGTGCTGGCGGCGTGCTACGTGGCGGTGGTGGTCGCGTCCGTGGGGGGACTCGGGGGCGTGTCCGGGCCGGTGCTGGCCGTGGGCCATCTCCTGCTGCTGGCGACCATCATGACGATGGGACACCGGGTCGACCTCGCCGATGCCACCTCCGTCCGTCGCTTCTACATCGGGATCTGGCGGTTGTTCGTGGCCGAGTACCTGGTGTTCGCCGCGGCGGCGCTGGCGGCCTGAACGTCAGGCCCGAGCGTCAGGCCACGATCGCCGAGCCACTGGCCACCAACGCCCCGACCGTGGCCAGGCCAAGCAGCAGCACCAGTCGGTAGGCGGCCTCATCGGCCTTCACCCGGCCCGCCACCACGACCGCCACCACGAGTGACGCCAGCAGGACGATCGCCCCGGCGCGGGCGGCCCCGTCGATCCCGCCGCCCCACAACGCGAGCGCACACCCGCCGACCAGCACGACCGGTGCCACGGCCAGCGACACCCGGCGTCCCAGCCGTTGGGGGAGGCCCCGGACGTGCGCGGCGGCGTCGGCATCGAGGTCGGGCACCACGTTGGCCAGGTGGACACCCACCCCGAAGCATGCCCCTGCGGCGAGGGCCCACCACGCGGCACCGGCGCCGTCGGGTCGTGCGGCCACGGTGAAGGCCGGCAGCAGCCCGAACGCCAGCGCGTACGGCAGCGGCGACCACGCGGTCGCCTTCAGGCGCAGGTCGTAGGCCAGGCCGGCCGCGACAGCCACCAGGTGGAACACACCGGCGACGACCCCAAGCGCCAGCGACGCCACGACGGTGACGACCAGGGCGATCCCGGTGGCGGTCCGCACGACCTGTCGGAGCCGGTCGTCGCCGTCGACCAACGGCTTGTCGATGCGTCCACCGGCACGGTCGCGATCGACGTCGGCCAGGTCGTTGGTCCACCCGATCGCCACCTGCCCGGCCAGCACCGCCACCAGCAGCAGCGACAGGCGACCGGGCGGCACGTCTGCGGCGATCCCGAGACCCGCGACGACGACCGTGACCAC
This sequence comes from Nitriliruptorales bacterium, assembly GCA_024637135.1. Classification (GTDB taxonomy): domain Bacteria; phylum Actinomycetota; class Nitriliruptoria; order Nitriliruptorales; family Nitriliruptoraceae; genus Salsipaludibacter. Next base: position 3,402 of record JAGXFT010000174.1, on the reverse strand, counting down.
GGCCGACGGCCCGGCGTGCGCGGCGCGGAGCAGGTCGACCAGCATCGCCGGAGCGTAGCCCTGGGCTCGCGTGGGCCTGGTCGCCGACGGGGGGCGCTGGCCGCCGGGGAGGCTCGAAGGAGCCATTGGCGAACGCCGTCGGATGTGCAAGAGTTCGTGATCCGGCCGTTCGGGGGTGCCGGGGCCCGGGAGGGCGCGGATGGACTGGTCCGGTATCGACATCCCGTTCGGCGGCGACCTGGCGGTCATCGCCCTGGACGCCCACGGGGCGCTCGATCCCCGTTCGGACTACCTCGACGCCGTGCTGGCCGGACCGACCCAGGCGACCTGGGACGCGGTCCGACCCCAGCTCCAACGGCGGCTGCGCGACGAACTCGGGCGTGGCGACCTCATCGCCCGTGGCGTGACCCTCTACGACCTGGACGTTCGCCTGGGAGCCCCGGTCGCGATGACCACGCGGCGCACGCCCGCGGGTGACATCGTCGTGACCGGCGTGACGGGTGTCCACACGATCATCGCGACCAGCACCACGCCCACTGACCTGGGGTCGTGGGCCGACCCGCGGTTCTCGGTCGACTTCGGGCTGGTGTTCGAGTACGTGGTCGACCTGCCGCCCGTCACCGGACCCGTCTCGGTGTCCGGGCTCCGGCTGGTGCGCCTGACCGGCATCCATCCCGACTCGCAGAACCTCGTGGCCGACGTGGCCCTGTTCTTCGTCCGGATCGCGGACTTCTTCACCGGCGGGGCCCTGCTCAGCCGACTGCTGGGGTGGTTGGAGGAACAGGACTGGTCCGGTGAGTTGGAGGACGCCTTCGGACCGCGCTTGGACACCTTGAACGCGACCCTGGAACGCCTGGCCGCGCAGGGCCACCACTTCATCGAGGCGATGGTGGGCGACGCGGCCGAGCTGGCCCGCCAGCTCGGACCGGCGGCGCGGGCCGCACGGCCGGTACTGGACCGGCTGCCCGCCGGTTCGCAGCAACTGCTGCTGGTGTGTCGCGCTCCCGACACCAGCGGTGTGCTCGAAGGGGAGATCAGTTGGCCGCAGGAGCAGGGCGCACCGATCAGTGCGGCCGAGCTGGCGGCGTTCCGACGTCTGACCGTCACCTACATGGGCAACAACCTCCAGACCCGGGCCGTGCGTCGGATGATCGGTGCCGCGGTGCCGCCCGAGCGGGTCGCCTCGGTCCAGGGCCATCGGTTGCCGGTCCGGTTGGGCAAGGCCGACGTGGCGCCCCGCGACCTGGACGAGGTCGTGGCCGCACCGTCGGCGACGCGGATGGTGGTCCAGGCACTGGCCACGCGCCCGACGTTCAACCTGCTGGCCGGCGGTCCACCCGGGGCCTCGCTGGCCACGGTCGACGAGACGGCGTCGTTCGTCGTGACCGACGCGGCCGAGGACTTCCGTGCCCGCGTCGGCGGCGACCATGCCTACGAGGTGGTCGCCGACCGCTTCCGGTGGGGGCCGCTGCAGTTCGACGTCACCTGCATCGCCGAGGTGAACGGCGCGCGCAGGACCGCGGGCCGCCTGACGACCATGTGGTTCGACGACGGCGACGGGTGGTGTCGCCGACGGTTCCGGGTCGAGGACGTGTGGACCGACCGGCCGCTGGAGGTCACCTGTCGCCTCGCCGAGGGGTGGGGCTGGCCGACCCGGGTGGTCGAGGAGGTCACCCGCCGCAACTGGGACGGCCGAGTGACGGTCCATCCGCCACGCCCGATCGCCGAACTGGTGCGCGACGGGCTGTTGCACGTGACCGTGCACCAGGCCGACGGGCAACGCCGGACGGTCGCCGTGGCGGCGTTGGAGGCCGCCGGTGTGGTGGCGCGGTCGCCCACCGACCGCGTCCTGCTCGTGCGGTCGGGCGTGCTGGGGGACGAGGTCGCGCTGAACCCCCAGCCGCTGCCGCCGGAGGAGGACGGGGGCTGGCGCCGCGTCGGCCACGGGCTGGAGGAGCGTGCCATCATCATCGTGGGTGGGTCGCCGGCCGACGGGGTGGCGCTGAACCCACAGCCGCTGCCGCTGAAGGAGATCGTGCTGCGCGGGGGGTTGGGCGCCGAGTTGGCCGAGCGCGGGATCATCGTCGTCGGCGGATCACCGGGTGACCTCGTGGCGCTCAACCCGCAGCCGTTGCCGCCCAAGGAGGTGGCAGACCTCGGTCGGGCGGGCGACGACCTCGCCGACCGGGCGATCATCGTGGTCGGTGGGCGGGTCGGCCATGGGGTCGTCGACGAGCCGGCAGTCGTGGCGCCGCTGGAACTCGGTGGGGCGGTGCGGCGCTTCGTCCTGAAGGACCGGGTCGTGGCGCGCCAGGTCGACATCGGGGGCATCGGCATCGGGGCCGTCGGCGGTGGTGTCGCCGGCGGGGTCGTGGGGGGACTGCGGGGAACGCTCGAACGTCGTGAGGGGGTGGAGGTGGCAGCCGGGCGGGCCGTCGACCAGGCCGGGCATCAGGTCGACCGAACGGTCCGCGAGGCGACGATCGTGGACGTCGTGGCCGACGGCTTCGGTGACCTGGACCTCACCACGCTCGTCGACCCGGACCTCTTCATCCCGGACGTGGAGGACCCCGAGGGCTGGGGAACGGTCCGCGGCATCGACTTCCGGGTCCACCTGCGCGCCTGAACCCGGGGGGCTTGTCGCGGCCGAGTGGCGGCGTACACTGCCCCGGACCGCACCGCCACCGAGGACCGCCGTGACCACCTCCCTGCGCACCGTCGACCACGCCCCCCAGCGGGCGAGTTTGGTCGTGCCGGGGTGTGGCAAGCGGTTGGACGGAGCGGGACTGCGGTGACGTGACACCACCGCCGACACGAACCCTCGCTCCCACCACGGACGCGAGGGTTCATCCTTGTCAGGTCCGCCAGCACCTGGATCATGCGCGACCGCACCACCGGCGGCACGGGTCGGCCCGACCCGTCGCCCGCCCGAGCATCCCGTGACCGGGAGGAGGGCCTCGTGAGCATCGTCGTCCTGAACGCCTCGCGCGAGATCATCGGCACCACCTCGCTGCGTCGTGCCGTCAACATGATCGTGTCCGGCGCGGCCGTCGGGATCACGCTGGCCGACGGTGCAGACCACGTCGTCACGTCGGCGTCCGGCCACGCCGTCATCGTCCCGCCGATGATCGCGTTGTCGGAGTACGTGCACGTGCCATTCCGCCGCCCCGCCCCCACCAAGGCCAACGTCCTGGCCCGCGACGGACAGCTCTGCCAGTACGGACCGTGCACCCGTCGGGCGACCACGGTGGACCACGTCGTGCCGAAGTCGCGGGGTGGTGCCAACTCCTGGGACAACCTGGTGGCCGCGTGCATCCGCTGCAACAACGCCAAGGGCAACCGCACCCCCAGGGAATGGGGCCGCCGCCTCAAACAGCGGCCCGAGGCCCTGTCGTGGGCCCT
>JAGXFT010000173.1 GCA_024637135.1 Nitriliruptorales bacterium | reverse complement strand
GTGTCGGCGTCGGTCGACCCCGCGGAGGTGGATCGCCGTTCGGACGATGGCTCGGGCGCCGAGCAGGCGGCGAGGGCCAGTGCCATCACGGCCACCGACCACACCAGACGTCGTGCCTCCACGCCGGGCTTTCCCGTGGGTGGTGGGACCGGCTCGGTGCCGACCCCTCGGGGGACGGAACCCGCGCGACGCGTGTCTCCTTCCACCGCTGCCGGGTGGCCCAGACTGGAGCCCGCGATCGGCGGTGTGCTCGGCGACGCGGTCGGGAATGCTGGTGACCGACGCGTGGTTCGGTCCACGTGCCAGCCACCGGACCAGATCGAGGACGCCCATGGACAGCGATGCCTACGACCTCGTCGTGATCGGGGGCGGGACGGCCGGCCTGGTCGCGGCGGTCGGCGCCGCCGGCACCGGCGCCCGGGTGCTGTTGGCCGAGGAGCACCGGACCGGGGGCGACTGCCTGTGGACCGGGTGCGTGCCCAGCAAGACCTTGATCGCGGCCGCGCGACGAGCCCACGACCTGCACACGGCCGACGAGGTCGGGCTGGCGTCCGTCGAACCCGCGGTCGACCTCGCCCGCGTCATTGACCGTGTCCACGAGGCCATCACGACCATCGAGCCCCATGACTCGCCGGAGCGCCTCGAGGGCGAGGGCGTCGAGGTGGCCCGGGCGCGGGCGCGATTCGTGGCGCCCGGGCGGATCGACGTCGATGGCAGGACGGTGACGTTCCGGACCGCGCTGGTCGCCACCGGTTCCCGGCCCGCAGTGCCACCTCTCGACGGGCTCGCCGACGTGGACGTGCTGACCAGCGACGACGTGTGGGACCTGCGCATCCTGCCCGATCGACTGGTGGTGCTGGGCGCCGGTCCGATCGGGGTCGAACTCGGCCAGGCGTTCGCCCGGCTGGGCAGCCACGTGACCGTGGTCGAGATGGCGCCGCGGGTGCTCCCGACGGTGGATGCCGACGCGGCCGGCGTGGTGGCCGACAGGCTGGCCGCCGAGGGCGTCGACGTGCGCGTGTCCACCCGGGCGGTCCGTGCGGAACCGGGGCTGCTGGTGGTGCGCGGGGCCGACGAGCGCGGCCTGCCGACCACCGACGAGCTCGGGTTCGACCGCCTGCTGGTGGCCACCGGCCGTCGGCCCCGGACCGAGGACCTCGGACTGGACACGGTCGGGGTCGAGGTTGACGGTGACGGCCACGTCGTCGTCGATGACGCCATGGCCACGACGGGCGACCACGTGTGGGCGGCCGGCGACGTCACCGGCACGATGCCGTTCACACACGTCGCCGCCAACCAGGCCAGCCTGGTCGTCACCAACGCCCTGTTCAAACTGCGCCGCGAGTTCCACCCCGAACGCATGCCGTGGACGATCTTCACCGACCCGGAAGTGGCCCACGTGGGGATGACCGAAGCCGAGGCACGGTCCGAGTGGGGCGACCGTGCGGTGGTCCGCCGCCACGACTTCGCCGACGTCGACCGTGCCATCACCGGTGCCGTCACGACCGGGTTCGCCAAGCTGGTCGCCACGCCCCGAGGGAAGTTGGTGGGCGCCACGATCGTCGGGGAGTCCGCCGGCGAGGCGATCGCCGAGCAGGTCGCATGGTTGTCGTCCGGGGCTTCCCTGACGACGATGGCCAGCGCCACCCATCCCTACCCGACAACGGCGGGGTCAAGGGCGGCAAGAAGCAACGCTGACCTCGACGAACCATCGACGAGCACCCACCGGGATCCCGGTGGGTGCACGTCGGTCGCGTCCGGGTTCCGTGCCGCGGGCCTCACCCGAGGTGGCGCCGGGCCAGGGCGACGCGCTGCAGGATCGTCGCGCCGACCATGGCAGCGAAGGCCCATGCGATCGGCGCCATGAACGCCGGGAACGTGACCAAGAGCGCGTGTGCGACGATCGTCTCGGTGCCCTCGGCCAGGCCGCGGGTCAGCACGATGCCCCGCTCGTCCTCGTCGCCGGTGGTGGCGTCGCGACTGGCTGCAGCCGCTGCCAGGCCGAGCACGGTGGCGCCGTTGACGTAGTAGGTCCACAACAGCACGAGCAGGGCGACCCGAGCATCGGGTTGGCCGATCGACGCCCCCACCACGAACGCGCCGTAGACGGTGAAGTCGGCGATGATGTCGAGCCACGCGCCCAGCGCGGTCGGCCCGGACCCGGCCCGGGCGACCGCCCCGTCCAGCCCGTCGGCCACGCGACTGGCCAGCCACAGCACCAGCGCGACCCACCACCACCGCCCTGCGGCCGCACCGGCCGCCCCCAGTCCCAGCACGAATCCCGTGGCGGTGAGGTGACCGGCCCGGACACCTCGATTCGACAACCACGTCGCCGTGGCGGTCAACGGCGGTCCGAGTCGTGCCCGCAGCGGGCGATCCAGCATCAGCCCGACCGCCACGTGGGGGCGCCGGTCGAGGTGGTGGCGGTCGGGGTCGTCGGGGTCATCGGGGGACGGCGACGGTCACGGTGTCACCGCCCCAGCCGTTGGCCTGGTCGCGGCCCTCGACCGTCACCTCGTCGACGTCGTCCGGGATGCCCACGTCGTCCAGGCTGCGCGTGAACGGCTGCTCGCTGGCGTGGTCGTGGGTGAGTTCGCGCACGCCGAGTTCGGTCCCGTCCGCCGCGAGCACCCGGAAGGCGTCGGCGTACCGGTCGGGGGAGTCGTACGGCGAGGAGATGGTGGCCGCCACCGACCAGGTGTCGTCGGACGGGGTCAGTTCGACCTCGAGCACGTCGGGGAACTGCTGCTCGGCGGACACGGTGGCGTCACTCGCATCGGACGAGGCGGTCAGCGCGTCGGTCGGCTCGGTGGTCGGCTCGAACGACGACTCGGTCGTGGTCGTCGAGGCGGCCAGGTCGCCGCCGGCGTCACTGGCGGTGTCACCGCAGGCGGCGATGACCACCGCCACGGCGGTGGCGACGGCGAATCGGCTCGCCGGGGGCAGGAGGGGTGCGGGCAGGATCCATGTTGGGTCGGGTCCTCGGTTGGCGGACGGGCGGTGTCGGGCCGGGCAGTGGCGGTCCGGGTCGGGGGAGCCCCGGCGCGGGCGCGACGTCAGCCTCGACAACCCGCGACCGCCCCGCAACCTTCCATCGCCGACGCCGTCGTGGGAGCCGCCGAGTGTGCGCCCCGGCCCCCGCGCGAGGTGCAACAGCCGATGGACACCCGTCACGGAATTGTACGTACATTGATCGCGTTGTGGAGGCGACCCGTGTTGCCGACTCGGGTGCAGATCGATCCGATGCTCCGGACCAAGGACGCAAACATGACTGATGACTACACGCTCACCGTTCGCCTCGACACGGATGCCGCCGATGCCGAGGAACGCATCCGGGCTGCTCTCGCCGACGAGGGCTTCGGAATCCTCACCGAGATCGACGTCCAGGCGACCCTCAAGGAGAAGTTGGACGTGGACATGGCGCCATACACGATCCTGGGCGCCTGCAACCCACAGTTGGCCCACCAGGCGATCGAGGCCGACGAGCACGTCGGTGCCCTGTTGCCCTGCAACGTCCTGGTCCGGGCGCTGCCGGACGGCACGACGGAGATTGCTGCCGCAGACCCCCAGGCCATGCTCGGGGTGTCCACGAGCGACGACCTGCGGGAACTCGCGGTCGACGCACGCGGACGGATCGAACAGGCGCTGCGGGCCGTGTCCGCGTGATATGCGGTGGCCGGTCCCGGTGGCAGTGACCACGTCGCAGGGCCGCGAAGGACCGCACACGGGCACACTCGAGGGTCGGTCAGGTCGGACGGGCGTGGTTGGTTTGCGTGCCATCGAGGTGCTCGATACCGTTGCTCGTCGCGACGCGGGGTGGAGCAGTTCGGTCAGCTCGCCGGGCTCATAACCCGGAGGTCGCAGGTTCAAATCCTGCCCCCGCTACTACGAAACGGCCCTTCTGGGGCCGTTTTGCTTTTCCATGGCCTCCAAATGGCCTCCGAAATCCGTGCTGCGGGATTTGCGGAGGCTCGCAACGCCATTTCGAAGCCCGGACAACGGGGTGGTGATCGAGGGTGATCACTGACGGCGTCACCGTTGAGCCTGGCCGGATTGGGTGTTGAGCCCTGCGCTCTTGGCCTGTCTAGAGTTTCGCAGCCACATCGTTCAGACATGTATGCGATACTCTATGCCGAGCCGTGGAGGCATGATGAGTCGACGATTGCTGGATCGGATCGGGCCGGTGTTTCGCTGGTCCGATGCGCATGCGGCCGGCCTGTCGGATCCCGTGCTGTATGGGCTGCTTGAGGAGGGCCGGATCGAGCGGGTCAGCCACGGCCTGTATCGCGTGGCCGAGGTGGAGATCCCTGACCTGGACCTGGTCGTGATCGCCGCGGCGAATGATCGGGCAACACTGTGCCTGACGTCTGCGCTGGCACGCCACGACCTGACCGACCAGATCCCGTCTCGGATCGACATCGCGCTGCCCCGCGGCACGCGGCAACCGAAGATCTCTGCGCCGGTCCGGTGGCACCAGTTCGCCACGGCGACCTTCGATCTTGGTCGCGAGGTGATCGAGTTGGAGGGCGGCTTCTGGATCGGGTTGTATTCGGCGGAGCGGTCAATCATCGACGCCTACCGGCTGCGCCACCTTGAGGGAGACGAACTCGGCCGCGAAGCGCTCAAGTCTTGGCTGCGTCGCCGCGGATCACAGCCCTCGCGGCTGCTGGACGTGACGACGTCCTTCCCCAAGGTCCAAGGACGGTTGCGTGAGGATCTGCGGGTACTGCTGTGAGCGACCAGCCGCTGGAGCCTGGGCGTGTCCGCTACTTCGAGCTGCAACGCCTGGCTCGGCAGCAGGGCCGTGACACCCAGGAGCTGCTGACGCTCTACGCGCTTGAGGGGCTACTGGCACGCTGGCGGTGTCCGAACATCGCGATCAGCTCGTACTCAAGGGCGGGATGCTGCTTGCGGCCTTCGGCCAGCGCCGACCCACGCGCGACCTGGACGTGCACGCACGGGATCTGGCAGGTGAAGTGGACACGATCCGTCACCTCGTCGCTGGGATCGCCGCCGTCCCGATCCAGGACGGACTCGAGTTCGACGCTGGAGCGGCGTTCGACGGCGGCGGTTGCCAGCGCCTCGCGATGGGCGGCGTCGGCCTCGCTCAGGCCGGTCTGGACGTCCCGAACTTTGGAAACACTTCAGCACTCTCGACTGCTCCACCGGCGTGCCCCCATTCGGGTAGGCCGTCC
>JAGXFT010000172.1 GCA_024637135.1 Nitriliruptorales bacterium | reverse complement strand
GGGCGCCGATCGCGTCCGCGCGCTGGAGGCTCAACGCCACGTCGTCCAGGCCGTTGAGCAGCTTGTGGCGGGTGTGGGCGTCGATCGAGAAGTCGGCCTGGATACCGCCGCCCATCACCGTCTGGGACGACAGGTCGACCGTGAAGGTGGTCGACGGGGCGGCCTCGACCGCCTCGAACAGGTTGCGGATCGTGGCGTGGTCCAGTTCGACTGCGATGATGCCGACATTGCCACAGTTGTTGCGGAAGATGTCGGCGAATGACTCGGCGATGATGGCGTGGAACCCGGCGTCCTCCAGGGCCCACGGCGCGTGCTCACGCGACGAGCCGGATCCGAAGTTGCGCCCGGCCAGCAGGATCGACGCACCCTGGTGCTCGGGCTTGTTCATCGGGAAGTCGGGCTTTGGGGTCCCGTCCTCGAAGTAGCGCCACTCCGCGAACGCGAACGGCCCGAACCCGGTCCGTTCGATGCGCTTCAGGTACTGCTTGGGGATGATCTGGTCGGTGTCGACGTCGTTGGCGTCGATCGGGCAGATCGTCCCGGTCACCTCGCGGATCGCGTCCATTGTCGGTTCCTTCCTGCACGCCAGCGGCAGTGCAACCGTCGAGTGTGCGCATCAGCGCGCTATCTCGCGCTGATCAGCACGCTCGACGTGGTGGGTTCAGGTGGCGGGGAGTGGGCGGATGTCGGTGTCGTCCAGGGCACGCACATCCACGAAACGGCCGTGGATCGCGGCGGCGGCGGCCATGGCGGGGCTGACCAGGTGGGTGCGTCCCTTGAACCCCTGGCGGCCCTCGAAGTTGCGGTTGGAGGTGGAGGCGCAACGCTCCTCCGGACCCAGTTGGTCCGGGTTCATGCCCAGGCACATCGAGCAGCCGGGGGCGCGCCACTCGAACCCGGCATCGGTGAACACCCGGTCGAGCCCTTCGGCCTCGGCGGCCTCCTTCACCAACCCCGAGCCCGGCACCACCATGGCCGACACGCCGTCGGCGACGGTGTGGCCACGGATGACGTCGGCGGCCGCGCGTAGGTCCGACAGGCGTCCGTTGGTGCACGAACCGATGAAGACCTTGTCGATGGTCACGTCGGTGATCGCCTCGCCACCATCGAGGCCCATGTAGGCCAGCGCGCGTTCGTACTGCGTCGCGCGGGCGTCGTCGTCAGCGTCGCCCGGCGTGGGCACCGTGCCGGTGACCGGGATGGACTGGTCCGGGGTGGTCCCCCACGTGATCCAGGGCGTCACGTCGGCGGCGTCGATGGCCAGCACCTCGTCGAAGGTCGCGCCCTCGTCGGAGTCGAGTTCGCGCCAGGCCGAAAGGGCTGCCTCCCAGTCGTCGCCCTTCGGCGCGTAGGGGCGGTCCTTCAGGAAGGCGAAGGTCGTCTCGTCCGGCGCGATCAGCCCGGCGCGCGCACCACCTTCGATGGTCATGTTGCAGACCGTCATCCGCTCCTCCATCGTGAGGCCGCGGATGGCCTCGCCGCGGTACTCGATGACGTGGCCGGTCCCGCCCGCGACCCCCAGCCGGTTGAGGATGTAGAGCACGAGGTCCTTGGCGGTCGTGCCGACCGGCAGCGTGCCGGACACCTCGACCGCCATGGTCTTCGGGCGCCGCTGGGGCAGGGTCTGGGTCGCCAGCACATGTTCGACCTCGGACGTGCCGATGCCGAACGCCAGCGCGCCGAAGGCCCCGTGGGTGGCGGTGTGGGAGTCGCCGCACACGATCACCATGCCGGGCTGGGTCACGCCGAGCTCGGGCCCGATGATGTGCACGATGCCCTGGTTGCGTGATCCCATCGGGAACAGCTTGATCCCGAAGTCCGCGCAGTTGGTCGTCAGCGCGTCCATCTGCCGGACCGACATCTCGTCGGCCAGCGGCAGCCGTCCCGCGGCCTGCTCCGGGTCGGTCGGGACGTTGTGGTCCATGGTCGCCAGGGTGAGGTCGGGGCGACGGACCTCGCGCCCGGCGATCCGCAGTCCCTCGAACGCCTGCGGCGACGTGACCTCGTGGACCAGGTGGAGGTCGACGTAGAGCAGGTTCGGGTCGTCCCCACTGGCGTCACCGACCACGTGGGCGTCATAGATCTTGTCGATGATCGTGCACGGACCGTCTGTGGCCATGGCAGCAACCTCCCGGGCGTCCCTGACGAGTCAACCGCAAGGACGTCACCCCGTTCAACCCTTACACGGGCTGGATCATGGCGTCCCGGGCACGCACCGAGCGAGGCCCACCGAGCGCAGCGAGTCCTGCATCCGTGTGAGCGCAGCGAGGAAGGCGCCTATCGTGGGTCGCGCCGACCGGACCGGTCGGTGGATCGAGGCGGCCGTGACCGACGAGGGTGACCGCGACGGCGACGAGCCGTCGGCCACGACCGTGGGTGACGCCGGTGGACCCACCGACGACGCACCGCAGCCAGTCCCGTGGTCGGCGGATGCCGACGACGAAACCGACGCCTCCACGACCACCGTCGACGATGTGGACCTGCGTCGACCCGAGGACCTGGACACCGCCGACGAGGTCCCCCGCCAGGGGCACAAGTTCGGCACGTTCGGTGGCGTGTTCACGCCCACGCTGCTGACCATCCTGGGCGTGATCATGTACCTGCGCGAGGGGTGGGTGATCGGCAACGCCGGGTTCCTGGGGGGCACCCTCATCATCCTCTTGGCCTTCGCGATCACCACGGCGACGGCCCTGTCGATGTCGTCGATCACGACCAACATCCGCATCGGTGCCGGTGGTGCCTACGCCATCATCGCCCAGTCGCTGGGACTGGAGATCGGTGGGTCGCTGGGCATCCCGCGTTACGTCTCGCAGGCCCTGGCCGTGACGCTGTACGTCTTCGGGTTCCGTGAAGGCTGGTTGTTCATCTTCCCGGACCATCCGGCGCTTGTCGTCGACCTGGCCGTCTTCGGCCTGATCGTGGCCATCGCCTACGTCAGTGCGGGCTTCGCGATCCGCATCCAGTACGTCATCATGGTGGTCATCGTCGCCTCGCTGGTGTCCATCGCCATCGCCGCGGCGAGCGGGTCGATGATCATTCCGTTCCAGCAGGTCGACCTGTGGGGCGACTACCCCGGCGCGCCCGAGACCGGCTTCCGGGGCACCACGTTCTGGGTGGTCTTCGCCGTATTCTTCCCGGCGTCGACCGGGATCATGGCCGGCGCCAACATGAGTGGTGACCTCAAGGACCCCCGCCGCAGCATTCCCAGGGGCACGCTGTCCGCGATCGGCGTGAGCCTGGTCGTGTACCTGCTACTGGCGGTCTGGCTGGCCCGTTCGGCGACCCCCGACGAACTGGTCGGCGACTACTACATCATGATCGAGAAGGCCGCCTGGGGTCCCGCCGTGGTCGCCGGCCTGTTGGGGGCCACCTTCTCGTCGGCACTGGCGTCGGTCGTCGGGGCTGCACGGATCCTGATGGCCATGGGTGAGCACAAGGTGTTGCCCTACGGCCGGTGGCTGAGCCGACGCACCGAGGCCGGCGAACCGCGCAACGCGCTGCTCGTCACGATGGCCCTGATCGTGGCCACGATCATGCTGCGGGACCTCAATGCCATCGCCCCGCTGGTGACGATGTTCTTCCTAGTCACCTACGCCATGCTCAACGGCATCCTGCTGGTCGAACAGGGACTCCGGCTGGTCAGCTTCCGCCCCGCACTGTCGGTCCACCCCATCATCCCGATGATCGGGCTCGCCGGCTCGATCTTCGCCATGTTCATCATCGCACCAAGCCTTGCCCTGGTGTCGCTGGGCATCATGGTCGCCTTCTACGTCGTGCTGTTGCGGCGCCAGCTCGACGCGCCGTTCTCCGACGTCCGCAGTGGCCTGTTCGTCTCCCTGGCCGAGTGGGCGACGACCAAGGTGTCCCGACTGCCCGGATCGCAGGAACGCGCCTGGAAGCCGAGCCTGCTGGTCCCGGTCACCGACGAACGCGAGGTCCAGGGCGTGCATGGCATCCTGACCTCGATTGCACGTCCCAACGGGACGGTCCGGATCATGGGCGTGGCCGACACCACCGGTGACGCCAACCATGACCACCTCACCCAGCACCGGCTGGACGGGCTCGCCGAGGGCTTCATCCACCAGGGCGTGCACAGCACCGCAACGATGGTGCGCGTCCCGGGCACCTCCTTCGCCAACGGGTTGGTCGCCGGCATGCAGGCCCTCCGCGGCACCTTCTTCCGACCCAACACGGTCTTCCTGCGGTTGGGTCGGACCTCGGCCGGCGGGCACGTCGACGGTGACGAGTTGCGACAGATCGTGCATGAGGCCGGGCGCCAGAAGGTGGGCACGCTGTTGTGGGTCCCGCACCCGGTGTCCTCGCTGGGCCAACGTCGCCGGATCAACGTATGGATCCGCGACCGCTCTCCCGACTGGTCCATCGGGTGGGACATCGGCAACCTCGACCTGATGCTGCTGGTCGCGCTGAAACTGCAGGCGAACTGGGACGCCCGCCTGCGCCTGGTGATGGTCGTCGGCGATGACGCCGACGTCGGGCCAGCACGAGACTTCCTCGCCGACCTCATCCGGCTCGCCCGCCTGCACGACGCCGAGGTCGTGGTGGGGTCGGGCGCGTTCACGTCGTTCATCGACGAGGCGCCGCCCGACGACGTCAGCATCTTCGGGATCGCCGAGGACCCCGACATCGCCGCCCTGCATGACATCGTGGCCGCCACGGGGTCCAGTTGCCTGTTCGTCCGCGACTCGGGCAACGAGTCCGCCCTGGCGTGAGGGAAGGCGGCACACGAATGCAGCGGGCGGGCAGGTTTCAGCGGTAGCGGCGATTGCTGATCGCGCGGAAGTCGACTTCTTCGGGATGGTCGACGTCGACCTCGACGTCGCGGTGGCCGTGGCTGGCCTCGTAGGCCGCCACCACCTCCGCGACCAGGGCCGCTTCTTCCTCGGGGGTCTGGTCCGGGGGCATGTTGACCCGGATGCGCTGGACACCGGACGAGCCGGTTCGGGCGGGTGGGTTGGCGGTCATGGCCGGAACTCCTCGGTGCGTTGGGTGATGCGTTGGGACCGGTTGAGGGCGTCGACGTAGGCCTGCACGCTGGCGCCGACGATGTCGGTGGTGGCGGCACGACCGGTGAAGGTCCCCCCGTCGGAGACCTCGACGGTGACGGCGACCTGCCCGATGGCCTCGATGCCGGACCCGACGGCCGCGACGTGGAAGCCGGTCAGCGTCACGCCGTCGATGCCGACCGCGTCACGGACGGCCTCGCACGCGGCGTTGACCGGTCCGTCGCCAGTCCCGGTCCCCGTCACGGTGTCGCCGGTGGCGGTCATGCGGATGGTGACCGAGGCCTTCGGTGGTTGGTCGCTGCCGGTCGTGACCTCGAAGGACTCGAGCACCAGCGCGTCGTCGGGCGGGGCCGTGGTGGTCTCGGACATGATGATCGCGCGGACCTCGCTGGTGTCGACCAGTCCGCCCTTGGCGTCGGCCACGTCCTTGAACCGTCGGAAGGCGCTCTGGAACTGCTCGTCGGTCACGTCGAGGCCGAGCTCGTCGACCGCCTTGCGGAAGGCGTGGCGACCGGAGTGCTTGCCCAGCACGATCTGGGACCCGTCGACGCCGACGTCCTCGGACTTCATGATCTCGTAGGTCAGGCGGTCGGCCAGCACGCCGTGCTGGTGGATGCCGGACTCGTGGGCGAAGGCGTTCTCGCCCACCACGGCCTTGTTCTTCTGGACCCCGTACCCGGTCAGCGACGACACCATCCGCGACGTGCGGGTCAGTTCGGGGGTGTTCACCCGGTGGTCGGCGCCCAGCAGGTCCTTGCGGGTCCGGATCGCCATCACCACCTCCTCCAACGAGCAGTTGCCGGCACGCTCGCCGATGCCGTTGACGGCGACCTCGACCTGGCGGGCCCCCATCCGGACGGCCTCCAGCGAGTTCGCGACGGCCAACCCGAGGTCGTTGTGGCAGTGCACCGACACCACCACACCGCGTTCGGTGATGGCGGGGATCCGCTCGTGCAACTGCTTGATCCACTGGCCGAAGTCGAACGGCAGGGCGTAGCCCACCGTGTCCGGGATGTTGACCGTGGTGGCGCCCGCCTCGACCGCCGCGGCCACGATGTCGACCAGGAACTCGAAGTCGGTCCGGGTCGCGTCCTGGGGCGAGAACTCGACGTCGTCGGTGTAGGACCGGGCCAGCTCGACGGCCCGGCTGGCCTGGTCGAGGATCTCGTCGTTGGTGGCCTTGAGCATGTACTTGCGGTGGATGTCCGACGTGGACAGGAAGGTGTGGATGCGGTGTCGGCGGGCCGGGGCCAAGGACTTGGCCGCGGCCTCGATGTCGGATTCCATGGCGCGGGCGAGGGCGGCGATCACCGGGGGCTCGCGGTCGGACTCCGCGTCGGACTCGGCGCCGCGGGTGGCGTTGCCGACCTGTTCGGCGACGGCCTTGACGGCGTCGAAGTCGCCCGGCGAGGCGGCCGAGAACCCGGCTTCGATGACGTCGACGTGCAGTCGCGCCAACTGTTCGGCGATCTCGACCTTCTCGCGGGCGTCCAGCGAGATCCCGGGCGACTGTTCGCCGTCGCGCAGGGTCGTGTCGAAGATGGTGATGTCGGCACCGAAGGCATCGGTGGCGGCGTGGTCGATGGGGCTGCCCATCAGGAGTGTCCTTGTTCTCCCCCGCGGTGGGGGTCTGCTGCCTGCGCACGGTGGCGCACCAGGTGGGTGGGAGTGTCGATCCCGGTCACGCTCTCCGCGGTCGCTGTCGTGGTGGGACGGGACAGCGCCGCGGCATCAAAGCAGCAGGAGGAGGAGAAGCAGGGCACCGAGCAGGGCGACGACGGCCCCGGAGATGTCGACAGGCTGCGCGACCCGGGTGCGGACCCGGGTCGTCGTCGGCCGGTCGTCGTGGTGCTCCATGTCCGGCATCATCGGCCACGGCTGGTCACGGATGCAACCTCGCACCCCGCAATCGAACGATCACGGTCGCAGGCGAGCGGTATGCGCACACGACACCCGCCTCACTGGTCACCACGCGCACACGGCAGCCCCCGTCGGACGCTCGTGGCCCCGGGGTCGGTCGCACTAGCCTCCCCCTCCGGAGACCGACGCATGGTTCCGACCACCCCGACCGACCCCAGCGAGAGCCCCCGGTGCACCGACGCCACGAACCCTCACCGCTCGGCCGCGTCGGTCGAGCACGACGCCGGCTGGTGCTGGCCGTGTTGCTGGTGCTGGCCGCGGGGTGTGCCCAGGACCTCCACGAAGCATCGTGGGACGACCTCGTCGACGCTCGGCAACAGGACTCGGTCGACCGCGGCTGGGTACCCGAGTGGCTGCCCGAGGCCGCGACCGACGTGGCGGAGGTGAACCGCCCCGCGACCGGCGAGGTCGTGCTGCGCGCCCACCTCCCCGACGACGTGGCCGTGGACGCCTGCACGCCGACCGATGACGTGTCCGTCCGACCGGACCTCGCCGACTGGTGGGAACCTGCCGACGACGGCCTGCGACTGGTGTGCGACGACGGCTGGTGGGTCGTGCGGGCCGACGACACGCTGTGGGCCTGGACCATCGCCGATCGCGAGGAACCCACATGAACCTGCCCGTGTCCTTCCCGGTCGACCCGATCCTGGCCAAGCTGACGCGGTCGATGCCGTCCGGCGACTACCTCTACGAGCCCAAGTGGGACGGCTTCCGCTGCATCGTGTTCCGCGACGGCGACGAGGTCGTGCTGCAGTCGCGCAACGGCAAGGAACTGCAGGTCTACTTCCCCGAACTCGATGCGCCCCTTCGCGAGGTGCTGCCCGCGCGCTGCGTGGTCGACGGCGAACTGGTCGTGCCGTCGGAGGGGGGCATCGCCTTCGACGCCATCAGCCAGCGCATCCACCCGGCCGAGTCCCGCATCCGCGTGTTGAGCGAGAAGACCCCGGCACGGTTCATCGCCTTCGACCTGCTGGCCGTCGGCGACGAGGACCTGACCGGCCTGGCGATGGTCGACCGTCGCGCGCGCCTCGAGGACCTGTGCGACTGGCGCCTGCCGATCCACCTGACCCCGGCCACGACCGACCCCGCCGTGGCACAGGACTGGTTCGACCGCTTCGAGGGCGCCGGGCTCGACGGCGTGATCGCCAAGCCCGCCGACGGGACCTATCGACCCGGCAAGCGGGCGCTGGCCAAGATCAAGCACGAACGCACCGCCGACGTCGTGGTCGCCGGGTTCCGGTGGCACAAGGCGTCCACCGACGACGACCGCCAGGTCGGGTCGTTGCTGCTGGGCCTGTTCGACGACGACGAACGCCTCCACCACATCGGGGTCGCGTCGTCGTTCTCGGTCGCGAGGCGGCGCGAGTTGGCCGAGGAGGTGGCGGCCCTGGGCGCACCGGGCGACGGCGAGCACCCGTGGCAGGCCTGGATGGACACCGAGGAGTCCCCGCGTGGCGGCAACCGCTGGAACGCGACCAAGGACATGTCGTTCGAACTCGTGCCGCTGCAGGTGGCCGAGATCGCCTACGAGCAACTGGACGGCGACCGGTTGCGCCATTCGGGCCGCTTCAAGCACTGGCGCGTCGACCGCGATCCCGACACGTGCACCTACGACCAGGTCGAGGTCGCCCCACCCGCCGAACTTCGCGACGCCCTCGCCCTGTGACCCCCACGTCGAGTGAGCGCATCACCCCGGCACTCCGGGGGTGGTTCCAAGGGGGCAGGCCGCACACTCGACGTGGGGTGGCCGACACCAGGTCCTAGGCTGCGGCGGAGTCCCGACCCGACGACGGACGGCTGGCCATGATCTCGTTCCTGCTCGGCACCGACCGGGTCGAACTGGACGACGTCGACCCGAACACGACCGTGCTGGACTGGCTGCGCCAGCGAGGACGGGTCGGCACCAAGGAGGGCTGCGCGTCCGGCGACTGCGGTGCCTGCACGGTGGCACTGGTCCGCCCACGCACGGCCAGGGCCGACGACGACACGGATGCGACCGACGTCATGGCCGACGACGACGGCACGGACGCGGCCGACGGGCTGGACTACCGACCGGTCAACTCGTGCATCGCGTTGCTCGGCAGCCTGGACGGCACCCGACTGGTGACGGTCGAGGACCTGGCCGACCCGGCGACCGGCGACCTCCACCCGGTGCAACGGGCGATGGTCGACCGCCATGGCTCACAGTGCGGGTTCTGCACGCCGGGGTTCGTGCTGTCGATGTTCACCTGGATGCACGGCGACCCCACGACCGACCGCCACGACGTCGACACCGCGC